>JBDKLF010000033.1:0-12597 GCA_039795755.1 Candidatus Parcubacteria bacterium | reverse complement strand
TATTCCTTCTATTGTAATAAAAGGCGAGAAAGTTGGAATCGGATCGACAAGTCCTTATGCCACACTTTCTATAAAAGGAGGTGGAAACACTACGGGTCTTTTGTTCCAGGCTACAAACAGTGATGGTGTGCCAAAAGTTACTATTCTAGATAATGGAAATCTGGGCATTGGTACAAGCACTCCAGCAGCTGCACTTTCTGTAGGATCAGGAAATGCAATTATTGATGGATTCACCAAGTCATCATATTTCACCGCTACTTCAACATCGGCCACTTCGACTTTTGCAGGAGGTCTCACTGCAGCATCATCGCTCTATGTGCTTCAGAATGGAAATGTAGGAATCGGTACTACGTCACCGTATGTTAAATTATCTGTAAATGGTCAAGTTGCTGCTCGGAATTTTATTGCGACATCAACCTTATTCGCTTCAGATTTCTATGGGGGGATAGATGTAAAAGGCAAAGATATCTACAATGTACACAATATTACTGGATCGAGTAGTAAAGTGGGAATTAATAATAATAACCCAGCATATAACCTGGATGTTGTTGGAAATATTAATTTCAGTAGTGATCTCTATCAAAATGGTTCAGTCTTTGCTGGTGCAGGTCCAGGTGTACTATATTATGGAAATGGTGAAGGTGATCTTGATTTCAGTACAGGACTATTCTGGGACAAGACTAATAGCAGACTCTCTGTTAATAATAACGGAACACCTCAATACACACTTGATGTTACAGGTGACATTAACTTCACAGGATCTCTTTATAAGAACGGCTCTGCGTTTATACCAGCTGCAGCAGGTGGTGATACTCAGGTGCAATATAATAATGCTGGAACTCTTTCGGGAGATAATCAGTTTATTTGGAATAATAGTAGTTCAGGGTTAACTATCGGAGATAATAATTCAGGTGGAACAGGGGTGAAACTTACTATTAAGCCGGGACAAACAGGGCAGAGTGCTAATCTTACTGAATGGTACAGTACTGGAAATCAAGCGGTGCTTGCAATCACTCCTAATTATGGAAGTATCTATAATCCAGAAAGTGGAGGTGCAAATACAGGTGCAGTAACTGTCGATGATTCTTTGTACATAACTCAAGATGTACATGTTACGGGAAGTTATTACGGTGATGGTTCGAATCTCACTGGGGTAACTGCCGCGAGTCCTTTCAACCAAGATTTGAACACATCTGATACCCCGGTATTCGCTGGGCTTACTCTTGGTACAAATTATGCATACCTTAATAGTGCCTCAAACTATGTTGAATTTGGAGGATTCAGTTCACCTCTAAATTACTTCACCATACATGGTCCTACATATCTCGATACGTCTTATATAGGTGATGTTGGGGCTTTTGGAAATGTGGGTGCATTATGTATTGGAAGTGAGAGTCCTGGAAGAATTACCTACAATCCAGGGGCAACTGATTGTGTGGTTTCTTCAAAACGATTCAAGAATAATATAAAGGACCTTACTGCGGGGTTAGATATTATTGAGAAATTACGACCAGTAAGCTACACACTCAAGACAGGAAGTCCTGAAGATATTCACGTGGGTCTTATTGCAGAAGAGGTATATGAAATCGACCCACGTCTTACTGCACGTACTCCAGAAGGTGAAATTCAATCTGTGCGATATTCTGAATTCACTGCAATTCTTACCAAAGCCATTCAAGAACTATGGTCACAGGTGAAGCCGATACTTGCATGGTTCTCATCTGACGGAAGTCAGTTCAAAGTACAAGGAGAAGTCTGTGTTGATGATGTCTGTATCACCAAAGAACAATTCAAAGAGCTACTTATTAATGCGGGAGGAGCAGCTGCGCCTATAAACTCATCAGATAACACTAATGATAATAGTGAAAACGCAACCGCAACTAGTTCAGATCAAGTTAGCGGAAACGGTAACGATACTGCTTCTGCCACAGAAGAAGATGACATGGGAGAAGAACAGCCAGCAGGAGACGAATCAGTGACAACTGACAATAGTGAAGCAGGTGCCTCCACTCCTGATCCTGTTGAGAATACTCCAGAGCCATCAACATCAGAACCTGCTCCTGAAGCAGCCCCAACTGAGTAGCCTTTGACCAAATCACATATATATAGTAAAGTACCCGTACTAACTAGAAGATGTTGCTCTGGTAGTCCCCACGGAGGGTTTCTTGAATATTTTCTCGGTCTTTGCTGGACTTAGAGAATCTTCTGAATTTTCCGATTAAATAAATATTTAAAATGCCAACAGTTAATCAACTTATAAAACGAAGCCGAGTAAAGCCAAAGCGAAAAGCTAAAGCTGCTGCTCTTCGACGTGGATTCAACGCGATCCAGAATCGACCGACATATTATATGTCTCCATTCAAGTCAGGTGTATGTGTGAAGGTGACTACCAAGACCCCAAAGAAGCCTAACTCAGCGATTCGAAAGATTGCCCGAGTACGATTGAAGAACGGAATTGAAGTAACTGCATATATTCCAGGTGAAGGACACAACCTTCAGGAACACTCAGTAGTAATGCTCAGTGGTAAGAAGGTTCGAGACGTTGGTCTCCGATACTCTATTGTACGAGGTGTACTCGATGCACAGGGAGTAGAGAAGCGACGAAAGGAGCGATCACATTACGGTACTAAGCGACCTAAGACTAAATAATTACCACCATGCGAAGACCTGTAAAAAATAGAAATATTGTTAAGCCGGATATTGAATTCGGTTCAGACAAAGTAGAAAAATTCATCAACTACGTTATGTCGAGTGGAAAGAAAAATGCTGCTCGAAAGATCGTGTACGGTGCATTTGAAATCATCAAGAATTCTGAGAAAGTAGAAAACGTTATCGAATACTTCGATACTGCTCTCAAGAACGTAGCTCCAATCATGGAAGTACGATCACGACGAGTAGGAGGAGCGAACTATCAGGTTCCTCGAGAAGTTCGAGCTGAACGACGACAATTCCTCGGAATGAAGTGGGTTATCGAAGCTGCACGAGCAAAGAAGGGTAAGCCAATGGCACAGAAGCTTGCTGAAGAAATTGTTCTTGCGGTCAAGAATGAAGGTGAAGCAGTGAAGAAGCGAGAAAACACTCACAAGATGGCAGAAGCCAACAAGGCATTTGCTCACTTTGCGTGGTAATCAACTATCTCTGGTTACAAAAAATCCCCGTACAGGGGATTTTTTTGTTATGATACAGAGTATGAAATTATTCAAAAAACATATTTTGTATTTTATGTGCTCAGTGATCTTCTTTGAACTATTTCTCATTCTTGGATTCTGTGCAGTTGATGCAAGCAAGGCGGTTCATGTGGTTGATGGGGAAGTGATGAGTACTTTTGTAAATATGCGTACACATGCAGCTAATGCTGCCATGATGTGGGTGACAAGTCTTGGTGATTATCAATTCGTACTTCATTTCACCGTGATTCTCGGATTACTTACCGCTGTCTTTGGTCATATTGAAGTGTCACTTGGTATTCTTGCAGGTCTTGCGGGGACCAATGCGATTACAGGATTTATGAAAGATTCATTTCATCGACTACGACCTACTGATCATATTATTCATGCTGGTGGATGGAGTTATCCTTCGGGTCACGCTTCTGCTTCAGCAATTCTCGCAATGATGATTATCTGGGCAGCAATTGTTGCTATTCCCCACAAGCTCACTCGGTATATAGTAATTATTTGTGCGGCGGTATATGCGCTCGCGGTTGCAATCAGTCGATTGTATCTCGGTGTGCACTGGTTCTCTGATGTTATCGGTGGAATATTTCTCGCTGCATCAGTGGGACTTCTCGTGATGGGTATATTGAAGCCGGTGATTATGAAGCGAAAGCAGGTTACCAATTAGACTTTTCTCTGTTTTTACGTTACAATCGCGGATACTTCATTGTTGATGGAGGTTTATTATTTTTAGTGTTTTATACATATATATGAACAGAGATTATCCATTAGAGCGCACACGAAACTTCGGTATCATTGCGCACATCGATGCCGGCAAGACAACTACGTCAGAACGTATTCTTTATTACACTGGTTCACAGCACAAAATCGGGGAAGTTCACGAAGGTGAAGCGACTACCGACTGGATGGAACAAGAAAAAGAGCGAGGTATCACTATTACCGCCGCTGCGATCACTTGTTTCTGGAATCCAACATACATGGGATCTGACCTTTCAAAGAAAGTTCGATTCAACATTATTGATACCCCAGGTCACGTAGACTTCACGGTAGAAGTGGAACGATCACTCAAGGTACTCGACGGAGGAGTAGTAGTATTCGACGGAGTAGCCGGAGTAGAGCCACAGTCAGAGACCGTATGGCGCCAAGCTGATAAGTATCAGGTGCCACGAATCTGCTTCATCAACAAACTCGACCGAATGGGTGCTTCATTCGAACGATCATATGCATCTATTCTCGATCGTCTCAACAAGAACGCTGTTCGAGCACAACTTCCAATTGGATCTGAAGAAAATTTCTCAGGTGTAATTGACCTCCTCACACGAAAGGCATTTAAGTTCGAAGGAGACATGGGAGAAAAGGTTATTCCTTACGATGTTCCAGAAGACATGAAAGCTGATGTTGAAAAATATCGAGCTGAACTCGTTGAAAAGATTGTATCTGAAGACGAAGCTATGATGACAGGATTCCTCGAAGGTAAGGAATATTCTATTGATGAGCTCAAGGCAGCATTGCGAAAGTCTGTTATTGCTAACAAGATTTTCCCAGTATTTACAGGTACAGCTCTCCGTAACAAGGGAACACAGTTGATCCTTGATGCAGTAGTAGATTTCCTCCCATCACCACTCGACGTTCCACCAGTTAAAGGTCTTGATCCTGTAACAGGAGAAGAGATCGTTCGACACGCGTCAGATACAGAACCGTTTTCTGCACTTGCTTTCAAATTGCAGACAGATCCATTCGTAGGTCAGCTTACCTTCTTCCGAGTATACTCAGGAACTGTTGAAGCAGGATCATACCTCTACAACTCAACAACAGGTAACAAGGAACGATTGGGACGAATTGTACGATTACAGGCGAATAAGCGAGAAGAAGTAAAGAAAGTATATGCTGGAGAAATTGCTGCAGCGGTAGGTCTCAAGGAAGCAAAGACTTCACACACTTTCTGTGATGAAGCGAAGCCAATTATTCTCGATCCTATTAAATTTGCTGAACCAGTAGTATCACTTCGAATTGAACCAAAGACAAAGGCCGATCAAGAAAAGATGGGTATGGCGTTGAAGAAGCTTGGAGATGAAGATCCAACATTCCGAATTACTTCTAACCCTGATACAGCAGAAACATTGATCTCAGGAATGGGAGAATTGCACCTCGAAATCATGGTAGACCGAATGAAGCGTGAATTCGGAGTAGAAGCAAACGTTGGTAAGCCACAGGTAGCATATCGAGAAGCATTGCTCGGAACTGCTGAAGCTGAGCATAAGTACGTGAAGCAGACCGGAGGTAAGGGTCAATACGGTCACGTGAAGCTTACTCTCAAGCCTATGGAAGCATGGCCAGCAGACAAGAAGATGCCAAAGAATATTCAGCGTGAAGATGGATTCGAATTCATTGATTCTATTAAGGGAGGTGTAATTCCAGGAGAATTCATCCCAGCGGTATACAAGGGAGTACGAGAAGCAATGGATCGAGGTATCGTTGCAGGATTCCGAATGACTAATGTCTCATGTGAACTTACTTATGGTTCATATCACGATGTAGACTCATCAGAAATCGCATACAAGATTGCAGCATCACAGGCATTCCAGGATGCAGCCAAGCGCGCGAAGCCAGTAATTCAGGAACCTATTATGAAGGTAGAAGTAGTAACTCCTGAACAGTACATGGGAGATATTACTGGATCATTGTCATCAAAGCGAGGTCAGATCGAAAGTATCGAAGACCGAGGTATGAACAAGGCAATCAAGGCCATGGTTCCTCTCGCGGAAATGTTCGGATACACTACTGATCTCCGATCTATGACACAAGGACGAGGTACAGCGACTATGGAATTCGATCACTATGAAGTGGTTCCAGGTAACGTTGAGAAGGAAATTGTAGAAGCTCGAAAGGCGTAATAAACAAACTAACAAAAAACACCTCGGTATATCCGAGGTGTTTTTTGTATGATGTTGAAATGATACAATATCTGGTATGTCATTTATTGCAATTATTATCTTTATTATTTTAATAGTAAAAGTTAATTCATTATCAAATAGAATTACGGTATTAGAAAAAAAATCACAAAGTGTTCAAGTGTCTCCTGCACCAGTAACAGTTGCTTCAGTGGCTACTCCTGAGCCAGTGATACAACCGGTTGTATCTACTACATCATCGGCAGTACCAATTGCAAATCCGGTTCAATCTCCATTTCCGGTGTATACAAGAGAACAAACACATGATGAGGTAAAGACGGGAACATGGTTCGCTGGTATTGGTGCATTGGCACTTGTGATGGCACTTGGATTCTTGCTTCGATATGCGTTTGTTCACAATATTATTACTGAACCACTTAGAGTGTTGTTAGGAATTGGTGCAGGTGTGATTTGTCTTGGTATTGGGTATTATTTGAGAAATAAATATGCTGACTATGCAGGAATAGTTGCAGGTGCCGGACTTGGTCTCATGTACATATCGGCATATGCTTCCCATGCATCGTATCATCTCGTGTCGTATGCAACAGCACTTACAATGATATTTGTAATAAGTGTAATAGGAATGGTTGGATCAACGTATGTTCGTTCAAGTGTGTTTGCTGTGTGGGCATTGGTAGGTGCATACCTTACACCTTTTCTTCTCGGTAGCAATCCATCAGATATAGGATATTTCTTCACCTATCTCACTATTCTTAATCTCTACTCAGTAAGTACCTCGGTGTGGTTCAAGTGGTCAAGTGTTACGGTCACTAATCTTGTGGGTACATGTTTGATGTTTTATGCATCATCAGGACTCGATAAGGGAAATGAACTCGCATCTTCGATATTCCTTGTGATCAATTTCATTGTATTCTTTGTCGCTGCATTGCTTCGTTATATGAAAGACAAGAGTGCTTTGAACGAGCAAGACTATGTAGTGTCTGCTGGTTCAGCATTTATGTTCTATATATCGCTGTATATAGTGCTTAATCAAATACTTAGTTCATATGCCTTGGGAATGATGACACTTATCTTTGCATTGTTCTATGGAATTACGTGGTATATGGTACGAGCTACCGAGCAAGCTCCATCATATTTCCGTTATGAATCAGGTGCATTCGCGTTGGGATTTCTCACACTTGCAGTACCTGTAGCATTTGATTATTCAACAGTGACATTGTTCTGGGCAGTAGAGGCAATTATATTCGGTCTTATTGCAACATGGATTGGATCATCGATTGCTGCATTTTTCTCTACAGCATTGTTCATAGGTGTAGCATCTCGTGTTATTGCAATTGATCGTATTATGTCTGGAGTACAAACGTCAGAAATGTTTATCTTGAACAAGATATTCTTGTCTGCTATGGCTATTGTGATCATGATGATAGTAATGATTGTGTTGTATCATGTGAATAGAAATAGATTCAAAGACGAAAACGTATCAGTCTTCTCTGAAGCAAAGCCTCGTACACATATCAACACACTCATTTTTGTAAGTCTTGGGCTCGTGGCAGTCATGTCGTCGCTTGAAGTTGATATGTTCAATAAGTCTACAGATTTATTACCGCTGCTTTATATGATTCTTGCAAGTGTTGGAGTGTTGCTTGGAATGGAGTATGGGTCACGAAGTATACGTGTAGTATCTTATATCACGGCAGGTGTAGCGGTGATGAATGGATACTTCATGTCGTATCAGATCACTACACCATTCTTTAATGAACGAATTGTATTGTCATTGGTGTATGCGGGATTATTACTGGTGATTGCGTATGCTGTATACAATGCTCAAAGGGCTGAAGTTGTCTTTACTGAAAGAGACATTATTAAACCAATTGCTCATGATGAGCGAAACTTGATTGCAAAGGGAGGATTTATTGTTGCAAACATTATTGCATTAGCTGCTATTACTCGTGAGATCATGTATTACTTTGAGACTATTTCAGAGAGTACTTCTCGAGTGAACGCTGAGAGAGTTACCATATCAGTAACATGGCTCTTGTATGGAGTTGGACTCTTGGTACTCGGAATTGCCAAGAAACTTATTTCAGCACGAAAACTCTCAGTAGTATTGCTCACTATTGTTATTATAAAGATCTTCCTATTTGACACTGCGGGTCTCTCAGACATCTATCGATTTGTGGCATATGGAATATTAGGAGTAGTGTTGTTGGTGGTAGGGTACCTGTATAATAAGTACAAGGAACGAATTGCAGGATTTATTAAAGGTGAGCAAATATAATTATATGATCAAACAAAAGCTTTCAGATTACCAGCAGTCAATGTATAACTTCTTCTCGCCCACAGCGACATTCATTGCAGTATGTGCGATTGCGTACGCGCTCATTGTGAAAGGTATATTTGTGATGCCAAAGATTACAGGAGTTGATATTTTCATCATGGCACTTGCGTCATTTAGATTGATTCGATTTTTCTGTTTTGATTCAATGTTTGGATATGTTCGTGATCGAATTTCGTATCATATCAAGGTAGTAGAAGAGGGGGATGAAGCGTATGTTACCAAGACTCCCGTAGGACCTGGATACCGACGACTCCTTACCAATCTTCTTGATTGTGTATGGTGTGTAGGAATTTGGACCACACTTGCAACATTTATTCTCTATGTTGCATCAGCAGGAACTGCGATGTTGGTGATGATCCTTGCGATTGCGGGAGTAGCAACTTTCTTCCAATTGCTCGCATCATTGGTAGCAACACATTACGAAGCATGCGATCTCAAGAACGACGAGATGCGAAAAACATTAGGGAAGTAATATTCAGTATAAATAAAAGACACCGGAGCCTGTGAAGGTTCCGGTGTTTTGATTTTTGTCACTGCCAGCTTCTTCAGCTATTTCTTTTTGTCGGCATTACCCATGCCTTTCTCAAAGCTCCCGGCAGCTTGCGGGAAGCAGAGGTTTTTGGCGACATGTTGGATACCGTCGGCTGAGCAGTAGTCGAGCTCCTTCCAGGCGCTCTCGGCCTCTACGACGAGTGGTGCGCTCGTGGTGCCGTGCAATTTGCAGTAGCGATCTTTGTAGCCGACGGCGAGCAGGAGCTCGACGTAGCGGTGCATGTTCAGGTCTCCGCTGCCGAGATCTGTGAACTGCATTGCACGTCCAGGCCAGCTCGGCTCCATGCTGCGCAAGGGGAGGCCAGGGCGAATAACGAAGTTCTTCACGTGCGCTGCGTAGATGCGCTTGCCAACTTTGTTGAAGCGTGTCTCCCAGCTCTCGCCCTCCCAGCAATGGGAAGGATCGGCGTTTACTGCGACGGTTTGGTCGCCGTCGCAGATGTCGACGAGCATGTTGAAGTCGTCTGCGGTGGATGCTGCCGTGCCGGGGTGAATTTCATGGCAGAGGTAGATGTCGAGCTTGCGAGCGTGGTCGCGGAGCTTCCGGGTCTTCTTTACGAAGCGGTCCTTGCCCTCTGCGAGCAGATCGAAGCCGGGTCCGGCCCAGAATCCCCAAGGATATCCGGTTGCCAGTTCCCAGCCGAAAGCGACACCCCAGAACATGGGCATAGATTTCACACCCAGTTCGGCTGCGAGATCCATGAGTTTGAGCAGGTAGGTCTCGTGCCACTTCTCGATTTTTTCGGGAGACAACTTTGCTATCTCCGGCGACATGAACGGGTGACCCGACTTCGTGCCGGTCCAGATGGATGTGTGTATCCAGAACGGGCAGTGTGCCGATATGCCATCGAGCTTCATTTCGCGATCTTCGAATGCTGCTCGGATCTCTTTTGGCTTCTTGAAGCCACCTTTTCCATTGTTGAACATGTAGTTGCTCGGCTGTGCACCGGCAGCACCAGCTGCCTTTGCGTAGTCGAGGAATTGAGCGAGAGTTTTCGCCCCGTGTTGTGCGCCTTCGATGGAGGCGTGATATGCGTTTTGTGCCATAATGGTTTGTCTTTCTTTCTGTTCTCGAGTGATTCCAAGGTCAAGCATGATAGCCGACATTACAAGGAATACTTCGTCTGGAAGACGAGGTGGTGACAGTTTTCGAGGAGCTGTTACTGTCCGAGATATTACTGACTATATGACTCACTGTCAATGTGTGTTGACGGGGGAAGGATTTTCCTGTAATCTCTATTTCAAAGGCCAAAGACAAGGGGAATCGAAAGATTTAAAAATTATCCTCTCGAGGCTATGTACAGGAATACCTGTCATCGCATCTCTATGCGGCCTTTTATTTATTAAAGGTCGCTTTATTGTTTTATACAAAAAGAAAATGGCTCTTACAAAAGCAAAAAAGTCAGAAGTACTCGCAAAAGCAAAAGATATTGCCAAGGCAAAAGCTGTTGTGTTTGCGAACTTCAAAGGTCTTACTTCAGCTCAGGTAACTGAACTTCGACGTGCAATGCGCGCGGACAAGGTAGGCTACACTGTTGCAAAGAAGACGCTTGTGCGAAAAGCCTTTGACGAGGCTGGTATTGCTGGTGATATGCCAGATATGCCAGGTGAGCTCGCGATCGCCTTTGCGGATGATCTCATTGCTCCGGCTCGTAACGTATATGAATTCCAGAAGAAATTCGATAAAAAGATTTCTATTATGGGAGGAGTATTCGATGGCTCATTCAAGAATGCAGCTGAGATGATGGAAATCGCTATGATCCCTTCACTCGATGTACTTCGTGGAATGTTCGTTAATGTTATCAATTCACCTATCCAAGGTCTCGTACTTGCACTCAATGCAATTGCTGAGAAGAAGGGTAGTACTAATGCATAAATAATTCTATGTCAGAAGAAACAAAAGTAGAAGTTCCTGCAAAGTTCAAGTCTATCGTTGAATCTATCGAAACAATGTCAGTACTTGATCTTAACGAACTTGTAAAATTATTCGAAGCTAAGTTCGGTGTATCTGCAGCTGCAGTAGCAGTAGCAGGTCCAGCAGTAGCTGGCCCAGCAGCAGAAGAGAAGTCAATGTTTGACGTTCACCTTACTGATGCCGGCGCTTCAAAGATCGCTGTTATCAAGATCGTGAAGGAAGTTCTCGGACTCGGCCTTGCGGAAGCAAAGGGTGTAGTTGACGGAGCTCCAGCAAAGATCAAGGAAGGAATGAAGAAGGAAGACGCTGAAAAGCTCAAGAAGGATCTTGAAGCTGCAGGCGCTAAGGTTGAATTGAAGTAATACATACTTAATTCACAAAACAAAAAGCAATCCAGTGATGGATTGCTTTTTGTTTTTGGAAGAGTAGGATGATGATAATGAAAATGCAAAAAATTATCAAAGGAAAGGTGAGACAGGTGGTAAGCTATGCAAGCCCTGTGTTAAGAAAGAAAGCAAAAAAACTAAACAAGATGAGTGGTGTACAACAACTTGTTGCTGATCTAATTGCAACTTGCAAAGCTGCACATTTGGTTGGTATTGCAGCGCCTCAAATCGCAGTGTCATCACAGGTAATTATTGTATGGCAAAAGCCTACAAAAACACGACCAAATCTTATTGATACGGGTCCAAAGGTATTTGTGAATCCAAGAATTATAGAACATTCTGTTGGTACAGAGTTCGGGTATGAAGGTTGTGGAAGCTTGCCAGGAATTATGGCAAAAGTGAATCGCTACAAAGCAATTCGAATTGAGTATATTGATTACATTTCTGGTAAAAAAGAGCTTATTAATCTAAAGGGCTTTGAGGCTCGAATCGCTCAACATGAGTGTGAACATCTCGAGGGTGGTATATTCCTAGATAATGCTGATCTTTCAACTATTACCACAACTGAAGAATGGAAAAAGATGATGAAAAAGAAGAAGGGTAAAAAGTAGTTACTTTTTTTACATATATATATAACTTTGTTATAAAGTGTTCAATAGATTATTCATTACTATGTCTCAAATTATTTACGACGGCACTTTAAAAGTGCTTGATATTATTATGGTCCAAACAAATCCTGAAATGAAAGGTGCACCAAGTGGTTCATCCAGCCAATTCAGCAAAAGGAAAGGACCTAATGTGCTCGATCTCATTCGCAAATCTCCTCCTTTGCTTCGTCAAAGAGGGTAAGGGGGATTTTTTATTTTATAGAAGGGAAATGGTATACTCTTGTTATGAAAAACATTTTAATTTTGACCGCGCATCCATCGAGTAAGGGTCATACTCATCAGATTGCTAATGCTTACAAAGAAGCTTCAGAAAAAGTAGGGAATACTGTAAAGGTAATCGATCTCTATGCTCCAGAGAATGAGCTTTCATTTCTCCGATTCGAAGATATCAAGAATTATGAAAAGCATCCTAATGTTGAGCGATTCCAGAAGCTCATTACCGATGCGAACGAATTGGTAGTAGTTCATCCATTGTGGTGGGGTGGGGCACCAGCAATCATGAAGAATTTCTTCGATACAGTGTTCACTGCTGGATTTGCATTCTCATATGCAGGGGGAAGCCTTCATAAGTTACTCAAAGGCAAGACAGGAAAAGTGTTTCTTACCGCAGGTGGATCAATGTTGCTCTACAGTCTCTTTGTGATCCCTCCATT
>JBDKLF010000032.1:0-18174 GCA_039795755.1 Candidatus Parcubacteria bacterium | reverse complement strand
CAACAACAGCTCAGAACGGAGACTACATCCGCATTGGTGGGTGGGGAGACCGGTATTTCGGTTTCTGGAAGTTCGACTGGAGCGAGGTGGATACCAGCAAAGAAATCGAGTCGGTGGTCTTGTATCTGAAGCCTGACAAGGCTCGGAACAAGAACAACAATCTCGTTACCTCTGCCACCATCTATCTCCTCACGACACCGTGGAATGAGAAGAAGTCAAAAATCACTGATAACTTGAGGGGATATCCCATCGGACCCTTCAGTATCAGCAAGAAGGACGGAATGGTGATCGACATCACCGCGCTCTACGAATACTGGGTAGATGACCCAAGTATGAACTATGGCATTTTGCTCTATCCGGAGCAGAATGATAACAAGTATTACTACTTCCCAAGCCGCGAGTCCGATAGTGACGATTGCGCCTGCGCAGTGGTCACTTACAAGGATGAAGTGCCCGACTTCAAGCTGCCGTTACCCGGAGGGAAGGAGTGGAGACTCACTGTTGAGGCCGGTGGTAAATCAGAGGATGGTGTTGATGATTCTTTTCACACCAAGAAAGCTTACTATTCTCTTGATTTTGTAGCAGTTGTCAAAAGCGGGAAAGCATCTGTTATCCAAAATAACGTTCCAATTCTTGCTTGTGCAGACGGCGTGGTATATGAGGTTGGGTCTGATTCAAAATACAATGGTAACTATGTTAAAATCGACCACGATGGAGACGGAGACGTAAAAACTGGTTATCAAAGCGTCTACTGCCACATGGCTAATTGGCCTAATGTTGCAAAAGGTGATTACATCAAACAGGGAAAGAAACTTGGAATAATGGGGTCATCTGGAGCAGCTTCAACAGGTATCCATATTCACATAAGTATTTATCACGAAGGTGGTAAAGATAACAGTTTGAGGAATACTATGATTGATGGAAGATTGATTACCGACTACAAAGTAGGAACTCTTCAAAAGCCGAAGTTCTACACATCATCAAATAGCGAAAGGTAAGCTTGTGGTTTACAATAGTGCGTAGTAACCGCTATTGTAAACCTTTTTATATGAATAAGATAATAAAGATATTAATTTTTTCAATAATAGTATTACTTGGACTATTGCTTTTAAATAAAAAAAATATAGATAAAAATCTAGTCTGGAAAGAGTACAAAAACACAGATTTTGGATTCAGTATTAGCTATCCTGAAAATTGGCACATCACAGAAATTAACGATCAGATATTTCCAACCATTTCTTTTAGTTCTACAAAACTAGATTCGGGCTCAGGATTCCGCAGAAATATTACTAGCTTTGTAGTGCTACCAAATGGTTTTCCAACAGATGGTATCCCAGCAGAGACATCATTGGTAACCAATAGACAAATTTCATCCTCTTCAATTGAAACTAATTTGTTGCTTTCAAATTCAAAGCAAGTATTCGCAACTTTGGTAAAATTCTCTAATCGACTTCATTCAAAATGGAGTAGTGACGGATTTATCATTGGAAGAGTTGAGGTTAAAAATTACGAGGTTACATGTGAATTAAAAAAACATATTGATTTAGAACAATGTGATTGGACGGATGGTGATATTATGATATCAAAAGGAAATATTTCTAATGAGTCAGATCGGCAAACAATAGAGCACATGCTCAACTCATTCAAATTCATTGATTGACAGTCACCTTGAGTTTATTTATAATCCTCTCCAGACATTACAACTATAAAATCCATTTGGATCCCTCGGCGAAAGCCTGAGGGATTGGGTCCAAATATGTGTAAACAAGGATGATTTCTGCAAAATCTAAATGATGCGTGGAAATTCGGGATCTCCCGTAACAGAGATAGCCGTTGTTAGACGGTAAAGAAACAAGTAAGGTGGCACCGCGAATTCTTAAGAATCCCGCCCTTATTATGCAATTTTGTTGCGTAATGAGGGTGGGATTTTTGCATTTCACCACAGAGCTCTTTAAATATATGAACAAACCTGATTTAGAATTATTCGACCTTTTCATGAGAGAGGTAGAAAATCAATTTCCTGTGCCCAAACCGAACATTAAATGGGAAATTGAGCAAAAAGAAAATGAGACCTCTCTACTGCTTTTTCTTTTCAAGAATGATGATGGGTGGAAAGAAATCGGATCACTGGTGGTCAAGAATAATGAAGTTGTCGTTGCTGATGTGTGTGTTTTAGGCTCTTTCTACCAAAAAACCTTGCCCACCTCATTTGCTGCAGATCTTGCCAAAAGAATTCTTAAGATATGAAAATAAACGCTTATTACTGTCCAAGATGTGATTTCAACACTTGCGGAGAGGTAGTGGATGGAGTGCAACAATGCACACTATGTCGCAGTATTCTTACCGAACCTCGAAAGAATAGAGGCGCTGTACGCGGTTGGGGTCATATCCCTGAACAACCTCAGAAAAGCGATAATAACGGGGCGTTCGAGGAATTCTGTAGTCCTGACGGCTAAAAACCGTTTTTTATTTATAAATTAATTAATTATGTTAATATATCCACATGTCTAAAAAAATCCTACTTTCAGGGGTCAAGCCCACTGGGCGCCCACATATCGGTAATTATTTCGGTGCAATGAAGCAATTCGTTGACCTACAGAACGATCACCAGAGCTACTACATGATTGCTGATTATCATGCCCTCAATGCTACGCAGAACAGGGAAGAGATGCAACAGAATATCCTTGATGTAGCCCTTGATTACCTCGCCATCGGACTTGATCCAGAAAAGGCAGTGATATTCAAGCAAAGTGATGTTCCAGAACATTCTGAGCTCTGTTGGATATTCGATACTATTACCACCATGCCATACCTCTCACGTGCACATGCGTTCAAGGATGCTGAAGCAAAGAACAGTGAAATCAGCGTGGGAACATTCAACTACCCACTCCTCATGGCAGCAGATATTCTCCTCTATGATGCAGACGTGGTACCAGTGGGACAAGATCAAAAGCAGCATATTGAAATCGCTCGTGATACTGCCAAGAAATTCAATCATACTTATGGAGAAGAGACTTTCAAACTTCCTGAGGAACTCATTATGGAATATGGATCACTCGTACCAGGAACTGATGGTCAAAAGATGTCAAAGACCTACCGAAACACTATTCCACTCTTTGCCACTGACGAGGAAATTGAAAAGTTGGTAATGGGAATTGTTACTGATTCATCTGGAGACACTCCTGTGAACGTATACGCAATTCACTCACTTTTCAAGCATCCACGAGATCTCGATAAGCTCTATGCTGAACACAAAGGTAAGTACAAGATTCTCAAGGAGGCATTGATTGCTGACCTCAAGGAATTTATCGGTCCACTACGTGCTCGTCGAGATGAACTTGCAAAAGATATCGATAAAGTAAAAGAAATTCTCCTCATTGGTGGAAAGAAAGCTCGATCAAAAGCTAGTGAAAAGATGAAAGAGGTGCGTGAAAAGATTGGAGTGAGTATCTACTAACAAGAAATAAAAACTTTGGTCACACGAAGGTGCCAAAGTTGTGCTTTTGCAAACTAAACTGTCCTGTCTGAAACAAGTCTGCCATCCGACAATTCCACAATTCGAGTGAACTGAGGAAGAAGACTCTGATCATGAACCGCCACAATGAGTGTCACCCCATACTTGGCGAGTGAGCTGATCAAAGAGGTCTTGGAGTCAACGTCGAGATTGGCTGTTGGCTCGTCGAGCATTACAACTTTCACTTTACCACAGAGAACCTTGAACATGACAACTGCGAGACGGAGCTTTTGACTCTGTCCTGTTGAGAAGTTAGTTCCATCACTCCATGCCTCACCGATGCGAGACCGAATCCCATGCTCAAGTGAATGTATTACCTCCGCGAGACCGACACTTTCAAGCGCTTGCCATATGAGTGCTTCAGCCTCACTTGGTGGCACAGAGCCGTAGACGAGTTCACCTACGGTCATTCCAATATCAGAGTTCTGAGAAACGAATCCCATTACTTGAAACCAGCTTGTTATATCGATTCCTTGCAAGTTGTGTCCATTAACACAAACACTTCCTGCTAAAGGATCAAGGAACCCAGACAGCAGATGCAGTGTTGTTGTCTTGCCAGAGCCGTTATTTCCAACAAGCGCAACACGCTCACCTTGCTCGATTGTCAGGCTGAGACCGTCAACAGCTGCTTCATTCCTACTTGGATACCTGAAGACCACTTGATCGAGTGTAATCCGGTATGAACGAGCCTCGGGAAGCTTCGCAGCATCTACAGGTCGTTCACCAAGCTTGAGAAATGCATCGTAACGCTCAAACTTACGAGCATCCTTTCTGGCATGACGCCAGAAAGAGAATAAGCCATTCAGTGAACCCGTCATTGATTTAAATGCTGCATACCACACTCCAAGATACAAGAAACCTTGCGGTCGCTTGAAGGAATCATGGACCATCCAGAGACCAATACTCACAATGGTAATCAGAACAATCGGTGTCCAAATAAGTTGTGCACGTCGCTCTGACCGATTAATTTCTCTGTAGGTTGCGATGATACCACGATTGATCTCCACCGCACGACGAATCATATAACCAATATGCCCCCATGCAGAGAACTGCATGAAGTTGGCAAGATTCTCGCCGTGAATACGGTAACTATCTCCTTCACGTTCCTTTTCTGCAAGCTCATCTCTCTTTTCTTCTGTTTTCTTCCAGAAGAAACTCTTAATCCTGTCTCCTGTTATTGCAAGGATGAAACAGGCAAAGAAAATCAATGGGTTCAGCGTTATACTCAGCACGATACCGAATACTACGCTGATCAAAAGATTTACGAGCCCTAATTTGAGAAACGCCAGATCTCTCAGGTCAAAGACGTCAATCTTTGAGTTCTCAATTATATTTACAGACGCTGGGTCCATAAACAAAGGGAAGCGAATTCGACTTAGCTTTGCAGCCCTGTTCTCTTCCAGAGCATAACCCACTGCCTCACGAAACACATCTGCCATGTCCTCAAGATATGAGCTAATGAATCGCATGCCGGTGTTCACGAGAACAAATCCGACCGCAATAGACATTAATAACGTAACCGAGGCGGTTTTATCCTGTGCAAAGGAGTTCATGAACCACTGAATGCCTCCAGCGGCAAGAATAGGGTATGCCATAGAGACAATTTGCTCGAAAAAATCAAAGAAGGTTTTCACCTTCATGTATCGAGGATCTGTCTTCCAGAGAAGGTCACGTGCGAACACGTGAGCCCTCATGATGTTGTTTAGTTTGCTTTTTATTCTCACAATCAAAGTGCTTTTCATTCGAGCAATATAATACAACTATAATTAGTAATTATCAAGTACTTCTATACAAAAAAATTACCCATGGTACAATATTAAAATTATTCTTAAAAACTCCCATGGAACCCGACATCAAAGCAGAACTTGCTGACATCAAGCAACGAATTATCAAAATTGAGCGTTATTTCTTTTGGACAGCAGTCATCACTGTTGCAGCAATCATCCTTCCACTCATTGGTCTCATGTTCGCCATTCCAAAGATGCTCAACACCTATACAGACATTCAGAGTTTGGGATTATAAAATAAATAATTTCACCATATGTTAAAGAACATATTCCGTTCTATCGGTATCAGTATGCGTATTGCACCATGGCTCACTATTGGTCTATTCATCATTACTGCAGTAATTGGTTTGCTTCCACTCTATCAAGCGAAGGTAATGGGAGACATTGTTAACAATATTATCGAAGGTGTGAAAACTCTTTCAGTAATCAACCTTACCATCATCGGTCTCATCATTGCATATGCAACCATGTGGGGATTCACTCGAATTCTTTCTGAGATACGACTTTTCCTTGATAAAAAATGGGGGTTACATTTCGAAGAGGGCATGGAGCTTATGGTACTCAAGAAACGTTCAGAGATTGATCTCGGACATTATGAAAGTCCTGAATTCCAGAATCTTCTTCAACGTGCATTCAACAGAAGCATTTGGCCTATATTCAATTCCGTTGAAGGACAATTCGATACCTTCACTAGTATTGTCACTATTATCATAGCAACACTGGTGACAGCACAGCTTGGGTGGATGGTGTACTTTATTGTCATTCTTTCTTCTTTGCCAGGATTTCTTGTGCAACTCAAATACGGCAAGCGAATCTGGCATATTTGGGCAGAAAATAGTCCCCGACAAAGAAAGTACATTCATATTCGAAACCTCATTCAGGGAAGAATTGGTCTTACACAGACAAAGATTCTGCAAAATTCAAACTATCTTCTTGACCAAGCAAAAGATATTCTTGGAAAGTTCAGAATTGACCAGGCAAAGGTTGATAACAAGCGTCTAGTCTATGCATCTGGAGCAAGTATTATTTCGGCAGTAGGATTTGGTATCTCATTCTATTTGATTGGAAAAGATGTAGTCGCTGGAATTATTAGTGTTGGATCAATGGTATTCGTAGTAAGTGCATTAGGTCAGCTCGTGGGTTCTATTAATTCACTTCTCAAGAGTATTGCGGGCGAAGCAGAGCGAAATCTCTATATTACCGATATTTATAAAGTGCTTGATACGAAACCATATATCACACGATCAAAGAATCCAATAAAGCTTCATCTCAATAAAGCACCACTCATTGAGTTCAAGGACGTATGGTTCAAATATGAGGGACGAGAGGAATGGATCCTCAAAGGAATCAATCTCACTATTAATCCAGGAGAAAAGGTTGCACTTGTAGGAGAAAATGGCGCTGGTAAATCAACACTTATCAAATTGCTTTCGCGAATCTATGACCCGTCAAAAGGATCAATTATGGTTAATGGTGTAGACTTGCGCGATGTCGATACAGAAGAATGGACTTCAGCACTTTCAGTGTTATTGCAAGACTATTTGAACTATGATTTCAAAACATCTGAATCTATTGCCATGGGAAGAATTTCTGAAGGTATTGCACAGCAGCGTGTAGAAAATGCAGCAAAGCTCTCTGGTGCAGACGAATTCATTAGTACCTGGGATAACAAATACGAGCAGCAGTTAGGTAAAGAATTTGACGGTGGTATTGAGCCTTCAAAGGGTCAGAATCAAAAGATTGCATTAGCGCGAGCAATCTACCGAAATGGACTTGTATTGGTTCTCGATGAACCAACTGCGGCAATTGATGCGAAATCAGAAATGAATATCTTTGAACAAATGGAAACTGCTGTTGGAGGTAACTCACTTATACTTATCACACATCGATTCAACACAACACAAAGTATCGACAAGATTGTTGTAATCGAGCACGGTGAGATCAAAGAATCAGGAAATCACAAAGAATTGCTCAAGCAGAATGGTAGATATGCAGAGATGTTTCGTGCGCAAGCAAAGAGTTTCCTTGAAGAGAAATAATCATTTCAGAAAATGCGTTGTTTGATGTTAGAATAAACACATGTCGCACATAGAATCTACTCGGGATATCGCTGTTCTCAATGAACATGCAATGGATAAAAGTGTTTTCAAACTACAACCACACGAAGTAGTGTATCCGAAGTCAGTAGCAGAGATTGTTGAAGTAATAAAAAACAATTCTCAAAGCACTTTCAGTGTTCGTGCTGGTGGTACCTGTATGAGTGGTGGATCACTTATTGATGGAATCATATTCAATATGACTAAGTACATGAACAAGGTAACTCTTGATACTGAAGCCCATACCGCAACTGTAGAAGGAGGAACGATGCTCAAGCCAGTCATGGATCTCGCGCGTGAACATGGATTAATGTTTGCTCCGTACCCATCGTCAAAGGATATCTGTGGTGTCGGTGGAGTGATTGGTAATAACGCCTCAGGTGAGAAGAGTATCCGATTCGGTGCAACGATTGATAATGTACTTGGACTTGAAGTAGTGCTTCCCGACGGAGTTGTTATCAATACTGGTGTACTTGAAGCGAGCAACACAACAGCAGAGCAGAAAGAGCGACTTGATGTACTCAAACACGAACTGATGTCACTTCGTCATGACGCAGGAGACGAGCTTACACTTCGAATTGGTAAAGTACCAAAAGCTGCTTCTGGCTATCGTCTCGATAGAATCGCGGCACAAGGAGATGTTATTGATATCACACCCATATTTGTAGGTGCGCAGGGCACATTGGGAATTATTACCAAGGCAGTATTGAAACTTGTTCCATTACCACAATCACCTCAGCTCATTGCAATACCAGTACATAGTATCGAGGAGCTTCCACTCCTTCTCAAAACCATCATGAGCTATGGACCAGAGGCAGTAGAGACATTTGATAAACATACATTCGATAAAGCTGAGTTCCTGATTCCAGAAGACAAGAAGCGTGTTGATCAATTCTTTGGTCCTGAGACACAACTCATTGTTCTCGCAGAAATAAGTGAATCAACACCACAAGCAATAGAGAAAAAAGTTACTGATCTCTATAATGATTTGGTAAGTAAACAATTACATCCAACTCGCATCATCGACAACGCAGTGTATACATCACTATGGAATATTCGAAGAAATAGCTTCACCTTGATGAAAGACTACAATCCCGCTGGTACACATGCAGTTCCGTGTATTGAAGACATTATTATTCCTATTGATGCATTTGATGTATTCATCAAAGGACTACTCGCCATTATTGCAAAGTACAAGATTGCATATGGATTCCATGGGCATATTGGAGATGGATCGTTGCGAATTATTCCTGTATTCGATTGGAGCTATGGCAAGATTGTAGTAGCTGAGAAGATTATTAATTTCAGTAGGGAAGTGTTTTCACTTATCAAATCATTGGGAGGAAATATGAGTGCTGATCATAGTGATGGAATCATACGCAGTCCTTTCCTTAAGGAATTCTATGGTGAGCGAATCTTTGCAATATTTGAAAAAGTGAAAAAGCTCTTTGATCCACAATCACGCTTCAACCCAAAGAAGAAAACCGGTGGGGAATTGAAGGAAATCGCCGCGAGACTTATTGACTAGCTTCAATAGTAAGTACGTGTAATTCTTCCATTGCTCGAGTGAGACTTACATAATAAAGATCTCTATCAATTTTGTTTTTTTCATCTACATAATCAGCATCCAGTGCATTAGTATTCACTAACAACTCTTTAACAGCGTTCTGCACAAGACACACCACATCGAATTCAAGTCCCTGCGACTGACGTGAGGTCACAATGTGTAGTCCTGCATGTGGTTTGATCTCATCACTAATATACTTCACCTCATCGACTGAATTCACAATGACACCAATAGTCTTTTGATCATCAAGTCCATCGATACATTCGTTGATATATTTGGTGATTGCAGATGTTGTACCTTTGAGTTCAGTAACAGGCTTTCCTGATTTGATCCCCGTTGGAACCTCAACATCGAATCCTTGCTGCTGAATATATTCAACGATTTGGCGAGTGTTGCGATACACCTTATCAAGCAACACTTCTCTTTTGTCGTGAATAAATTCCGCAACTTCGTCCCAGTGCTTGATAGTTCCCATTCGAACCCGCTGCTTCATGTCTCCAATATACATAAGTGACTGTGTGTTCTGGTCGATACATCTCTTGAATAGCGTAATCTGTTCGGGAAGGTAATTCTGGAACTCATCGATTGCAATAAGTGCGTATTCAAGTTTGATTTCTGTAGTACGTGTTCTGAAGTCTCCACCACTATCAATTCGTTGATACGTGCGAGAAACAGATAACTTGTTATATGTTTGCAGGAATGAGGTGAGCAATACCGTCAAATCAATTCTATCCAGCGCTTTTTCTTTCTTTTGTTGTTCAAAGTGTGCTTTATCTTGTTCTGATAAATACATACCGTATATTGACTCAAGGTATTTGAAAGTTGTTTTTGAGTATTTCGGTAACATATTATGACTACGTAGTGCTTTTATCTTGTGATATTCATATTCATCACTCTCAACATACTGTGATTGATAGGTATACCCTTCTACTCCCACAATCTTTGCTGCCCATTCAGTAAAGGTAGTAATTGATACTGAGGTAATACCAAGGCTTGGTAGAAGAGTAGAGAAGTATGCTTTTGCACTTTCATCTTGAACAAGAATAAGCATCGCTTCGGAAGGAAAGAGTTCTGTTGTCTGTGGTGATTGCATGAGATATGCAATTCGGTGCAAGGCGAGTGTAGTCTTTCCTGATCCAGCTGGACCAGAGATCACAAATGGACCTTTGTAATGGGCTCGAATAACAGTATCCTGTGCACGCTCCATCTGAGAAACAATTTCGGGAAGTACGAAACCTTTTTTGTGCTGAGAAAAGTGTTCTTGATGAATCAGCTCTCGAGGCTCATTAAGTGATTCAGTTGAATAGAACTTGATTCCACTTTCATCAATAAGATATTGATCCTTGGAGAGCATAGTTCCTGTTCTGAGCTTGCCATTGGGAAGTGTGTACGTAACATTTCCTGGACTATCGAATCGTATTGATCCAGCAGGTGTAATCCATGAATAAATTGATTCCTCTGCAAAAGAGAATTTTCCAAAATATAATTCTTTCTGTTCTGAGATGTCATCGAATTTCACGACACATTTACAAAAGTAAGGGGATACACCAACTTCGATTGTTCGACGAAGTGTTTCTTTATTAATTGCTTTTACTTGAGCATTTGTCCATCCATCCTCGATCTTGCCCGCACTTACTTTTGCATTAATTAATGCAGTAAGTCGTTGAACTGCATCATGTACACGGGTCCTTACATGTGCCACATGTTTTATTGCCTTGGAAAGTAATGATTTTTTGGTTTCTTGGTTCATGTTTTTTGTATCAAAAAAGGCTACCCGATCCGGATAGCCTTTACGCAATTTGCGCGAGTGTGTAATAAATAATTTTTATACTTCACCGTAAACATAAGGAATATCTTACTGTATTTGCACTACTTTGGCAAGTTGTATATACTACACACACCAATGACCCGGCAGACACCGGCGAGGACGGGGAAGAACCGTGGTATATAACCACCAAGTAGAACCTCAGTGCGAATTAAGTCACAAAACAGGGTGGCACCGCGACACAAAATCGCCCCTGCGAATTTATTCAGACGAATGAATTTGAAGGGGCTATTTTAATTCAAAAAACATGAACAGAATATACATCAACACATTAGGTGAACATAAAGGAGAAGAAGTTGTCATTGCAGGATGGATCGATGTGCGACGAGATCAGGGAAAAATGGTGTTCTTTGATTTCCGAGACATGACAGGAAAGGTACAAGGGGTAGTACTCCCAGGATCAGCTGCAATTGAAATTGCAAAAGAATGTCGATCTGAATGGGTAGTGAAGGTGACTGGAAAGGTAAACACTCGACCAGAGCGAGCAGTTCAGAAAGACAAACAGAATGGTGACATTGAGCTCGAAGTATTGGGAATTGAAATACTAAGTAAAGCACACGAATTACCATTCGAACTTAATGCTGAACTCAATATTGATACACATTTTGATTACTTGCCATATACACTCAGAAGTGAAAAGACTAAAGATATTTTTGCGCTTCAAGCAACACTCGTTAATGCATATCGAACTTCATTGCAGAAGCAGCAGTTCACTGAATTCCAAGCACCCGCACTCGTAGGTGGTGATGCAGAAGGGGGATCGGCAGCATTCAAGGTAGAGTATTACAACAACACCACTGCATTCTTGGCAACCAGTCCGCAGTTCTACAAACAAATCATGGTAGGACCATTCGAGCGAGCATTTACCTTTGCAAAGATTTTCCGAGCAGAAAAAAGTGCTACCACACGACACCTCAGTGAATTGACTCAGATGGACTTCGAAATGGGATTCATCAAAGATCATACTGATGTCATGAATGTTCTTGAAAACGTTATTCGAGATGTGGTGCAAGTAGCAGGAGAAAAACACGCTGATATCTTTGCTAAGTTCAACACAACCGTACCAAAGGTAGGATCAAAGATTCCTGTACTCAAACTATCTGAGGCACAGGAGATTATCGAGAGGGAATTCGGAGGCAAAGCGATCGGTGAACCAGATATGGAACCAGAACATGAAAAGCAAATCTGCGAATGGGCACTTCGTGAACATGGTTCTGACTTTGTCTTTATCACACATTTTCCTACCAAGAAGCGAGCCTTCTACACTTACTCAGATGAGACTGATCCAACATTCACAAAGTCATTCGACCTTCTCTTCAGAGGTCTCGAGATTAACAGTGGAAGTCAACGAATCCATAATTATGATGAACTCGTAAAGAAAATGCAGGACAGAGGAATGAATGTTGATCTCTTTTCATTCTACTTGCAAGCCTTCAAATATGGATTACCGCCACATGGAGGATGCTCAACTGGTCTCGAACGACTCACTGCACGTATGCTTGAACTTCCAAATGTGAAGATGGCATCTGCATTCCCACGAGACATGAACCGAATCGATAACAGATTAACTGAATAAATTATATGAAAAAACTATACCTCTCACGAACTGACAAAAAGATTAATGGACTCTGTGGAGGAATCGCTGCATATTTCAGTGTGGATTCATCACTTGTGCGACTATTGGTGATCTTTGTCTCATTGGTAACCGCATTAGTACCTGCTATCATTACCTATATAATCGCAGGAATGATTATTCCTCGCGCAGGTGACCCAGTCATCCACGACGTCAAATAAGCATGGAACCATTCAAGATCAAAACAGAACAGTTCGAAGGACCACTCGATCTGTTATTGAACTTGATTGAGAAGCGAAAGCTCCACATCAATGATATTGCACTCGCAAAGGTAACTGATGATTTCATTACTCATTTGCAACAGCATCAAGAATATCCCATGGAGCAAAGTGCACACTTCATCTTGATCGCTTCAACATTATTGCTTATCAAGTCAAAGTCATTACTTCCCACACTTGAACTCACCGAGGAAGAGTCACAATCAATTGAAGATCTCGAGAAACGTCTCAAGGAATATCAGCGAATCAAAGAACTCTCAGTACATATCCAGAAACTCTTTGGTGTTGCTCCGATATATTGGAAGAATCCAACCAAGCGCGAGCCAATCTTTGCACCTGATGCGTCAATGACCATGGACAATCTCTACGAGACCATGAAATCAGTCTTGCTACACCTCCCTCAGAAGAAAGAAAAACTTCCTGAGGCAGTAGTACGACAAGTAATCAGTCTCGAAGATATGATTGAGAAGCTCACTGATCGCGTTACTTCAGGTCTACGCATGACATTCAAAGAATTCTCATCAGAGCACAAGGCAGAAAAAGTAAATGTGATTGTGTCATTCTTGGCAATGCTTGAATTGGTTAAAAATGGATTATTAAAGGTAGACCAGCAGGGAACATTTGATGATATTCATATGGAGACTGAAGGACAAGTTGGAACGCCACGATATATGTAATACAATAAGACTATGCCACTCGACGCTCAGATAGAATCAATATTGTTCTGGAAAGGGGAACCAATGAAGGTGAAGAAACTCGCCGAGACACTCAATGTAGAAGTAGGTGTTATTGAACAAGGTCTGGAATCACTTGCCGCCAAACTTGCTGGAAGAGGAGTTGGACTGGTTCGACTCGAAGACGAAGTATCACTCGGAACATCTTCTGAGTCATCTGAACTTATTGCAAAACTTACCAAAGAGGAATTAGTAAAAGATCTCGGAAAGGCAGGACTCGAGACACTCACTATTATCCTCTACAAAGGACCAGTGAAGCGAAGTGATATTGATTATATTCGTGGAGTGAATTCACAATTCATTCTTCGTAATCTCCTCATTCGAGGACTGATTGAGCGAGTAACCAATCCTTCTGATGAGCGCACCTTCCTTTACAAGCCCACATTTGATCTTATGTCATATCTCGGTGTAGCTTCTCTCAAGGATCTCCCTGAATACGATTCGTCTATCAAAGCACTCGAGGAACATCTCGTAACCCAAACTACCAATGAAACTACCGAGTAATCGAACAATCGCACTTGTTATCGGAGGCATCGCATTGATTGCGATTTTTTTCTTATCACATGGACCAGTACATACCAGTATCAAGGATACTGAGCCGGTGTTTACCAGTCCTTTTGCAACTACTTCAGTTCAAGCGCGAAGCGTCTTTGTATACGCACCTGCAAGCAATCATGTGATGTACCAATCTAACTCTGACACCCCACTTCCACTTGCTTCAGTTACCAAAATCATGACTGCATATGTTACTTCTAACATTTTTTCTGACGACGATGTTATTGCTATTCAATCAAGTGACCTTGCACCAGAAGGAGATGGGGGGATTAACCCAGGTGAACAATGGAAGTTCAGCGATCTTCGTGATGTCATGCTTGTTGCTTCGGCTAATGATGCTGCAGAAGCATTACGACGGGCTGCAGATGAGCGACTAGCTGCACAAGGAAGCGCTTCAACTACTATCGGCATCATGAACGAACAGGGTGAACAACACATGCTCGGAACATTGAAATTCAATAGTGTATCAGGCCTTGATGATCCAGCAACACAGGAAGCAACTGCATATGGAAGTGCACGAGATATTGCACTCGCATTTACTTATATCATTCGTGAACGACCAGAAATATTTCAAGCAACTCGAGAAAGTGCAATTATTCGTGGCGCACTGAATGGTCCCCAAAAGTTGTTCAAAAATACCAATATCACCATCAATGACATGCCGTCAATCATTGCGTCAAAGACTGGCTACACTGATAGTGCAGGAGGAAATCTCATTACTGCGTTCGATGCAGGACTCGGATCGCCGATTGTGATCGCAGTACTCGGATCAACCAATCAAGACACTCGCTTCCAAGACATGCTGCAATTGGCCCAAAAAGCGGTACAATATATTAACGGAACTTATTATTCTGGCTTATAATACGTATACTATGATAATGATCACTGATGCAGTAAAGATCCTTGTACCCGCAGCGTTCACCTTCCTTATCGGAATGCTTATCACGCCTTATATTTCTGACTTTCTCTATCGTCATAAGTTCTGGAAGAAAACGAGCGTTCAGAAAACACTCGATGGACAAGTCGCAACTATTTCACAACAACTTCACAATGATGAGGTAAAGAAAACTCCTCGCATGGGTGGAATCGTGGTCTGGGGAAGTGTATTGATCTCAACCATGCTCTTCTGGGCATTTGAGAACAAGCTCTCATTCCTTTCTCGTAATCAGACTTGGTTACCATTCTTTACTCTCATCGCAACTGCGCTCATAGGACTTATCGATGATTATCTCGTCTGTCGTGATACGGGAGGACATATCGGTGGGGGATTATCACTCAAGAAGCGACTACTCGCAGTCGCACTCATTGGTGCAATTGGTGCATGGTGGTTCTTCACCAAGCTTGAAGTATCATCAATTCTTGTTCCATATATTGGCACTGTTAACCTTGGAATACTCTTCCCAGTCGTATTCGTGTTCTTTATGATTGGAATGTATTCCGGTGGAATTATTGATGGAATCGATGGACTTGCAGGAGGAATATTCGCCATCATGTTCTCTGCCTATGGAATTATTAGCTTCTACAACAATCAGATCGACCTTGCAGCACTCTGTATGTCGATAGTAGGAGGATTGCTCGTATTTCTCTGGTTCAATATTCCACCAGCACGATTCTATCTCTCTGAGACAGGAACTATGGCATTGACTACTACTCTTGTAGTAATTGCATTTCTTACTGAAGAAGTCGTAGTACTTCCGATCATTGCATTACCCCTTATCGTGACCTCAGCATCATCTTTGATTCAAATACTCTCTAAGAAATTCAGAAATGGTAAGAAAGTCTTTCTTGTTGCACCGTTACACAATCATTTCCAAGCAAAAGGTTGGCCTCCTTACAAAGTCACTATGCGTTATTGGGTAGTCTCACTTGTGCTCGCTACTATTGGAATTATTGTTGCACTTACGTCCTAGAGATATATTTATTCATGAGAAAGCACTTTGATAAAACCTTCTTGTGGATCATCCTCTTACTCTCAGGAGTAGGCTTCATTATCTTTACCTCAGCGTCACTTGGACTACTTGCACGATCGAATAGTGAACTTTTTACCTCTGTTGCATGGAAGCAATTAATTCTTGGACTTGGATTGGGACTCGCTTCGCTCTTTACCATTGCACGTATCAAATACGGATTCTGGAGAAAGTATGCATTCTATATTTTCCTTGGCACTATCATACTTACCCTTATGGTATTCATACCGGGAATCGGTCTCAATCATAATGGTGCTACACGTTGGATTAACCTTGGCTTCATCTCATTTCAACCTTCTGAGCTCCTCAAGTACGGATTTATTATTTATATTGCAGCGTGGTACTCCAACAAGAAGAAAGATGTTACCAAGATAAGCTTCGGTCTCGTACCATTCGTAGTGCTCTCGGGAATTGTTGCTGCAATACTCGTGGCACAACCAGATACTGATACATTAGGAGTGATGCTTGTCGGTGCTGCGGCGATTTATTTCACCGCGGGAGCGCCATGGAAGCATATATTCATCATGGGATGTATTGGCCTTGTAGGTCTTGGTACCGTGATCATGATGAAGCCATATATTCGCGAGCGACTACTTACCTTTATTGATCCTTCCAAGAACGGACTTACTTCTGGATATCAGATTCAGCAATCACTTATTGCCATTGGGTCAGGACAAGTAGTAGGAAGAGGTTTCGGTCAAAGTGTGCAGAAGTTCTCGTATCTTCCTGAGCCAGTAGGAGATTCGATCTTTGCGGTGGCAGCTGAAGAATTCGGATTTATTGGCACTTCATTATTGCTCCTTCTATTTGTATCATTCGCTGCTCGAGGACTCAAAATTGCTTCCAAAGCACAGGATGCATTCGGACGATATGTCACCATCGGTATTATTACTATGATTACCACTCAGGCCTGTATGAATATTGCTGCCATGCTTGCAATCATTCCACTCTCAGGGCAAACATTGCCTTTTGTAAGTCATGGAGGAACGGCATTGATGATTACCTTGGCTACTATGGGAATTATCCTCAATATTTCCAAATACCAGACCCGTTCGTAATATGGTATATTTATCTATATGAAAATCGCTTTGACTGGAGGGGGAACTGGTGGACATTTCTACCCATTAATCGCTGTTGCACAGGAATTACGACAAATCGCAAAGGATGAAAAGCTTATTCAGCCCGAATTATATTTCCTCTCTGATGCACCGTATGATGCACGAGCATTATTCGAGCTTGGAATTACCTTCAAGAAAGTAAGTGCAGGAAAAGTTCGCAGATATTTCTCAATTCTTAATTTCTTCGATCTCTTTAGAACTGCATGGGGATGTTTCAAAGCATTGATACTACTTTTCAATCTCTATCCTGATATTGTCTTTGCAAAGGGTGGGTATGCGAGCTTTCCTACACTGATGGCCGCACGAATTCTTGGTATTCCTGTAGTACTTCACGAATCAGATTCACAACCAGGAAAGGTAAGTAACTGGGCAGGGAAGTTCGCTGAGAAAATTGCACTCTCATATCCTGATGCTGCGCAGTTCTTCCCTAATGACAAGAAGGGCCAGCCAAAGACCGCATGGACCGGTAATCCGATTCGACCAGAAATCGCCTTTCCCGCAAAGGAAGGTGCCGCAGAGTTCCTCGATCTCGAACCTGCAACTCCAGTAATCTTTATTCTTGGTGGATCACAAGGATCACAAATCATCAATGACACTATTGTTGGATGCCTGGATAGTCTTGTGGAAAAATATCAAATCATTCATCAGACAGGCAAGAAGAATTTCACTGAGGTGAAGAATACTGCCGAGGTAGTCATTGGTCTCAATGCGCACAAGAATCGCTACAAGCCTTTTGATTATCTTAATCTGCTTGCGATGCGCATGTCTGCTGGTGTTGCGGATCTCGTCATCTCACGATCAGGATCAACACTCTTTGAAATCGCTGCATGGGGAGTTCCTTCAATCATTATTCCAATTCCAGAAGCAATCAGTCATGATCAGACCAAGAATGCCTTCAACTATGCTCGATCTGGTGCAGCAACAGTGATCGAAGAAAATAATCTCACTTCTGAAGTATTACTCTCAGAAATCAATCGCATTCTCGACAATCCTGAGATTCGCAGAACAATGGGAGAGCGAGCAAAAGCATTCTCTCGAACTGATGCAGCACACCTCATCGCAAAGGCGATTATTGATATTGGAGTAAGTCACGAGAAATAAAAGAAAAGAGCGTCGTAGACTTGGTATCTACGACGCTCGATGAAATGACGAAAGAACTT
>JBDKLF010000031.1:0-5732 GCA_039795755.1 Candidatus Parcubacteria bacterium | reverse complement strand
GCTTACAAAAAACATGATCCGAGATCTACGGACGAGGCCGCCTCCATCCGGTCCAATGAGGCATACGTCTTTGCATCAGGAACGGAATTTGGACACGAAGATGAGTTGAGTGTGGTCCACGAGAGTTATGTCGAGAGTTTGTTACTTTCATGATTTGAGAACTTCCAGATGACTATGCTACTCCTCCCCTGTTCGCTTGTCAAAACAAAATCCCCAGTTGTCTGGGGATTTTGTTATGCTGCAACCTCTTCTTTTTCTACTACTGGAGCTACGAATTCCATCTTCATTCGCTTCTTCATTTCCTTTACCGCCTTTCGTCGTACGAAGTAGAGCTTCGCTCGTCGTACCTTTGATCGCTTAGTAACTTCAATCTTTTCGATAATTGGAGAATAAAGTGGGAAAATTCGTTCTACACCGATACTGTCTACTACCTTTCGTACAGTGAAGGTTGCTCCTGCCTCAGCTCCGTGCTTTCGGGCAAGTACAATTCCTTCGAATACCTGTGTTCGGAACTTTTCTCCGTCCTTAATCTTCTGGTGAACACGAACAGTGTCTCCTGATCGGAGGTCAAGGTTCTTTCGTTCTTCTACTTTTACTGGTGAAATTACTTTAGTCATATGTTTCTATGTGTAAGCGACACTTTAACACAAGGTTTTTATTTATGCAAATTACCCTTGAACTCCTGTAATGCCTGCTCAAAATCCTCTGGATAAGGGGCTTCAAATGACATTACTTCCCCTTCGAGGTTCTGGAAGGAAATACTTCGCGCATGGAGAGCTGTCCGCCCAAATCCGAGCTTACAGTCGTGATTAGGAGCATAGAGTTTGTCGCAGACAATCGGATGATTAATCGCCTTCATGTGTACACGGATCTGATGAGTTCGTCCGGTCTTTGGTTCTGCTTCAATGAGGGTGATACCATCGTATTTACCAAGTACTTTGTATACGGTAATTGCGTCACGAAGTTCTCCCTTTGCCCCACGCTGAGCGCTTTTCTTGCGGAAGTCCTTACTGCTTCTGCCAATAGGTCGATCGATCGTTCCTTTGATCTGCTTCATTTCTCCATACACAAATGCATGATAGGTCTTATGAGTCTCACGATTCTTGAACTGAGCCTTGAGATGCTCGAACATCGCCTGATTCTTGGCAATGATCATTACCCCTGAAGTATCTCGATCGAGACGGTGCATGATTCCAGGACGATAGATCACTTCCCCTTCTGGGTTGGTCCACGGCTCACCCACATCCTTGATATCTGGATAATGCTCAAGGAGCCAATCAGAAAGTGTGACTTCCTTTGTTCTTCCATCACCATGAACAGCCAGGTTAACAGGCTTATTCAATACCAAAAGGTCTTTGTTTTCGAAAATAATAGTGGGTTTCATAAAATAAAAATGACACGTAAGCTACTCAGCAACGACGTCATTGGTTGCGATTTTAACAAGCTCTTCATGACCGAGACCTGTAGTTGAACGAATGGATTCCATCTCGGCAAGTTCGTCAGGAGAAAGTTTTTGACTTGTTGACTTGAACTGCAATTGCACATATTGAAGAGCAAGTCTTTTGGTTTCTGTTTGAATTCCTTCCATATCTTTTATAATTATAACATGCTTAAATAAATTTGTAAACTATTGAGGATTTGTCTTGATCCAATTAAGCGCGAGCAGCATTGCGAACTTGCCGTAAGCGGCCCGATTACCACCGAAATCTCCTACCCATGTATTATCCTTTCCAGCCAACCCGAGCTGACGTGAAAAAGCGTTAATAGTATCCATTGTTGCATTGTGAATAATTGTTCTTACTGGATCCACTTCATCGAGCTGCTTTGTAACCTCAGCGTCATCCAACCCACCCTTTAGAATTTGATTGTACTTCGCAACAATAGTGGTATAAGCAATTGATTGCTTAAGCACATCTCTCAACAATTCCTCTAATATCTCATTACCGGCAACCATCTGTTCCAAAACTTCAAGAGTTCTTACTGGTTGAGGAATGGTTACTTTTTCTTCTTCAAGAGACTGAAGTTGGGCTGAATCTTCTGGAGAAACTGAGATTTTCATGGTGCGCCCTGAAGGACTTGAACCTACGACCTTCCCGGTGTAAACGGGTTGCTCTACCAACTGAGCTAAGGGCGCGCTCGTATACAATATATCAAAGTTGAAGATAATTCAAGCTGCTCAGGCTGGCACAATATAAAAAAGCGAAATCATTCGCTTTTTTATATTGTGCCCCTGGTTGGAATCGAACCAACATTAACGGCTTAGAAGTCCGCTGTTCTATCCATTGAACTACGGGGGCAATATGAAACTTCTTAGATACTACACACAATCTTACTCACCGTAAAGAAGGATCCTGCGGAATAGTACTTGTTCCCCTCTCCCCTCGCGCCTCGAGACGCTCCGAGAGAACCTGAACACTGTCTTTGAAATCTTCGAATTGTGATGGTACCGAGACCACCACTGACTTACCTTCAACAAGGGTATTGATACTTATATATGACCATACTCCGTATCCAATACCTGCAACAACTCCAATAATGGTTATGAGAAATAATATTGCCCAGTCGTGGTAGCGATTCTTTCCAAACACTGCAAGTTGTTCTTGGTTATTCATACTCATTGTGGTGTTAACAAAACATTCATTTCAACCGTTACTACCCATGTTCCCTCTTCTTTGTTTTTGTTGAAATTAATTCTATTGGTGGTGTGCTTATAAGAAAACATATCGAGACTTTGTACGAAACGATACACTGCTGCCCAACTTCCGACTGCCTCTGCACTTATTGCAAGAGATGTGTCATTTGATGTTCCAACAACCTTTTCTGCTTTATTAATAGTGAGCTCAACATTATGAGCATCAGCCAATGCTTCGATTGACTCAATGACCGCAACCGTATCAGTTGCTGATTGAAAAGCATTTGAAATAGTAGCTACCAGATCTTTATTATCATCTGCCAATCGAGCGATTCGAATAAGATCAGCAATACGTGTATCTTCATTTGCATGTGTATCAACACTATCAACAATAGTTTGTTGCTTGATATGCAACATGAGCAATACACCCCCAGCAACAATCATCATTATAACCATTACCCCCACCGCTCGATATATTCGTGATGTAGAAAATGGAGTAATCATTGCTGTGTTTGATTAGATTGCTTCTTGAGCACTACACTGAACTCAATATCTTTATCTTTTTTGAATGTTGCTGCAGGAATTTCATCTGCGATATATACACCTCCTGTAGCAATTGTTCGTACAAAGTACGAAAGATCACTTCGATTATCTGCAATTCCCTGTATTTCTACTTCTTGACCTTTCTCACCAAATGCAACATTAAGAGCATTAACACTAATTCCTTTGGTAATAATTCCAAGTAACTGATCAATATCAGCAGAAGTAACCGCGTCTTTTGATGCAAATGCATCGAGACCTTGATTCACTGCACTTTTGAATTGAGTTGCGGTCGCCTTATCTTCATCAGAAATACGCAAGGTGGTTGCGACAGATTGTTTGTTAAGTTCAGATTGCTCGGTATTTACCAATATAAGTGAAGGAACCAGAGCAAGACTCACCACCAAGAGACAGAACGAAACAAGTTTTGCAGCAGTTACAAGCGTTCTTTGTTGATACTCCTTTTGTAATTCGTGCACATATGATGATGGAAGAAGGTGTAACATATAATTAATCTTTACCTATAAGCAATCCAATAACTTCCGCATACTCAAACGACTGTTCATAAGAGATCTCAGGAATATGCTTCTCAATATCAAAGCAATTTCTCCATACATTTGCTGCTTCAACCTTTGCCTTGAGCTGTGCGTTGAGATATTCAATAAGACCTGGAATACACACCTCGTCCCCTACTACAATAAAGCTGTCTAACTTATGTTCATGCTCACCTTCTCGTGTCGCCTTGTGTGTGAGCCAATAAATATAATATTTGTTCAAATAATTTCGAAGGAGGCTTGCTTGCTCAATAAATGCAGCATGAACATCTGCAGCCGAAGCATCAGAAATAAAATTTTGTGAGACTTTGATATACGCGCGCTCTTGTGGAGTTTGTGTAGGAAAATGTTTCTCAAGAATAGCATCAAAGGTCATTCCACCGAAATCTACCGTAGAAGAAAGAAACACTCCTCCATTCTGAACAATAGCAATTACTGTTTTGTTGTCTTTGATTGATACCACAATATGATTGCACGTTGAATGTGCTGGTACCACTGCATTTGCTACCGCCTGAGCTTCTACCTTCATACTCACTGGTCGCATTCCTGCACGATTATAGACATCAATGTAATCAAGCACTACTTTCTCAGGAACTACACCAACTGATACCACATTCACCTCAGGTGCACTTGTATCAGTAATACGGTACCCAAAGACGACCTCAGCAAGAGATACTGGTGCCTTTTCTTCAATAGTAAAAGCAACCGCTTCTCGAAGATCTTTCTCAGCAACTTTTGGAACCTCTGTCTCGAAGAGATAACTCTTTGACTCAGGTATAGTTGCTTTGATAAATGTTGTTTTGTATTTCTTTTGCAGAGTAGAAAGTGCCTGAACCAACCCTTCTTGATCATCATCACTTTGTCGCTTGAATGACACACGCTCAAAAGCAACTGGAACAAGTCCTGCTTCAGTCTGCTTCATTTCGAGGTAGCTCACTACATTGTTAGCAGAAATATGTACCGCAGCATAATACATTTCCATCACACGTGGGATAGGAAACCATCGAGCTATACGAGAGTACAGTGTACGCATGCACTCAGTATATCAAATAATTAGTTAACTCAGCTTTATTCCTTGGGGAATACTTTCGTGTACATCAAGTAATGAAAATGCTCCTGATACTTTGTCTGATGCGGCAAGTATCATTGCCTGACTTTCGAATCCCATAATTGCTCTCGGCTCGAGATTAGTAACAAAGGGATGCTTAGTTCCAATTAACTTATCTAATTCAGGGAAAAACTTTGCAATTCCAGATACCACTTGGCGTGGCTTATCAGTTCCATCTTCATTTTTCTCACCAAAGTCTACTGAGAGTTTGAGTAGCTTCTCACTTCCCTCTACCGGTACTGCTGATAAAATCTTCCCGATAGTAATTTCTACTTTTGCAAAATCATCGAATGTAATCATATTGGTATTATAAATTATTTTTTACTATCTTTCTTATCCAAATAACTCTGAAGAATAATTGTCGCTGCACTTGCATCAAGCATTGCATTACTCCCCTTGAGCTCAAAGTTGGTTCGTTCTGCCTGATGTGAAGTCATATATTCTGGCTCGAAGAGCACTTCACACCCAGTCTCTCTTCCTACTTGCTCAGCAAAGAACTTTGCACTCGCAAGAATTGGATTATCATTCATATTGAAATCCTTTGATTCTCCTACCACAATCACCTTCACCTCCTGTGCTTTACACAGCGCAACAATATCCGAAATCAAATATCGATTGTTCGGCAACACTGCTTTAGGAAAAGCCATTTTCCCTTCTATATCAGAGAGAGCAATTCCGACTCTCTTTGAACCGTAATCAATACCGAGATGTCTCATGCCCGTAGCTTATAGTGTTTGAAGTGTTAAAGCAAATAAAAAAGCCTGTTTAGGCTTTGTCTGCGGTGGGAGCGAGATTCGAACTCGCGGAAGCCTTTCGACCCCTCCTGTTTTCAAGACAGGTGCATTAGACCACTCTGCCATCCCACCAGTACAGGACATATTAACAGAAAAAAGCTGTT
>JBDKLF010000030.1:0-4986 GCA_039795755.1 Candidatus Parcubacteria bacterium | reverse complement strand
AAGAAATTATCTTCAGCTGAAATGGTGGAATTCTACGGATCATGGCTTACCAAGTTCCCTATCGCTTCTATCGAAGACGGATTCGCAGAAGATGATTGGACTGCGTACGAACTCATGACAAAGAAGTATGGAAAGAAAGTTCAGATTGTAGGAGACGATCTTTTTGTAACGAACGTTGATCGATTGAAGCAAGGAATCGAGCGAAAGGCTGGTAACTCAATTCTCATCAAGCTCAATCAGATTGGAACTGTTACTGAGACTATTGATGCTATCAAGATGGCACATGCAGCAGGAATGACTGCAGTCGTATCTCACCGATCAGGAGAAACGGAAGACACTACCATCTCACACTTCGTGGTAGGACTCGGATGTGGCCAGATCAAGACTGGATCACTCTGCCGAACAGACCGTGTTGCGAAGTACAATGAACTTCTCCGTATCGAGGAACAACTTGGCAAAAAAGCATTGTTCGCAGGAAAGAAAGCACTCAAGGCATAATTAACACACTCAAACAAAAAACACTTCTCAAGATTATTGAGAAGTGTTTTTTAAATAAAAAGACGTCAGTTATACAACGACGCCCACATAGACCATCCTACGTGTTCTCCAATCGAATCGATAATGCCTTATTTCGCAGTTCTTGGGCGAAGGCTCTTTCATATATGCCTCCATTTGACTCAAAGACATCCCAAGAAGCTCCATATGCATCGTTTGCATCACCCTTCCGTGGCACACAACGACTACAGATTGTCCGGCATACTTTTTCAAACCACGATCGAGAAACGTGCGGATTCTTCCTTCTCGCATTTCAATCAAGCTTTCACCTGACCAAGGACGAGCATGAACTGGACCTACACATGACCAATAACGTTTATTCCAGGTCATCAACGATTCGACTTCGTGAGCCAAGAGAACATGAGTAATACCAGATTCTCGCTCTCTGATCGAAAAGTTTTCGACCAACTCAATATAAGGGTATCCAGCCCGACATACACAATCCACAAATTCCTGTGCAGTGCTGAAAGCACGTTGATATCCGGAATGAATAATGACTGAAGGCATAATACCGAACCTGATTACCGAACCAATGAAAGTTGCTCCTGCCGCACGTGCTTGAAGCAATCCTTGTTCGGTCAACGGAACATACTGATCAGCATCCAATCCCCATTGAGTGAACTGTTCTTCCGTATCGAAGAACAAACCCGTCTGCGTCGTGCTCAAACCATGATTCCGATGCGACTCACCGTGGCGAGTAACATAAAGATTCATTGGGTAACCACACAACCATGCAAGTATTTTATAGATAAGGTTCATACTACTTTCACCTTATCAAACCAAACAGAGAATGCAAGAAATAAAAAGACGTGAGTTATGAAATCACGCCTATCCAACACACACTATCTCAGGTGCCTCCATGATCCCAAGGACTACTCTGACAAATTTCATCTGGGAAGAAAAAATACTTTCAGCCTCCGCCAGAGAATCAATATGAACAGAATCATGATCTCTTCCGTTACCTGTCCAGATTGATCGAATCAATCCATTCGGACTAAGACGATACACAACCGCACACAAATTATCATGTCCCTCGTATGATTCAGGCTTTTTATTCAATCGCCACAAAGAAAAAACCACCTTGCAGCATTGATCTTCCGGTTTTTCACAATTCTCACCCGCCGTGCTCAGTAACACAACGAATCCGTGATCAAAACCAAAACTCCTGTATTGAGGATTGAAAGTCATAAAATAACCCTGATCATCGTATTCGGGTATATTCACAAAAAGTGGAGCATCGAACACAAGTTCCCTACAGAACAATGCATCGGAAACAGCTTTCGCACGCTGAAGAATGATTTCTCTTGTTAGAAAAGGTAGGTCAAGTTTCATGTAAGTAAATGTTCAATTCGAAATTACCTTACATCTTTTGCCGCACAAGGTCAATTAAACTATACAAAAAGCTCAATAACTTCGGCCAGCTTACTTAATCTGATCCAACACCCCATCACATTTCTTATACAACTCCTCGAGTGTTCCAGTGTTCTCGATATGATAATCAGCCATGGCGATGACACCTTCAATATTTTGTCTTTTCGCATCCGAATTCGAGTACTCAGCAATTTGATTTGCTTCCCATGCCTCAAAAGTAACATGATCATCATCACGATGTTTGCGCATTTGAGCTAATTCATATCTTCTTCGAGGAGGTGCTGTTACTGCCACCACAATACCTCCAAATGATTTGAATGTTTCGATTTCATCGACAGTACGTAACCCACCAATGGCAATATTGCCTGCTTGCTTACTGAGAGCAAGATGAACAAGATAATCACCACCGTACTCAGCACGTAATGCATTACCTACATTCCTACAATTTTCACGGTCAGTGTCACCAAGGTTGTTATTACGAATATGATCTCGAATAAGATCGCTCGAAGAAATAGGAGTGAGATTGAGCTTTTGTGAGGCGTAATCAGACAGGGTATCTTTGCCCACTGCTGCATGTCCTACAAAAGCAATTTTCATCGAATGATATTGTAGCATGTTTATGTTAAAATATTCCACTATGAACAAATCCACACAAGTTACCATAATAGTACTCGACGGTTGGGGTTATCGTGAAGACATCAAAGACAATGCTGTCGCAGCCGCAAAAACCCCTTATTTCGAGCATATTTGGAAAGACTATCCACATACGCTCCTTGAGGCTTCAGGGCTCGCAGTAGGCCTCCCAGAAGGTCAGATGGGTAATTCTGAGATCGGTCACACTACCATTGGTGCAGGTAAAATAATTGATACTGATCTCGTACGTATTCGTAAGGCAATTGATACTGGTGAATATGAGAAGAATCCTGCATTTACTACCCTCTTTGAACATGTAAAGAAGCACAACTCTACACTTCATGTACAAGGATTGATCGGTGATGGTGGAGTACATTCACATCAAGATCATCTCTTTGCTTTCCTACGAGCTGCGCAAAAAGCTGGCATTACCCGTGTTGCTATCCACGTATTTACTGATGGTCGCGACACCGCACCACAAAGTGCTGGAGCATATATCAAAGAGCTTGAGCAAGTACTCGCTGAAATCAACACTCAATTCAACATGGCATTTATTGCTACCGTATCAGGACGATTCTTTGCAATGGATCGAGATAATAACTGGGACCGACTCGAACGAGTAGAACAAGCGCTCTTTGAATGTCATGGAAATGTCTGTGAAATCAAACCTTCTGAATTTATTGATTCATTGTACAAGGACGGTAAACTCGATGAACACCTTGAACCAATGGTCTGCAATACACCTGACGGCAAAGGTTGCAAGATCAGTGACAACGATGGAATTTTCTTCTTCAACTTCCGCGCAGATCGAGCACGTATGATTACCAAGAAATTACTCGAGCGAACTGAAGGAAAGAATGTGTGCTTTGTAAGTCTCACTGAATACGATGTTACCTTTGCTTGCCTTGTTGCCTTTCCAAAGATTGCTATAGAAACAACACTCGCAAAAGAAATTTCAGAAGCAGGATTAACTCAAGCTCATATTGCTGAGACTGAGAAGTTCCCGCATGCAACCTACTTCCTCAATGGTGGTATTGAGAAGCCCTACCCAGGCGAAAAGCATATTCTCCTCGATAGTCGCAAAGACGTTCCAACACATGACCTCGCGCCAAAGATGCGCGCCGAAGCAATCGCTGATCGTGCAATCGAAGAAATCAATGCTGGAACCAACTTTATCTTTATCAACTTTGCCAATCCTGACATGGTGGGACACACCGCCAACGTCCCTGCAATTATTGAAGCAGTGGAAGAAGTTGATACACAGCTCAAACGTGTACTCGAAGCATTACACGCCAAGGGCGGCATGGCATTTGTTACTGCCGATCATGGCAATGCTGAAGTAAATATTGATCCTGTAACTGGTGAGCGTCACACTGCTCACACTATCAATCCGGTACCTGCAATTCTTACTAATCAGACACATACATTACGGACCGGTGGAACCCTCGCTGATATCACTCCTACCGTTCTTTCACTCTTTGGAATCAAGAAACCTGATTCAATGACTGGTGAGAGTCTTGTGTAAGTAATAAATAAGCATACAAAAAAAACACTCCCTATTATGGGAGTGTTTTTTGATTTACTGAATATTAATTACTTAACTTCACATGTACCCGAAGTACATTCGCATCCATCATGCCACTTACCACACTTACACTTGTCACATCCATAGAGTGCGTATGATCCTGAACCTTTGATTGCAAGTGCAATTGTTGCAGCAAGCAAGATTAGGTCGATTTCAAATTTTGGCACATCGAATGCAAATACCGAAGCACTCTTCACATAGAAGAGCGCAACTGCCATAACTACCGCGAGCGCAGCGGCAGCAACACAACTGAAGATTCCGAGAAGTACTGCAATTCCACCAATAAACTCAACATATCCTACGAGATATACGAAAAACGCTGGTAAATGCAAACTTGCAAAGAATCCTTCAAATGCTGCAGGAGCAGAAATCTTCTGCCATCCATGTGCAATAAAGATAACACCAACAGCGATTCTGAGTATAAGAAGCGCAATACTATTCTTTTTCATACGGTTTAATTATTCACTATGTTATTTGTAACAGGGTGAATTATACCGTTGTTTTGGTATTAGCTGCAACACATGCTGAACAATAGAAATCCTCTCTATCACCCTTGCAATTGTTACACACAAGGAGATGCTTGTGGCACATATCATTCTTGCAGTTAGTATAGAATTCTGTTTTGTCACCACATTCATAACATTTGCCTACCACTTCATGCTCACCTTCTCCGCCAGCAACCACTCGTCCATCGAATACATACAATTTGCCAAGGAAATCCTTGTTGCCGAACTTCTCCATATATCGATGCATACCACCATGTAATTGATAGACATTCTTGAATCCTTTCTTTACCAAGTATCCTGAAGCCTTTTCACAACGTACTCCACCAGTACATACGG
>JBDKLF010000029.1:0-6806 GCA_039795755.1 Candidatus Parcubacteria bacterium | reverse complement strand
AGTTGCTGCCATAATAATCACCTTTTCATTTGGCTCGAATCCATCCATCTCGACGAGAATCTGGTTAAGTGTCTGTTCGCGCTCGTCATTACCACCACCTACTCCTGTTCCTCGCACACGTCCTACTGCATCAATTTCATCGATGAATATAATTGCCGGAGCAGAAGCCTTTGCAACCTTGAACAAGTCACGTACTCGAGAAGCACCGACACCGACAAACATTTCTACGAATTCAGATCCAGAGATTGAGAAGAATGCCACATTCGCTTCACCTGCTACTGCACGTGCAAGCAAAGTCTTACCAGTTCCCGGAGCACCCATGAGAATAATTCCCTTCGGAATTCGTGCACCAATCTCGAGAAACTTCTTTGGATTCTTCAAGAAGTCGACAATCTCGGTTAATTCTTCTTTTGCTTCTTTACATCCTGCAACATCCTTGAATGTCACTCGCTGCTTCTTGTCATTTGGAGAGATCATGCGCGCCTTTGATTGACCAAAGGTAAATGCCTGCGCACCTGCACCCTTTACTTGTCGTGTGAGGAACCAGATAAAGAATCCAATGAAAACAATCGGAACAAGAAATGGAAGAATATTTACCAACCAATAACCAAAGCCTTGCTCATTCTCAATATTGATCTGGACGAGAGAAAGCTCAGCCGGAGTCACACCATAATTAGCAAGTGTTTCAGTGATTGATGCTTCTGCTTCTTTCTTGGTAGTTCCAAGCATCACTTGAGTTGATGATGAAGTGGTTGCATAGGTCGCTTCGATTGATTCTCCACTTACGGTAAGTGAGACAACTTGAGCAGTCTTGATATCACTTGCAAGCTGCGAGAGAGAAATTTCTTTTGTATTAGTCTTGTCAGATCCAAGGAATGAAAATACTCCTGTTATGAGCAAGAGCAAAAAGAGAATCACAAACAGATTATTAAACATTCCGAATATTCCTCTCTGTGGCATCATAGGCTTTTTCTTCTGATTGTTCGGCTTTTTGTTATGTGGTTCTTGCATATTGTTGGGTATCATAATAGAGACCATTATAACAGAGAAATATTACCTGTCTCGAATTTGTTGACAAGTATTTTATCTATGTTAATGTATTCCGCAGATCGTTTGAGGATGCTTTCATAGCTCAGAGTGTTTAAACCATTGAACATTGTGAGCTATGAAACGCAACCATACCAAAGGCGCTTGCGCCTCCACCCGTCAACAAACCCTGATGAAGGCCCTCCTCGCGCTGGCCCTCCTTCTCATGATCGGCTTCCCGTCGGCCCACGCCGCGGACAAACCGATTGAGAAGAAGGACACCAATACGAGCAAAATCGCGGCTCCGATGAAGACCGAGACGCTGAAAGCGACGCCGGCCGGCTCCGAGAAAGACATCTCCACGCTCTACAGTGTGGCCAAGAAGGTCCATCTCGGCACGGACGCCACCGCTGACATCGGCTTCGAGAAGTTCATCTCCGACACCGCGCGGCACATCAAAAGCAGCAAGATGCCGCCGGCGGACCTGAGTCAGCTCACCGAAGGCATTGATTGGCTCATCGAAGTGAGCAAGAGCGGCAAGCTCTCGCCGATCGCGGAGCAATTCTTCGGGAAAGCCGACATGGCCGTCATGCAAGTGAAGCTTCTCGTCGTGCGCGAAGCGCTCGGCAAGATGCAGATGAAGACGGCTGCCAACAAGTAGTTTTTGCGGCCACTGTGCCGCGAAACAAAAAAATGGGCCGCAGGAACCTTCCACATGAAGACCTGCGGCCCTAATTTTATTTATAGACCACTGCTTTATATATCCACGCGTTCTTGTTAGTATGTGCTCATGGCATTAATCACCAATTCAAAGGCAACATTCAATTATGAAATCGTTGAGAAATTCGAAGCAGGAATTGAGCTTTTTGGATTTGAAGTGAAAACCATTCGCAGCAAGCATGGCAAACTCGATGGTTCATATGTGAAGTTCAAAAACGGAGAAATGTTTATTTCTGGTTCTGACATTCCCCCATTCCAACCAAGCAATACCCCTATCGGATACGATCGCGTGCGCAATCGCAAGCTCCTTATGTCAAAGGCTCAGATACTACGACTCAAGCAAAAGGTAGAAAGTGACAAATTGACACTTATCCCACTTTCGTTGTATAATAAAGGAAGGGTTCTCAAGGCAGAAATCGCCCTCGCACGAGGAAAGAAGCAATTCGATAAGCGTGCAAAGGTGATGAAGCGAGAATCCGATCGAGAGATGGAGAGGACATTGAAAAGATAATAGTGCTTAGTTTGCAGCCAATAGAACTCATCAAGAAATTGAGAGTTCCTGTCCGACAAAATTTTCTTTCCGCAAAGCGGAAAAAAATTCTTGCTGGACAAATTTGCTGCAGGCAAATTTGGGAGTGCAAGGCATCGACAAGAGAACATGTGTGATGCAGTGCATGCGAGAGTTGCTGGAACTCTTTAAACACAGCAGCATTCAAATGCTAAAACTTCAATTAAGTCACCTTGGTTTTCTAAGGCTGATTTCAATTTCGCCTACGCTCTAGCCTAACCGCAGATCGTGCGACATTCATAATCTCCACATCCTATAAGGATTATCGAGTGTAATATTCATAGGGTTCGGAACTGAGAACTGTTTCTGCCTCAGATCCAAAAAGAAAAGAAACTCGCCTTACATGAGTCTTCGGATAATTGTCTATCATGTATTGTTAAATCTTCAACTATCCTATCGCATGTAGATTCTGTATCACCATCCTTTTGCACGGGGGTTCGACTCCCCCCACTTCCACCACAAATTAAAAACCCGCTTATAAAGCGGGTTTTTAATTTTTATAAGATTATTTAGTCTGCTCAAGATAGGCCAATCGAACTGAATCATAACAAGTTTGCCACGTAGAAACATCTTTCCCCATTTTTGTTGGGTTCTTAATGTCCATAGCTCTTTCTCCGATTCGTCTTGCAATTTCAAACTTAATAACTTCAAAGAACTTGAACGGATCTGTTTTCCATTTAACTTCATCAGCTGCAGAGTCAACAAGGTATCTGAAAGCTCCTAAAACTGGATAGATGAATGCATCTGGAATACGGTAATCTGATTTTTCATCAATGAAAACAAGTTCGGTCTCTTTCATTTGTGGTTTATCACCTGTATGTTTTACACCAACCAAACTACCGAATCTTCCAACTTTCTCTTCAGAGATTTTCTTCGCCTTATTATATGCGTCAGGCAAATCACGGTATATAATATCTCTTAATTTTAAAATATCCGGCAAGAGCACAGTGTATTTTTTAATTTCTTCTTTTCTATCCCTAACCTCATCAACGACTGCCTGTTTTGAAGAATAAGACTTCAGAGGATGATTTTCGTTTCCAAACCTCCCAGTATCGAAACATAGAAGATACGAAAGAATCTCCTTTACATCCAAATCCTTTTTGGAACCTTCTTCATTAAACTCATTCTCTTTATATGCAACACGGTGAGCATAAGAATTGTTTGCAATTACTTTCTTTATCATTTCGTAATTCCCCTTCAACTCCTCAAGACTCTGATCTTTAACTTGAGTAGAAGTGTTTCGTGCCTCAACAATTGAAACTGCATCAACAACACTTTCAAATCCTGTTAAAAATTCTATTTTTACATATGCCTTTAACTCATCTTTATCCTCCATAGATAAATCTGTTAGAAAACTACGTATCACTTCATATGTATGTCCTCCATCAAGTAATCCATGTAGACTTTCGTTAGAAAATTCTACTTCAACTACACTTTTAGCATTATCAAGACTAACTCTTTCTGCAAGGATGGTTATCCCTCGATTCTTAAACAGAAAAAGTTCAGGTGATTCATCTAGTGTTTTTGCAATACTTTTCGAAACATTTGAGTTTTTGTTCGGGTCTCGCGGATTAATCTTTCGCCAATCAACTAACTGGTCTGGAATGGACTTAATATCTACAACTGAGATGTAGATATTCTTACCAACCTTATCCTCTTGTCTTTCAAAAGGATTCTCGATCCTACGGAGAGATACAACAGGAAATCTAATAAGAGTTGTTTCTGTTATCATTATATTTTATTTTAGAACTAATAAAAAAACGGCTACACGCCGCAATAAAATGGATATACCAGTAAATAAAATTACTTAGTACAGCAATCAATTGCATGTATTTTGGTAAGCTTTCGCTATACCTACCACAGCAATGATGCTAGTGATATGTCGATGCGTGTTACAGTCGACACATATATGTTATTGCTTTCACTAAAATATGTCAATGCTAGTTTTTATTCGAACTAGCAGAATTTAATCTAACTACCACCCCGCTCCCACCCCAAAGGTAGTACACTTACCCCATGACACAGAACTACCTGGATAATCTCAATCTCTACCGGAACAAAATTACCCTGCTGATTTATAAATTAATGATTGCAGTAGTACTGATCGTACTTGTTCGCTTCATCCTTCGAGGAGAATGGGAACTCATGCTTAACACGAGCTTTGTACTCGGACTGATGTTCGTACCTTCATTACTCAAGCGATATTACGAAATTTTTATCCCTTTCATTGTTCGCCTCTGGATCGTGAGCTTTATTTTCTTTACCCTCTTTCTCGGTGAGATTGGGAGGTTCTATGCAAATGTCCCACTGTGGGATAAGTTTCTCCATTTCGAATCAGGATTTCTTATTAGTACAAGTGGATACATATTGATCTACTTACTCAACAATCACCACAAAGGCAAGCTACAGCTCAGTCCGTTCTTCATCACGATCTTTGCTATTTCATTCTCACTGGCATTGGGAGTGGTATGGGAAGTAATTGAATTCGCTGCAGATAGCTACCTCAATCTCACCTGGCAGAACGGCAACACTGACACGATGATGGATCTCATTGCAGATGGAGTTGGCGCAATCATACTTGGACTGATTGGATATCTCTGGATGAACAAACACAAGCGACTCCCTCTCACTCCGTGGGAGATGAAGTAAACAGTACACTACTTGTTCTGAATCGACTGAATATACGCAGAGCAATACCTACCACAGCTTTTGTAATGAGTGAAAAGGGGAAATTCTATTTGGTTTCACTTAATATTGACAATGTACTATTGTAGTGGTAATTTGTTGCCAGAATCGCTCATCTGAGCGGCACTTTCACAAAAAATCCTACAACTATCACTCATGAAAAAGAAGAAACGAACGAAAGCTACACCCGAATCATCCAAGTCACTATGGTGGATTGGAGCAGGCTTTGTTGTCATACTGACCTGCCTCGTGATACTCATGAATCAGGTTCCTGAACAAACTACAATCATACCGAGAATTCCAGGAGCACCTCATCTGACAGCAAAGGAGGCACACGACGAATTTGACTCCGACGTCCCCCGCGACGAGATCGTCGCACAGCGTAAGTATGTCGAAGATCATGCCGTCACCACGCAGCTCCGACAAGGGTATGCGCCGGTCCAAATCTTTATGGCCAACAATCCGAATGTGTCAGACGATGTTCCTCGCACTGCAGAAAACCTCACTGGTACCGGCATGGTCATTCTCAATCAAGGAGAACCAACCGAACTAATTACGGCACAGCACATATTCTCGAAGCCAGGATACTACTCGATCAAGATCCTTGGACCATTCAACGGGAATAGAATATGGAGGATTGAGAGTGTGTCGCCGATCAACGACAGCAGAATGAACCTCCCTGCCGACCTGGCAATGGCAAAGATTGGTATCGAGCGATTAATCGGAAACATCTGGCCACACCCCGGTCGTGCATCTAACGGAGTAAATCACTTGAATGAGAGGATCGAGATACAACATTCGATCACGGGACAAAAATTCCTTGTCATTGGTGAAACCGGCAATACGTATCGTGGCAACACGAGATACTCTGACTGCTTTGTCATCGACTACCCGTCAGTCTCTGGTGAGAGTGGCACGGTATTCTACGGTAAAGAAAAAGAGTTCTACATTCTGAGCGGCTCAACATACTTCAATGAGGTAAACCTGGGCAAACTTGGTCTCTCAGGAAAAGGCCGGCGACTCACCATGGTCACACGAGTGAATATGCTTCGCTGACTCCCCAACCTCCTTACCTGATTCGCAGATCTAGTAAGAAGGCTTTTATTTAGAAATTTTTACAAATATGAAAGACACGCGACGTTCATTGACTTCCCCCTCATAAGGTGACATCATTGAACTAACAAACAGCTTGTCTCACGGTGTCGAAACTATTTGTATATTATTAAACTCACAATCAACCAATCATATGATGAAAGGAACTATTGATAAGAAGATGGAAAAAGGTTACGGATTCATTCTCCCAGAAGGAGGTGGAAAAGGAATTTTCTTTCACTCTAATTCACTTGTTGATGTAGCATTCGATGACCTACGTGAAGGAGACGCTGTTGTCTTTGACACTGAGGATTCAGAAAAAGGAAAGAACGCTATCAACGTAAAGAGAGCGTAATCTCGTCTTTAGCAAAAACCGCCCACAGTACACTGTAGGCGGTTTTTGTGTTACCTTTTAATTATGAAAGACCTTCATATTCATGATCAACAAAGCTTTAATAATAAAATCTCTGCAATCAAAAAATCTGGATTAAACCAGTTGCACTTTGTGGCAGATTTTGACCGGACTTTAACTGGTAAAAATGCTGAGGGCAAAACTCCAACTACATCTTGGTCAATTTTTCTCTCTGAACTCGGAGAAGAATACTCAAAGGAACGTAATGAATTGTTCAATACTTATTACCCCATCGAGACTGACAATTCCCTCGATCTTACTTATAAATCAGAACAAATGTCTATTTGGTTTACAAAGCATTTG
>JBDKLF010000028.1:0-17605 GCA_039795755.1 Candidatus Parcubacteria bacterium | reverse complement strand
TACTTTGCTTATATAACTATATGCAGGCTCACTACTTTTACTTTTTTTCTTTGTCCTCATGGAAAGCACCGCGGGGATTTCTAATGAAGTGTGATAATCATGAAGCGCGCCGTTGAACAATGTTGTAGGATTGCTATCGGCATAACTTGTTGCAATCACATCACATCGCTCATTCCCAGGAATTCCTGAATGGCCAGGAATAATATTCCAGAATATACTGCGGCCAGCGGTTTGGGCTTTGAGTAATTTCCACAAATCACTATTGAGTACGGGTTCTTTTCCCTTTGTTACCCACCCATTCTTCTCCCAACCATGAATCCATTCTCGAATACCTTTGACCACATAGCTTGAATCAGTATTCACGATAATTTTTGCCTGGCTCTTCACCTGCTTTAGTGCTTCAATGATTGCCATCATTTCCATTCTGTTATTTGTGGTCTGATCTTCTCTTCCCCCGAGTTCTACAACAGTATCGTTCTCACATACAATCGCTCCCCATCCGCCTTTGCCTGGATTTCCTCGTGATGCTCCATCAGTGAATATAATAGTTTCTTTCATGACAGAGAGTATAGCATGTTGCGTATGACTTGTGCCCATGATAATCTCTTGGAAGCTATGATCCTCTCTAAACCCTTCAGGGCTGTTGCGATTGCAGTGCTCATTCTTCTCGGATCAGTATTTGTAGGTCTCCAACTGCCCTATGTGACTCAAAGAAGTTTGGTTATCAGCAGGAAAGCTCCACCAAAGGAAGCACTTCTGAAATTTAACCAAAACATCTTCAGGTTTGATAAGCGATCTAACTTACCTTTGTTGATTGAAGAAGTCCCTTCTTTATCACAAACGGCAGTTTACACACTTGCTCAAACTTCAAGTGCATCCCAATGCACTCGTCAATGTGATGGAGATGCTTTTTATAGAGGCCCTCCGTCAGCATAAGTAACCCATTGTTCTAACCTTCATCACCACCCACCCTCGGACCGTCGACGAGGGTGGGTGAACTTTTTATATAATCTCTACAATCTTTATTCGATACTCTGGATAAGATTTGAATCGTGATTCTTCAAGATGGCCAATGATAGATACTTGTGACCATGGAGTGAGTTTGAGTATCGCAGGATTATCATGTGCAAAGAACTGAATAGCTTTAATATTTTTTGCGCCACTATCAGAAAGGGTGAGTTCAATATGTTCTTTTGTTTTGCCAAAAGGCTTTATTGCTTCAACCGTAACGTTTTCAAATATAAATAACGGCTTACTATACCCTTCTCCGAATGGTGCACAAGTCGCAAGTGCATTCCATGTTTTCTTATTTACTGAAGCAAGTGGTAATCGAGCATCGATAGTGAGTACCTGATCTGCAGAAGTGAGATCGCCTTTGGTCTTTTCGAGTTCCATATAAGCCGCATTGATTGTCTCTCGAATATCAAAGACCGCTTCGTCTGCGATAGCGAATCCTCCCGACATAGCATGCCCACCTGCTTCGACAAATGTCCCCTCGGGACATGCGAGCATGATGTCTACCACACTTGGCCCCGGTGATCGACATGAGCCTTTGTATACTTCCCCATCCTCTTTGCCCCAGAGGAATACGGGCTTATTGATTTCGCGCATGATGGTATTGGCTGCGAGCCCAAGCACTGCAGGCTTCCACTTACTATCCCCCATTACAAATACAGGTAATGTCTCGTAGCTCGGATCTTCTTTGATGCGATGTTTAATCTCTTTTGCAATTGAGGCTACGAGACCTTTGCGCTCATTGTTCTTTACATCAAGCTCTTTTACCAATGTATACGCTCGACTGGTATCAGTGGTAGAGAGTAGATCGAACGCATCTCGAGGGTCTGACATGCGTGATGCCACGTTGATACGTGGAGTAATAGAGAATCCAATATCTTCTTCGTTGATGAATTGCTGAGTAATTTTCATCGAGCTGCACAATGTTTGCAATCCTAATCGTGGTGACTTACGTAACACTTTGAGTCCATAATGAGCAAAGACTCGATTCTCTCCTCGAAGCGGCACCATGTCAGAAAGTGTTGCGATTCCTACCATATCAAGTAACCACTTCTCCCATCCAATAGGAAGTCCAAAAGAATTTTTCTTCATGATTCCTTGAATGACTTTATAAATCACTCCTGATCCACACAACATTTTCTCTGGATACTCACATCCAACTTGCTTTGGATTGATAATTGCAAATGCTTCAGGAACTTCATCATGTGGCAAATGATGATCGGTAATAATCACATCGATACCGAGACTATTCGCATGTTGTGTTTCTTCTACGTCAACAATTCCGCAATCAATAGTGATAAGTAGTGTGATGCCGTCTTTGTGCAATGTGTTCACTGCATCAGTACTGAGACCGAATCCTTCGGTGTGACGATGAGGAATATAAATTCTGAAATTATTATGACCAATCTTGGTGAGAAAGTCATGCATCACCACCCCACCTGGAATGCCATCGGCATCATAATCAGTAAATATTCCGATGCGTTCCTTGTTCTCGATTGCTTTGAGGATTCTTGTAACAACTTTTTCCATATCTTTCATAAGAAAAGGATCATGCGAATGTTCGTCATAAGAAGGAGCAAGTACCGCATCTGCTGCTTCTTGGGTGGTGATTCCTCTATTTACGAGAATGGTTGCGATTAACGGATCGAGATTTGGAAGGAGTGCCGCGGCTTCGTCTTGGCTTTTGATCGTAACGGTTTTCATGCGTGCTGAATTATAGCATGTGATAACTATTGCTATTTGATAGATAATCTTGCAATATGCTCAATGGAATTATTCTTACTATATGAAACTTATAGAACAATTTGTGCTTTATGTCGCTCTTCCCCAATTCACCTTTAAGGAGCTGTTTCAGAAGAGGCGGGACCTTATAGCTTTAGCTGCTTTCCAGCAAGAACTTGCCGGATCCTGGGCATTTGAAAAGGATAACGAGAAGATTGAACGCTATCCTTATTCCTGCCTACCCCACACCTGCGGTTTCTACACCATCCTGATCAAAAACAAGAAGGCATCTCTCGAGCTGGTTAACAAATTCCTGACCATGCTTCTCAAGGCTTATCGAAATAACAGTGGTTTCGAGTTTGAGCCTGGAGAAGCAAAGTTTGATGAGCCAATCTTGGTGTTTGATATCTTGAACCAGCATGTCCCAGAAAAGCCCCATGTTCTGGAGGTGTGGCTGAAGGAAGCTGGGGCAACATTCGAGTTTTATTACAAGATCCGGATTAAGTAATGCCGGAATTTTATTTTATTATTTCTTAGAGTGTTGTATGCTGTTCTTATGATAGATAATAAAGAATGCCTTTTTTGCAAAATTGCAGCCAAAGAAATCCCCGCTCAGATTATTTATGAGGACGCACAGACAGTAGCTTTTCTCGACATTAGTCCCAATAATCATGGTCATACGTTGGTAATTCCGAAGGATCATTTCGAGAATATCTATACCCTCCCCCAAGAAGCCTTGTGCCAAGTAATGCTTACGGTGCAAAAAGTTGCCGTAGCAGTAAAAATTGCCACTCAAGCCGACGGAATCAATGTTACAAACAACAATGAGTCAGCCGCAGGCCAAGAAATATTCCATTCACATTTCCATGTGATTCCACGTCACAGTAATGATGGATTCCCTCATTGGCCACACAAGGCATATATCGGAGATGAAATGGAAAAGATGGCGGAGAAGATTAAGAAAGAAGTCGCTGCTTAGCCAAGCGCTTCAATACCAGGCAATGTTCCATTCGCCAAGAAGTCGAGTGTTGCTCCACCACCAGTTGATACAAAGGTGAAATGTTCGAGGTATCCGGTGTCCTTGAGAGCTCCGAGTGTGTCTCCTCCGCCAATAATTGAAGTTGCCTGTGATTGAGTAATTGCTTGAGCGATGCGAGTGGTTCCTGCAGAGAATCCTGCCTCGGTGTATCCAATCGGACCATTCCATACAACGAACTGTGCGTCTTTGATCTTTTCGCATACTGATTCTATAGTCTGCATGCCGATATCTACAATTGCATCGTTATTCCATATGGTATCTACAATAGGAATAATCTTTGGATGATTCACATACTTTGAGAGATCAGGTGCGTCTTTTGATACGAGAGATTTCTTCACATCTGTTCCAGCTGCTTTGAGAAGATCATTAGCCAATGCACCTCCAATAAATATCGTGTCTGCTTTATCAAGAAATTTTTCGATCAATGGAATCTTAGTCTCGAACTTTGCGCCTCCAAGAATAAAAACAAAAGGATGTGTGGGGTTGAAAGCTTGCTGTAAATGTGAAATTTCTTTTTCTAATTGAAATCCTGCATAGCTTGGCAAGAGCTTCGGAACTCCTACAATAGATGCATGTTCACGATGTGATACAGAGAATGCATCATTTACATATATATCACCAAGCGAAGCAAGCTCTTGTGCAAATACAGCATCATTTGCCTTCTCGCCTTCATGTTCACGAAGATTCGGTCGTACTTCTATATCAGGAATATGTTTCTTGAGCTCTGCGGTCGCAGCATCGAGAGTACGTGATTCGCCTTTGTTCGCTTCACAGTGTGCAATTACTACAATCTTTCCTCCATGTGAGTGAATGAAGTTGAGCGTTGGAAGGCTTGAGATAATTCTGAAGTCATCTTGTACCACTCCGTCTTGTACTGGTACATTCAGGTCGAGGCGTACCACGAATCGCTTACCATTAATTACTTCTGGTGTGAGGTCTTTGAGATATTTCATAGTGAGAACAGGAATAATTAAAGTGCTGCATCAACAGCGAGTAATAATGATTTGAATCCCGCAGCGTCGAGACTTTGTCGTCCCACAAGTAATCCATCAACTCTTCCCTCTTTCATGATGTCATGTGCATTACTTGCATCTGCAGATCCACCATAGAGCATTTTGATAGACGGTCCAATAGTTGGTCCATATGCATCAGTGAGCACTTTCTTGATATACAATGTTGTTCCATAAATATCATGTGGAGTCATTGCTTGTGATGCACCAATTGCCCAGATTGGTTCGTAGGCAACAATTACTTTGAGCATATCAGCTGGCTGAAGTAATGAGGTGGTAGTAAGTATTTGCTTCTTGAGCTCTTCGAGGTACGCACCATCAGCGTCATGTACCGCTTCACCAATACAAATGATTGGAATCAATCCTGCAACCACTGCTTGTACTACTTTCTTTGCAATATATGCATCTGTCTCGCCGAGCTTGCGGCGTTCTGAGTGACCGAGAATTACATGACTCACTCCCGATGCTTTGAGTTGATATGAGCTCGTCTCTCCGGTGTATGATCCACGTTCTTCTGTTGATGCATTCTGGGCACCAATCTTTACTTTTCCCTTACTCATCAATGATGGTATATAAAGTGTTGGTGGGCAAAGCACTAACTCAGTTCTTTTAAGCTTTGAAGCGTATAAACGGCTTTTCTTGGCGAGTTCTTTAGCTTCTTTTAGATTTACTGGATTCATTTTCCAGTTGGCAATGACACATTTCTTTTTTGACATGTGCACATTGTAACACAGTGGTTATTGTATTTCTTGCCAGCTCGAAATAGTGTATCCTCCTGCTGGACCACTGTTGAATTCAGGGCTCGCGAGACCATTATCATAAGTTACAGTACTTCCTCCGGTGACACTTACCTGATTACCTACTACGGCACTAATCGATGCTCCACCACTCAGTCCCACAGTTCCATATTGTGCATTTGCAGCAATTGCTCCCGCTCCACCACTGATACTAATCGCGTTTGCACCACTGCACCCTACCGCATTTGGACATTGGCTTGTTGATACTACGAAGAGATAACTTCCTGTGGTACCTGATCCGAGCGATCCTCCTCCCGAGATAGTGATGGTTCCATCAGAGATGATGGTCTCACTACTTCTTCCATATCCAGATTGAAGCTTGATCTTCCCTCCTCCAGTTACAGTCACAGTACCTACTACCCATAATGGTCCAGTAAGAGTAAGGGTTCCTCCCCCGTTTACAAGCAGGTTGCCCGTGATTTTCTTTGGTCCCATAGTTGCACCAGCAAATCCCACAGTAACATTTCCTGTAGTAGTGCCTCCTGCAAGTGCTGAATCCTTCCATGAATCAAGGTTGGCATCAGAGAACGGGAGTGGGGTTGGTGATGGCACACCTTTTGATGTATCACATGATTTGTTGTTATTTGTTCCAGTGAGACAATATATCTTTCCGTATGCAGTGGTTCCTTTGACAGTTCGTGCCCATGCATCACCCGTAAGTGCGGTACTACTTCCTACCATAAATCCTGTACTATAACTTGCTCCTCCAATCGTTGCAGTGGTTCCTCCCAAATATGTTTTGTAATAAGTGTTGAGGTTAGTGTTGGTCCATGTTCCTCCGAAGGTTCCTGTTTTTGCATTATTAGTACTTGTTGAAGTATTTGCACCAATAGTGTAATAGTTGGTAGCGCTCTGGGTACTACTCTGAACAATAATCCAATATCGAGTACTTGGTATGAGCGAGACAGGTGTTGCAAAGGTCACATCTACCCAACCGTACGAAGTAGTCACACCTCCCGCACTGAGTGTTGCGGTGCCAATAGGCATCACGGTGCTACTCGGTGTGCCTGCACTATCAGCTACAATTTTGATGGTTGCATCAGCTGGTGATCCTGTCTTTTTTATATAAAATCCTACTTTACCTAATGGTGAAGTGTCGCTCACTTGGAAGCTTTGTGCGAGATCACGTGATGCGGAAACATTTCTGAAGTTGACTGAAGCAGTTGGTGTTGCTGGTGTGTTATTGATCTGATCAGTTGAAGTTGCACTACTATCTGCTGCAACAGCAGTACCAGTGATGGTTGCACTGATTGCGTTAATACTTCCATTTGCATAAAGGTTACCGATAATTGTTGAACCACCATCAATGGTCATTCCTCCATTCCCTGCCTGTAATCCATAGTTAAATGCAATACCGGTACTTGTGGTGAGTCGGGATTTTATTTTGCGAATCAATCCACTATTCTGAGCCGTTACTTCGATATCTTTGTTTCCTCCACTTGTCACAATTGATGCTGTTGCACTCGATCCTCCAACAGTGAGTGATTCACTCGAGCTTACAGAAATACTATTTTGTAATCGATACGCGATGTCTTCACTGAGTGATTCCGCTGCATAGAAGTTTTGCTTCGAAGTATAAACACTTCGAGTAATCTTAATATGCTCAATTACTGGTAATGAAACAGCAAAGATGGTAGCAACAGACACACCAAGGAACACAAGGAGTGAGAGTAGTACTGCCTGGCCCTTTTTGTTATGTGAAATGTTGTGCTTCATATTATTGGTATGATCCTCGAAGGATTGCTGTTGAGTAGAATGTTTCTTGGCGCTGATATGCTCCCTGCCCTGCTTGAAGGGTTAATTTAATTTTCACCGCATCAGAAGCGGTTTGGTTGATAAAGTTCAAAGTAAAATTGGTAACAACGGTACTTGATGACGTGAGCTGACCTTTTGGTGTACCGTCTTCGCTGATACGGAGTACTCCATTTTGTAGGTACATATAAGTGGTTTTTGTTGTTTCTGAAGCGTTCTTACCCACGATAGTAATAGAACTTGATGCGGTTCCAAATGAGCTCGAACCAACAGTAATTGATGATCCGTTTTTTATTTCTCGAGTAATTCGTTCAAGTGCAGTAAGTGCAGATGTTTCGATAGTTCGTGTAACTTTGATATGTCGATAGGTTGTCACAATCGCACGAAGTGAAGATATGAGTACACCCACAAGAAGGGTAAGAATGGCAATATAAACAATCATTTCCACTAATGAGAACCCTGTATGTTTTTTTCTAAAAGGGAGCAAAGACATTTAATTGCCAAATATATTACTAATATATGTTACCAGTGTTTTGGTTGAAGTCGCTTTCTTTCCTGGATCGAACCATGTCACAGTCACTGTTGCTTTTCGTGTATTTGCATCGAGTGTGCCCGAGTTGGCGAGATCAGAGTTACCATCCCGATATGCTGCTCCGAGCTTCACTGTTCGGTAGAACACACTATCAATACTTGTTGTTGATGTGTTTGCTGTCCATGTTGTCCCATTCCACGAAAAGTAATAAGAAGTATTGTTACTAAGACTTGAGATATTTGCAGTGTATCCACCATCTCGCATTACTTTAAGTGCCTCAACCCCCTCTTCGAGGAGATATCCAGCTTTTACATCTGAGGTGGTACTTCGTGAACTTTTGAAGAATGTATTAGTTGTTGCAATGAGTGCTCCGATAACTGCAGAGATAATTCCTGCTGCAATTACCACCTCAACGAGACCGAAACCTTTTTTGTTATGACATGTGCGTATCACTGTATCTGAATTATACCAGTTTCTCCGATGGTAACAGTACTTGATGATGTGGATGCTTTTGTAATATAGAAGCGAATGGTTCCATAATTACTTGTTGCTCCAGTGACTTTATCAAATGTAATTGTGTCGCCTCCCCCGTTAATACTTGTTGAGGCGAGTGTAATTCGTGAATCGAAGCTCACTACCTGATTGGTTGCGGTACTTGTTGCATAGACAGTTCCTTCGAAGATTGTTGCGGTGGTAGAAGCAATCTTTACACTGTGTTTGACTCCATTATATGAATTTTGTGCACGAGTATGTGCTTTCTCGAGAAGCACCGCAACATCACCAGCTGCCTTTTGTAATGCATAAAAGGATGATTGCCGAGAAACTGACCCAACAACAATTACCGAAAGAATTGCGATAATTGAGACAACAACAATAAGTTCAACAATAGTGAATCCAGAACGTGTATGAAGTGACATGCTTATATCTTATCAGCAAGTGAGTACATTGGCGAAATCATTGAGAGTGCAAAGAATCCTACCGCTGCTCCAACAATGATCATAAGTATTGGTTCGATGATCGTAGACATGTCTTTTGTCTTTTGTTCCACCTCACCTTCGAAGAACTGCGCCACTTTCGAAAGCATGCCTCCTAATTCTCCCGTTTCTTCTCCTACTGCTATCATTTCTCCCACATAGATGGGGTATATTTTTTCTGCCTCAATGAACACTGTTGATATTGGTGATCCAAGTTGGATTTTTCTTCCCGCTTCTTGCAAGGTGTTTTTGTAATGTGAATTCTGCATTACATCTGCAGTAATGTGTAATGAATCAACAACTGATACTCCTGATCCAAGTAGTGATGAGAGCGTTCGTGCAGTACGAGCGGCATTTACTTCTTTTACCAATGTTCCAATTACGGGAATTTTGAGAACTACGGTATCCAAGAATCGCTTACCACTCGGTCGCTTAGCGAGAGAAATCACTCCTGACACAAGTAAAATGATACCAATAAGTCCTATAAGATAGTGTGTACGAATGAAATCACTGATACCAATAATAATTTGGGTCATGACTGGAAGGTCAACGTTGAGGTCCTTGAACGTTGAAGTAAGTGTTGGTACAACATACACCAACATAAATATTCCCATTACTCCCATGAGACAGACAATGACTGCAGGATAAATAAGTGCACCTTTTACTTTTTTCATGAGGAGATAGTTTTTCTCCATTTGCCCACCAACTGTCTCGAGTGCTTCAGCGAGCTTACCTGACTCTTCCCCTGCAGCTACCATTGATACAAAGAGAGGAGGAAATATCTTGGGATAACGAGTAAGTGCCTCATTAAATGTTTTACCAGTTCGAAGTTCTTTATCAATAATCTCAAGTATTTCTTTGAGATATTTATTTTTTGACTGCTTGGCGATGATGGTAATTCCACGTGAGAGCGTGAGACCTGCATTAAGCATTACTGCGAGATTACGAGCAAATACAATCTTTTCATGCATCTTTACTCGTTTGCCGAATATGCTTATTTGAAAATTTAAAAAACCCTTTTTACCTTTTTCTTCTACAGAAAGGAGTATTAACCCTTCTTGATGAAGTTTTTTATACAGATCAATTTTGCTTTCGAATTCTTCAGTTGAAGTAACAATTTCTCCGGTAGCTTTTTTTGCTTTGTAAGTATATTTCATGATTATTGTGAGATCACACGTAGCACTTCCTCGATGGTAGTGAATCCTTGTACTGATTTGAAGATTCCGTCTTCAGTCATGGTAAGCATTCCCTCTTTCTTTGCTTGTAACTCGATTTGTTCTGCGGTGGCGTTTTTCATAATGAGATCTCGGATGGTTGATGACATTTTGAGTACTTCATGAATTCCCACTCGTCCTTTGTAGCCATCATCAGATTCTTCGCTTGGCTTTGGTTTGTAGAACGGTACCTTTTCCCATTCAGCATCAGCAGGAACTATTTTCTCATCTTTGAGGAATTTCATCATACGATCGAGGTCAACAATTTTACCCAACGATGCAATACCTGCACTGGTGAGGAAGTATTTTTCTTTTGCACTACTAAGCTTTCGTACCAATCGTTGACCGATAATGATTTCAAGTGTTGAAGCAAGGAGAAACGGTTCCATCTTCATATCAATCAATCGGGGCAGTGCTCCCGCAGCAGAGTTGGTGTGTAATGTTGAGAGTACCAAGTGACCGGTAAGTGCTGCGTTTACTGCAAGTCCTGCGGTTTCATTATCTCGGATTTCCCCCACCATAATGATATCTGGGTCTTGTCGCACCAACGATCGAAGTCCAGCTGCAAAGGTAAGTCCAATTTCAGGCTTCACTTGAGTTTGATTGACGCGCTTCATTTGATATTCAATCGGATCTTCTACTGTTGAGATGTTTACATCTGGTGTATTGAGAATATCGAGCACAGTATAGAGTGTGGTGGTTTTTCCAGATCCTGTTGGTCCAGTAGTGAGAATGAGACCATTGGCGAGGTTTGCACCTTCATGAATTCGTTCGAGGTTTGGTCCATGAAATCCCAATGATTCGAGACTGAATCCACCAGCGTTTTCACGCAAGATACGCATTACCGTCTTTTCTCCATAATAGACAGGAAGGATCGATACTCGGAAGCTCACCTTTTCTCCGTCGAGATCGATTTTGAATCGTCCGTCTTGGGGTAAGCGTTTTTCATCGAGCTTAAGTGCGGCAAGTACTTTGAGACGTGCAGTGATTGAGAGGCCTGCATTCTTTGGGAGCACCATAGCATCGCGTAATACTCCGTCGATACGATACCGAACCACTAGTTCTGCTTCAGTTGGTTCGATATGAATATCTGATGCACCTTGAAGAATTGCATGCTTGAGCAATGTATCAACTACACGCACTACTGGGAGATCTTCTGCGAGTTTTTTGAGATCACCTTCAGCGAGACCTTCGAGGTCTTTGTCTTGCAATACAGTGATGCTCCCTGTTTCTTTTTTAATAATATCTCCGAAGTCTGCTTTGAGACTCTTTTGGTATTGTACCAGTGCGTTCTTAATTGAATCACCTGAAGTAAGTCGCGGAACAATGTTGAGGCCAGTTTTCTTCTGAACGAAGTCGATTGCCTTGAGGTCATCGGTATCAAGCATGGCAACTTCGAGTTTATTTCCCTCTTTTTTGAAAGCGATGATGTTATGTGTTCGAGCAATAGGCTCAGGAATCAATGAAAGGATTTCAAAAGGAATTTTTGTCTTTGCGAGATCTACATAAGGAACACCGAGAAGGTATGCTTGCATACGCTTGAGATCGTCTTCAGAAATCTTTCCTTGACTCACAAGTACATTACCAAAGTCGTCCCCTGTCTTTTCTGCTTGAGCAAGAGCTTTTTCGATATCAGTTTGAGAAACTAATCCAGAATCAATAACGAATTCTTTGAGTTGCGTTGCTTCGATGTACATTGCAGTCATTATAACCTACATTTGTAGTTGAGTGACAAAGTAAAAATAAAAACCTGTTGATTAGTCAACAGGTTTTTATGAAAACATTTTGTTTATATTGCAGTGTCAGCTCCGTATGTACAGAAGTATATTTCTTCCCCTGCTGATCCCCAGTTGTCATAAGGACGAACCACTCCCTTCGCTACATCGTACCCTGATCGATCGTCACGAAGGATTACTTGGTATGTTCCTCCATTGGCTGGATTGTAATACGCATAGGTTTTTAGCATATTGGTCGATGTGGTATTTCCGTTTGTTCCACCTTTTGGATAGTCAGTCGTCGTCCAGTAGCCACTTGAGCTATCTTCTCGATAATCATTGTATCGAACACGTTCAATTTTTTCTGACCATTGTGTTGAATTAAGCTCACGCTTTCGATATACCACTTGTTTGATCACACAACCGTCATCTGTCTTACAAGCAGCAGGAATGGTCACATTTGCAGTGCTCCATCCACTAGAAAATCCTGTTCCAAGTGTTGTTCGTGTTTTATTAAAGGTGAAGGTAGTTCCATTGTAAGTCATATCATCACTACTTGAATCATCGGCTTTATCTGCAGCATATGTTGCATAAGGAATACTGAGTCGAGTCCCGCTTGTGTCGCTCATGGTAGAAATGGTTGGATTGGTTGGACAACTGAGACTGTCATCAACCGCAGTTTCATTACTGAACTCATTGATTTGAGCAATACTGAGACAATCAGTACCTGTTTCGTCACAGAATTCAGTCGCACCCACCTTTCCTCCGAATACACCAACGAGTCCAAGTGTGCTTGGATCGGTTGAACTACTCACTCCCACTCCAATTGAAGTTGCGAAGTATCCACCCGCGTTTGATCCAATTCCTTGAGTCCACAAGAATCCTGCCTTTGTTTGTGAAGTAGCACTTGCATTGATAGGACTATCAACATTTCCTCCCGGTGCCGCAGTTGTTGGTTCTGTCCACGTGGTTGTTGCATATACATATGATGATGCAGCAAAGATGAATGCCCAGATGGTGTATTTGATAATGCTTTGTGTGACGTTTTTCATAATGATGTATTAATTGTTATTGCTAATTTCCATAAATCGACTCAATTTTTTTCTTGTCTTGCTCCGTAAGTGGAACCGGTGTCCCGTAGGTTCGTTCCATAGATTCTTTTGTTACGGGAGGTTCTTTTGTTGTTGTGATATGTTTACCCATTTGATAATTGTAGATGAGTGCGCTCGCAACAAGTACTACTACAAATGCAATAATAATGAGTGCAAGTTGTAGACGGTGATGTGGATTGAGTGTATTAGAATTCATTTTCGCTTTTTATTATTATATCAACACTATCTGAGCCCGTCTTGCCTGCTGTCTGACAAGATACACTTACACGAGTACGTTCTGACACAGTAAGTGATTGTTGTGTGTAATAAGAACTCACACCCCCAGTGTTAATAGTCAAAGGTGTATTTGTTGTTGCTCCAGCAGCACTTCCTGTACAACTTGTGGTACTACTTGCGTTTTTGATATCGATTCCGAGAAGCACTGAACCACCAGTCTTGCTCAAATTAATAGTATCGAATGATGGAGAGCCAATTCCTACCTTGAGGGTTACTTCTGGTGCAGGTGTAGATGTTTCTGTTGTATCAGTAATACCAGTACAATCTTCATCTGCTGGATAATCTTTCACTCCATCTCCATCATCATCAACACCGTTATTACATTGTGGGTTCTTGTTTGTTTCTGTTCCCGGGGTGTCTACTCCTGTTGGGGGATTGATAAGCCCACAATCAACATCTGCCTCATCAACAAGTCCATCATTGTCATCGTCGATTCCGTTACTACACGTGTCAGCGAGTGGTGTAGTTATAAGTGTTTTTGCTCGAATCCAGCCAATCACCGGTCCTCCCCACATATATCCAGAGATGGTGGTGTCGCTCAGAGTAAGACCATAGCCGCTGCCAGAGATGTGAATCCAACCGTCCCACCCTTTACCATCTGCAGAGAGTGCTTTGGCCCAGCCAGAGAATGCATTGTTACTGTAACTTGCTCGACAAGGGTTGGTTGGACAGCCAGTGAGATCACCGGTGTTGAAGGAAATCCATCCAATATTTGATGACCATGCATAGCCAGAGAGTGTTCCGTTGAGTTGATCAAAGGTTACACCATAGTTACTTCCTTTAAAAGAAATCCATCCAATATTTGATGACCATGCATAACCAGAGAGTTCGGCTGTGGTGCTCGCACCTTCAGTGGTATGTGTGCCACTTCCATAAGGAAGACAGAGAGATAATCCGATAGTACCAGCACATAATATTGCCAAGAAAAGAAGTTTTTTCACCACTCTATTATATATGTAGTAGTGGCTTTGACAAAGAGGGTATATTTGGTAATATGTGTATATTACTGAAATCGTGAGATGAGTTCGCACCGGAAGTACCATGGGCGAGCTATTTCTTTTAATAAAAAACACATGTTTGATCTGAAAGTTATACAATCAGTCCTCACTCAACTTGAGGAAGAGCGAGGAATCCCAAAGGAGCGTATTCTTGAGGCAATTGAAAGTGCCCTTGCAACCGCTTACAAGAAGGAATATGGCAAAAAAGGCCAAATTATAAGAGCAAAATTCGATCTCGCCTCTGGTGGAGTTGAATTTTCACAAGTAAAAATCGTGGTTGATAATTCACGAGTTATCATGCCAGATGAAGAAATTGCAGAGGACGCAGCTCGAGAAGATGAGCGCGTGAACTACAACCCAGAGCATCATATTCTCATGGATGAAGCACGGCTCATCAAGCGAGGAGCTGAATTGGACGAAGAAATCGTCTTCCCTCTCGAGAACAAGGGTGATTATGGACGAATTGCTGCACAGACTGCCAAGCAAATCATCATTCAGAAGATTCGAGAAGCTGAACGAGTAACCGTGGTCAAGGAATACGGTGAAAAGTCAGGTCAGATCGTCACTGGAACAGTTGAGCGTGTTGAACGAGGAAATATCTACCTCAACATGGGACGAGCAGTGGGTATGCTTCCCTATGAAGAACAGATTCCTGGTGAGCGATACCGACAAGGAGAGCGTATTCGAGCGTACCTTTTCCGAGTAGATGATGGTACACGAGGAGTATTTCTCAAGCTTTCACGATCTCATCCTAAATTCCTCGAAGAACTCTTCAAGTCTGAAGTGCCTGAATTGGTACAAGGAGTACTTGAAATCAAGGCTATTGCTCGAGAAGCAGGCTCACGATCAAAGGTTGCAGTATATTCTGCTGATTCTCACATTGATCCAGTAGGATCAATGGTAGGACAGCGTGGAGTACGAGTATCAACGATTACTTCTGAGCTTGGGGGTGAAAAGATTGATATTATCGAATGGTCTGAAGATCCAAAGAAATTCATTGCAGAAGCACTCTCTCCTGCAAAAATCCTCAATATTGATATTAATGAAGCTGAAAAGAAGGCTACGGTTGAAGTAGCTGAAGATCAGCAGTCATTGGCGATTGGTAAGGGCGGGCAGAATGTACGTCTCGCTGCCAAGCTTACTGGATGGAAAATCGATATTAAGGGTATTGCTGGAGCCAAGTCTGCATCAGATGATGAAGAAATGACTGATGTGGAAGAAGGATTCACGGATATCGCAGATCTCAAGGTGTAATACACGCAACACATAATAAATTAAAAACCCTTACAAGATAAGGGTTTTTAATTTATTTATATATAAAATAAGTTGACTAATGTGATATAATATGATATTATAGAATAAGTATGAAACAAGTCCTTTCTGTCTTTAGGTGGTTTTTCGCCACTCAACGTCGTGCAGCTTTTACGCTCAGTGTAATCGCTGTTTTCATTGGCTACGCCATTTTTAACCCACACAATGCGCGATATTTTATCGCTATTGGGTGGAACAACTTCTGGTATGCGGTTGGACCGCTTATAAACAAGCTCTTGGAGCTCGCGTTTGTTATCGGTCTCTGCTACTTCTTGTGGACGAAAGTTCTCTTCAAGAAGTCTAGTGGTGAAGCAAAGAAAAAATAAACCAACTCACGGCAGAGAACACTGCCCGGCACACAACCAAATCACAAAAGCGTCCTACCCCACCAAGGTACGATGCTTTTTCTTTTATTTACTCTTCCCTCTTTTTGTGCAAATATAAAGTCCTTACTCACTTAGTATTTATTCTATGATCAACGTTTTTGGACATATTTCACCCGACACTGATGCAACAGGAAGTGCGATACTTCTTGCATGGTATCTCAATGCTCACACGGGCAAAGAAGCAACTCCGTATGTATTAGGAAGTTTGAATAAGGAAACTGCCTTCATGCTTCAGAAGTGGAATACTCCTGAACCTACATTACTTGAAAGTGCTGCTGGAAAGGAGGTTGCTATTGTTGATACGAATAATGCTCAAGAATTGCTTGCCGACCTCAAGGATGCAACGGTGGTACAGATTATTGACCATCATTTCTTTGCAGGAAATATTACTACCAAAGGTCCAATTGATGTATATATGAAGCCACTTGCTTCGACCGCCTCAGTAATCTTTGATTATATGAAGCTTCCTGTTGAGACACTTCCAGAAAACATCGCAGGAATCATGCTTTCATGTATTCTTTCTGACACACTCGCTTTCCGATCACCTACCACTACCCCATATGATAAGGATCTCGCAGAGCGATTAGCTGCAAAGCTCAATATCAACATTGAGGCTTATTCACAAGAAATGTTCAAGGCAAAGTCTGACGTATCTGACTTTACTGATGTAGGATTGATTCATATTGATAGTAAGAAAGTTGCAGTGGGTGACAAGAATATTCGTATTTCAGTAGTAGAGACTACTGATCCTGCCTCAATTATTGCTCGAAAGGATGGAATTGTAGCTGCTATTTCAGGAATTCTTACTGAAGAAAAAGATACACATGAGGTGCTTTTCTTTGTGGTTGATATTCTCAAGGAAGAAGCAACGGTGTTCTGTTATAACGATTTCACCAAGAAATTAGTAGAAACCTCATTCAATGTTACCGTGAGTGGTGATACTGAAGTGCTTCCTGGTGTTGTATCTCGCAAAAAGCAGATTATCCCTGCCCTCAAGCTGCCACAAGCTTAGTCTTGCATTAAAATCCGAAATAAAAATCCCCAAGCTTGCTGTGGGGATTTTTAGTATAATAGAGTGGTTACTCATTAATCCCTAAGATATGAAGTTTAAATATATTATTTGTATGCTTGCGATTGTGTGTGCTGCAACACCGCTCGTGTATGCAAAAGATGGTGTAAGTGGAGGCGGTCATTCAGGTAGAAGTGGTGGTGATCGTGTAGAAAACGAACAAGAATCTGAGTCTGAAGATGTGGCAGAAGTAGAAACAGAGAATGAGGTTGAGCATCAGGGTCGTGGAGGAATGATGAATGCTGAGTTCCGAGCTCAAAAGGATGAGATCAAAGCTGAACGTGATATGAAGAAGGATGCGTTCAAGGCTGAAATCAAAGAAAATAAAGAGGCATTCAAGATGGAACGTGATGCGTTCAAGGAAGAGTGGAAGCGAACTGCAACTCGAACCCCTGCAGAATTAAAGGCAAAAATTGAAGAGATGAAAGGTATGATGAAGGATCGTCGAGAAGAAATTCGAGCTCGACTTGCTTCAAGTACTGAAGAGATTAAAGCTCGATTCGATGAAGCAAAGAAAGAACGAGTGAAGGAACGAATCGTGAATGTTTCTGGTAAATTCGACGGTGCAATTTCTCGAATGGAAGCCTTTGATACAAAAGTAGCATCATCTATTACAAAGTTCAAGGATCGAGGGATTGATACTACTAACGCTTAAAAACTACTCAGTGCAGCACGAGCATCACT
>JBDKLF010000027.1:0-11229 GCA_039795755.1 Candidatus Parcubacteria bacterium | reverse complement strand
AAGAAGCTTCAAAGAAGCGATAATCTAAATAAAACAAACAAAAACCTCACTTAGTAAGTGAGGTTTTTGTTTTGACTTTTTCTCAAGGGGGAGTAAGGTGGTGTGTGAATATGAATATCTTGTTGTTCCTTGCTAGTGTTCCGTGGTGGGTGTGGGTCATTGTTGCGGTCGTTCTTGTTATTGTGCTCTTTTACTTCGAAATAAAGAACGCTCCTCTTTGGGGTAATGATTACCCTCATCAGACGTGCTCCTATTGTGGAAGACGCTTGGAAGATGATCCTGAAGGAGGTTATGGAGATATGATATGCCCAACATGTGATCCAGGTGACGAATGATAAGAGTCACTTTTTATTTTGACTTTAGACAACTTTAGGAATACTGCTATCTCAGTCGTAGCTACCAAAAGACAAGAATTGATTCGCTCAGGCGGTCAGGAGACATGTCTCAAATTCTGTTTTGGTACATCTGCGGATTAGATACCCGCATGACCCAGAACTGTCTTTTGGTGGCATTTTTATATAAAGACTGCTTTTTATTTGACACCCTCTACTCATTCTGCTAATATGGCCGGACAAGCTCATATGAGCTTCTTTTAATCAAACAAATGGCAAAAGCATCAGTAAAAGCACGTGCGGCGAAGACACCCAAGTTCTCAACTCGGGTCGTTCGTCGATGTTTCCGTTGTGGACGAAAGCGAGGGTATATGCGTGATTTCGATCTTTGTCGAATCTGCTTCAGAGAATATGCTAATGAAGGGCAAATTCCAGGAGTGAAAAAATCATCATGGTAAGAGACTATATAGCAGAAATTGTGAACGGCCTTAAAATGGCCCATGTAGCAGGCAAAGATACTGTAGTATTACCGTATTCAAAACTCGTAGAAAACATTCTCGAAGTATTGAAGAAGGAAGGATACGTAGTATCTATCGAAAAGAAAGGAAAGAAAGTTATTCGTTTCATCGAAGCAAAGATTAATCTTGAACTACCAGTAACTGGCGGACAGCGTGTATCACACATGTCAAAGCGAGTATACAAGGGATCAAAGGAAATCATCGTAAGTTCTCGAGTTCGAGGAATCTCAATTGTTACTACTCCAAAGGGTGTAATGACAAGTAAGGATGCCAAGAAGCAGAATGTTGGTGGTGAAATATTAATGAAAATCTGGTAATACACTCATATGTCACGACTAGCAAAAAAGAGCATACAGATTCCAGAAAAAGTTACCGTTGAAATTTCAACTGGTCTTTTCAAGGTGAAGGGTCCGATGGGGGAACTTTCTATCAAGGTGTCTCCAAAGGTTTCTATCGAAAAGAATGATGAAGGTGTTAAGGTTGCTCCAGTAGGAACCGATACTGAATCAGCAGCACTCGTAGGAACATTTGCATCTCATATCATGAACATGATCGAGGGTGTTACTAAGGGATTTACTAAGAAATTGGTGATTGATGGTATCGGATTCAAAGCAGAAGTAAAGGCAACTGAAATTGTTATGTCACTTGGATTCTCACATCAAGTAAAGGTAACTATTCCAGAAGGAGTAAAGGTAGTAGGTGAAAAGAACACTTTGATCATTACTGGTATCAACAAAGATACAGTAGGTCAGTTCGCCGCTTACATTCGATCACAGCGAAAGCCTGAACCGTACAAGGGTAAGGGAATCAGATACGATACTGAAGTTATCCGACGAAAGCAGGGTAAGAAAACTGTATAATAAGATAACGACACTATTATGATTACATCAAAACAGACAAAACGAGAAAGCCGACATAAGCGAATCCGCGCAAAGGCTATTGGTAATGAAGAACGACCACGACTCGCAGTATTCAAATCAAATAAGTACACATACGCTCAGATCATCAACGATGAAACTGGAAAGACACTTGCACACGCAACGTCACTCAAGCTCAAAGTAAGTGGAGTAAAGGCTGCTGTTGAAGTAGGAAAGGAAATTGCGTCAAAAGCAAAGACCGCTGGAGTTACAAAGGTAGTATTTGATCGAGGTGGATTCAATTACACTGGTCAGATCAAGGCATTAGCAGATGCGGCACGAGAAGGAGGATTAGACTTTTAATATAAATCATTATCATGACAGACGAAATCAAACAGGAGAATACAGAGGTTACACCAGAAGCTACAGTTGAAGCTGTTGTGTCTGCACCTACATCTGCACCTCGACCAGCTGGTAGAGATGAACGACGACCATTCCAAAAGAATCGCCGTGGTCCAAAGCGAGATGTTCGAGAACGAGTAAAGCCTGAATTTGATCAGAAGATCATTCAGATTCGACGAGTAACTCGAGTAACTTCAGGAGGACGACGAATGTCATTCTCAGTTGCTATTGTTGCTGGAGATCGAAAGGGTAAGATTGGAATTGGTACAGGAAAGGGTATCGACACTCAAATCTCTATCGAGAAGGCACTTCGAGATGCAAAGAAGAATATGATCACTGTTCCTCTCACTAAGGATCTTTCAATCCCTCATGATGTGAAGCACAAGTACTCAAGTGCTCGAATCTCTATCGTTCCTGCTCCTAACCGAGGTCTTATTGCTGGTTCAGCAGTACGAACTGTACTTGAACTTGCTGGAGTTACCAATGTAAATGCAAAGGTACATTCTCCAAGTAAGAACAAGCTCAACATTGCACGTGCTGCAATCGAAGCATTGTCAATGCTTAAGAAGCCAAAAGTTATTGATAGCAAAAAGGCATAATTTAATACACCACCATGCAATTACACACACTCAAGCGACATACAAAAAGAAAGACCTCAAAGCAGGTTGGACGAGGTGGAACACGCGGTAAGACGTCTGGACGAGGAACAAAGGGTCAGAACGCACGAGCTGGTCACAAGAAGCGACCTGAACTTCGAGATATCATTAAGAAGATTCCAAAACTCCGAGGACGAGGAAAGAACATTTTCAAGGCATTCCGAGTAAAGCCTGCAGTCGTTAATATTTCTGAACTTGCGACAGTAGTGAAGGCAGGTGATACAATTAACGCAGCGTTCTTGATCGAAAAGAATCTTGTTGAAAAAGTAAATGGAAAAATTCCAGCAGTAAAGATTCTTGGTAATGGTGAGATTTCTGTAGCAGTAACAATAACCGGATGCACTCTTTCTGCTTCTGCAAAGGCTGCAATCGAAAAGGCAGGCGGAAAGGTAGCATAAACCTTTATGCAAACATTCATACAAAAAATTAAATTGCTTTTCATGGACAAGGCGCTTCGAACACGTCTTATCTTCACAGCGGCAGCGCTTATCGTATTTCGATTCCTTGCAATTATTCCTATCCCAGGTGTAAATTCTGTAGAACTTGAGCGACTCGTTGCTAACAACCAGTTCTTGGGTCTTATTGATCTTTTCTCGGGAGGAGGTCTTTCAACTATTTCTATTGTGATGCTTGGAGTAGGTCCATACATCAGTGGATCAATCATTATGCAGTTGCTCACTATGATTTTCCCAAAGCTCAAGGAAATGTATCAGGAAGAAGGTGAAGCAGGACGACGACGATTCATGCAGTATTCACGCCTCCTTACTATTCCACTCGCGTTACTTTCAGCGTTCGGATATACATTGTTGCTTGTGAAGCAGGGAGTGATCATGCCACTTTCTGGATTTGAAATGGCGGTTAACATCATCACTATCGCGGGAGGTTCAATCCTTCTCATGTGGATTGGTGAGCTCATTAGTGAATTCGGTATCGGAAACGGTGTATCACTTATCATCTTTGCAGGTATCGTTGCTCGACTTCCAATCACTATTGGACAGTTGGTTGCTACGTACGACCCTTCACAGATTCCTGTGTATCTCGCAATGCTCATTGTTGGTCTCGTAATTATTGCAGGAGTAGTCTATATCACTGAAGCTGAACGATCAGTTCCAGTGACATATGCAAAGCGAATTCGAGGTAATAAGGTATACGGTGGAACATCATCATATCTTCCACTTCGATTGAATCAGGCTGGAGTAATTCCAATCATCTTCGCACTCTCATTGCTTCTTTTCCCAAGAATGATATTTAGTTTCCTTGGAACCCTTTCACAGGGATGGGCACAAGCAATTGGATCATGGGGAACAGCATTCCTTGCTAATCAGCTCTTCTATGGAATCGCATACTTCTGTCTCGTAGTAATCTTTACCTACTTCTATACAGCAGTAACATTTGATCCACAGGGAATTGCAGACAATCTCCAGAAGAACGGTGCGTTCATTCCAGGAGTTCGACCAGGACAATCAACAAGTAATTATCTCGGTCAGATTGTGACTCGAATCACTTTGGTGGGAGCGCTCTTCCTCGGAGTAATTGCAGTATTGCCGCTTATCCTTCAGGGGCTTACTGGATTCTCATATCTCGCTATCGGAGGTACTGCATTACTTATCGTAGTAAACGTAGTAACCGATCTCGTGAAGAAGATTGACGCGCAGCTTTCAATCAGAGAATACTAAAATATCTTATATCAAAATAAAAACCTCCTTACTAAAAGGAGGTTTTTATTTTATCTGTTATAATTATAAATATGAAACCTCATACATACATATTTATCGGACGATCTGGTGCAGGCAAGGGAACACAGATACAGTTGCTCATTGAACGTCTCAAGACCGCAGAACATCCGGTGCTTCATCTCGAGACCGGTAAGGCATTTCGAGAATTTATCGAGGGTGATTCGTGTGCGGCTCGTGTCTCAAAGGAAATTGCACAGACAGGAGGATTGCAGCCATCATTTCTCTCAGTATGGATTTGGTCAGATTTGTTAGTTAAAAACTTCACCGGTAAGGAACATTTGTTATTCGATGGTATGCCACGCCGTATGTCAGAAGCAAAGATTCTCGAGTCAGCACTAAAGTTCTATGGAGTTGAGCGTCCGACTGTTATATTCCTCGATGTGTCTGAAGCGTGGGCAATGGAACGATTGTATGGCAGAGGAAGAGCTGATGATGCAAAGGAGTCAATCGAACGCCGTATGAAATGGTTCGACAAAGATGTTGCAGATACAGTTGAGTACATGAAGCATAATACATATTATCACTTCGTAGGAATCAACGGAGAACAGACTATTGAGCAGGTACATGCAGATATTGTAAAGGAGCTTGGTATATAGGAATAATATGGTAAGGTGTTTGTAATGATTACTATCAAATCAGCAAAAGAAATAGAAGCACTCAAAGTAGGTGGGAAGCATCACAAGGAGATCATTGATGCGCTTGTTGCAATGGCTCTTCCTGGTGTCTCAACACAGGCACTCGAAGACAAAACCAGAGAGATGATCGCAGCATTTGGTGATACACCATCATTCCTTAATTTCACCCCACATGGAGCAAAGCGTGCATATCCTGCCGCACTCTGTCTCTCAATCAATGATGAAATTGTACACGGGATTCCCAATGAACACCCTCGAGATCTCAAAGCAGGTGATGTGGTAAAGATTGATACCGGACTCGTACATGATGGTATGTTTGTTGATGGTGCGGTAACAGTGATTGTAGGTGGCAAAGCTGACACAAAGACCAAGGACTTGGTAAAAGCAACCAAAGAAGCATTGCAAGCAGGAATTGATCAGGCTCGTGTGGGAAATACTATTGGACATATTGGTAATGCAATCAGCAAAGTTGCAGATGAGTATGGATTTGAGATTGCAGATGATCTCTGTGGTCATGGAGTAGGGCATGGTGTTCATGAAGAACCATATGTTCCGAACTTTGGTAATCCAGGTGAAGGTCCTAAGCTCAAGGCAGGCATGGTGCTTGCGATTGAACCGATGTTTACCCTCGGAACTTCTCAAGTGAAACTCGATGCTGATGGATATACCTATCGTACTGCTGATGGATCACTCTCTGCTCAATTCGAGCATACAGTGGTAATTACTGATGGAGATCCAATTGTGGTGACGAAATAGAAACATTGCTATACTAATAGCATGAACATGAGTATGAAAAATATGGCAGTGGCTGGTGCTCCTGCTATTCCTGAAGTTGAGATTGCTGAGGAAAATGGTCCATCACTTGCTGAAAAATTTAAAGAAAAATTAAAAGATGCGGGTACGTGGCTTCAGAGTCGTTGGGAAAAAATTACTACTGTTGCAAAAGAATGGAAAGACGACGTAGTTGATACTATCAAACTCAACACTGTAGACAAGTGGAAAGCTGTGACTACACTTGATGCGAATAATAGTCTTATTTCAAAAAGGGAAAGAGAAATAGCGAGAGCTGAAGCTGCTGAGAAATCACTCAATCAAGAACGTACAGAGGTGCAGAATAATGCTCAAAGAGAAATGGGTCTTTTTGATACTAAGATTGCTCAGTACACTGATCCTGATCTCGTAGAGGTTCTCAATAGGGGTAAGTTAGACAAAAAAGCAGTGTTCGACAAGAAAGACGGTGAGTTGGGTGCCAAAATCAACGCAAGCTCAGAGAAGCGTGCTCGCGCAGAAGGTGCAATTGGGCGTTTCAAAGAAAATATTGCAGAAGCAAAAAACTCTTTTGCTGCAAGAATTGATGGGAAAATTGAGAAGATTGAAGGTAAGTATGATTATGCAAGTAAAATCGAAAACCGAAGTATTTTGGAACAAAGCATCAAGGATATAACTTCAGGTGTTGAGGATGCAGAAGGTAAGCTCGCACAATATAAGGATGCCCTTGCGACCTTTAAAGACAAAGGTGTTGCAGATGGTATTAAAGAGAAAATGAAAGTGATGGAATCGAAGCTTGCTGGGCTCAAGAAAACAGCAACCAAGCTCCAGAATGCCAAGACAAAACTTGATAACAAGATTCAAAAGATCGAGAGAAAGACAGGGAAGTATAAAGATATGAAGGCAAAATACGGTCTTGTTCCGACAGAAACGTCTCCAATCGAAACTAGCGAAGAAGTGCACACTGAAACAAGTGAAGTTCCTGGAGTTGAATCTTCTCAATTAGATTCTGCAGAGCCAGTTGTTGAAGCATTTGATTTGAAAGTAGAAACGATTGAGGCCATTGAAAAGCGAATTACTGACTTAATTGCAAATCGAAATATCGATCCTGCGCAAGTTGAGAAAGAGGTTATTGGTGCGACACTTATCGATCTTGATCATGTGAGGGAGGATTCTGTCGGTGCGGGACTTATATGGGAAACATATCAGGATTTCTTGCATATGAGAGATAAGAAAATGTTCACTCTCGATAGGGCAACTTTAAAAATCTATAAAGAAGCGCTTGCAAACCTTGCAACATATAAGAAATCAAAATCATTATGATAGATGAACAACAAGCAAAAGACGATATTGAGACTCTTGATAAGAAGCTGGACGAGCTTATTGAAATGAGCAAGAAGGCTGAAAGCATTGCTGATGCAGTGGAGCTTGAAATTGATGTTCCAGATGAGGAGCCTGTTGAAGAGGGGGAAATAGATCCTGAAGAAAAGCTTGATGATGATCTCAACGAAGCGATATTGGAATTCGCACCAAAAGAAGAAGATGATTCTGAAGATATAACAAAGTAGTTCTCATTCAAGAGTTGGGGAGAGGTGAATAGAGTGTTATAATTTCTTCATGGAAAAGTTTGGTTCCCTTGAAGAAGAATTACATTACTTGCGTTCAAAAGTTGCTGAGCAAGAGTATAAAATAGAGAAATCAGGTGGTACACCTGAGCGAGAGGTAATCGCTCATGCAACTGTTGATGTGTATCAAGAGACTCCTGCTACAGAGGTCTTGCATGATCAGTACGCAATGAGTGCTCAAGAGGTGGGAGCAATTACCCTCGATCTATTACCAGAGCAACATGATAGTCAGATTGCTGAGCTTATTCATGTACTGCATGAACACGGTATCAAGAATGCACTTTCAGTTCTTGCAGGCATGAAGAATCCACATCTCGAAGATGATTTCCATCGATTCTTGGTAGAGTTCATCAAGGAAGGGTATGAAGTCAAAGGATTGAAACATGGATCTGACCTCGAGAAAGTTCTCTCCAAGACACTCTATGAAGTTGCACTTCCCAATATTAATGAAGAAGGGGAACGTAAATCACTCAAAGAACTCGTATCAGTAATGGAGCAATTCTATGCTGGTATGCTCTCGGTGGGAGGAAAGCACACCGATGCGTTCTCTCTTGAGCTTGCTAATTCTCATGGAAGTGAGGAATTTGTATTTTATGCTGCAGTCCCTGATGAGCGACGAGGATTGTTCGAGAAGCAGGTGGTATCAATGTTCCCGCATGCCAAGCTCACGGTTACCAAGAATGACTACAATGTATTCAGTTCAGAAGGAGTTGCAATTGGTGCGACTGCTTCATTTGCAAAGAATCCTATCTATCCACTTCGTACGTACGAGACATTTGACGCAGATCCGCTCTCAGTGCTTCTTAATGCATTTTCAAAAATTGATAAAAACGATGAAGGTGCTGCAATACAATTCGTGATTCGTCCCGCAACAGAAGATTATGTAAAGACCTACAAGAAAGCAATTGATGAAATTCATAAAGGAAAGAAAGTGAAGGACGCTATCGGTGATACAGGAATGAGTGAAGTGATCTTTAAAGAATTCAAGGATATTTTCTTCAAGAAAGAAGATAAGAAGGATGAACCAAAGCCGATTGATGATATTGTACTCGAACATTTCAAGAAAAAGATTGAGGCTCAAATTGCTTCTATCAATATGCGTATTGTAGTCTCAGCACACAATGCTGTTCGTGCTAAAGACATGCTTCACGAAATCCAGTCTGCATTCAATCAATTCGAGCTTGCCACGGGTAATAAGATTTCATTTACGCTACATGAAGGTCCAAAAGCAGCTACATTCTTTAATGAATATTCATTCAGATCATGGAGTGATAAAGAGGAAATGCCAGTTAATTTCAAAGAGCTTGCATCGCTCTTTCATTTCCCTCAAGGAGTAGTTGCGGAGGCTCCGCAACTACGTACTTCAAAGGCAGTGACTGCACCTGCGCCACTTGATCTGCCAGAATCAGGAATTTTCCTCGGAGTGAACAAACATCAAAATCTCCAGAAGAATATTTACATGTCACCAGCAGATCGTCTACGACATTTCTATGTGATCGGTCAGACAGGAACAGGTAAGTCTACCTTGCTCCGTAATATGATTGATCAAGATATCAAGAATGGGGAAGGAGTCTGTTTCATCGATCCACACGGATCTGATGTTCAGGATATTCTCTCTCGTATTCCTCCTGAGCGATACAAGGATGTCATTTACTTCGATCCATCACATCTCGATCGACCGTTGGGATTGAACTTTCTCGAGTTCGATACACGTTTCCCTGAGCAGAAGACCTTTGTGATCAATGAGCTCATGAGTATTTTCAAGAAGCTCTATGGTGCAACTCCTGAATCAATGGGACCTGCATTCGAGCAATATTTCCGTAACTCTGCAGGATTAGTGATGGAACATCCTGAATCAGGAAATACCTTGATTGATATTGCACGAGTACTCTCTGATAAGTCATATCGTCAATTCAAGCTCTCGATGTGTAAGAATCCATTGATTGCACAATTCTGGACCAATGCCGAGAAGACAACAGGAGATCAAGGACTTGCAAACTATGTTCAATACATCACCAACAAGTTCGATGTGTTCTTGTCGAATGATTATATGCGACCGGTGATTGCTCAAGAGAATTCAACCCTGAACTTCCGAGAGATTATGGATCAGAAGAAAATTCTCCTGGTGAATCTCGCCAAGGGAAGATTGGGTGATATCAATTCTAATCTCATCGGATTGATCCTCATTGGTAAGTTCACCATGGCAGCATTGTCTCGTGTGGATTCATTTGGTAAGGCTGATCTACCGCCATTTTATCTCTATATTGATGAGTTCCAGAACTTCACCACTGATTCTATTTCAACTATTCTTGCCGAAGCACGAAAGTACAAACTCTCATTGCACATGGCGCATCAATATATCGCACAGCTCGATGAAGGAATTAAGAATGCGGTATTTGGAAACGTGGGTAACCTCGCTATATTCCGCGTGGGAGTTGATGATGCAGAATTCCTTGAGAAGCAATTAGCACCGTCATTTGCTGCAAAGGATATTATGAATATCGAGAACTTGAATTGTTATATGAAAATTCTCTCGAATGGTAAGCCAACTGCGCCATTCAACGTAGAAGAACAGTTCCCACCTGCAGGTAATCGAGATATTATCGATAAGTTGAAAGAACTTTCTTATCTCACTTATGGCCGTGATAGAGCAGAAGTAGAAGCAGAAATCATGAAGAAATATCAAAAGCCTGATATTTCCCCAAAGCCAGTAATTTAGATTATAATCAGTATATGCAACATCCAAAACACGAACGAACATTAGTGGTGATTAAGCCTGATGGGGTACAGCGTGCGCTTATGGGAGAAATTATTCAGCGTTATGAGCGAACAGGGCTCAAGTTGATTGGACTCAAAATGCTCAAGGTTACTGGTGAATTTATTGAGCAGCATTATACACTTGATCCAGAATGGCGACGTATTACGGGCGAAAAGACGATTAAAGGCTATGTCGACAAAGGCCTCGTTCCGCCAATCAATGACCCTATGGAAGTAACCAGTATTCTCTTGAAAAGATTGGCAAAGTACATGACTTCAGGTCCGGTGATCGCTATGGTTTGGGAAGGTGCTCATGCCGTACAGATTGTTCGCAAGGTAACTGGTGGTACAGAGCCTCTCACGTCTCCTATAGGATCAATACGAGGGGATTATCTCCTTGATTCATATCAGATGACCGATATGGATGAGCGCTCAATACGTAACCTTGTACACGCTTCTGGATCACCAAAGGAAGCTGAAGACGAGATCAGGCACTGGTTCTCAGATGCTGAATTGGTACCCTATAAGCATCATCGTGAAGGGATTCTGTATGCAAAGGAGATTGGTGATATTTTCTAGAAGCAGGGCAAGTGGATAAGTCAAAAAAAGAGCTTAGCGAGGAGTTATTTTATCCGTTGCGCGATAAGCTAGAGTAGCTATAATGATTCCAGGTTATAGGGAGCGCAAATTAACCTTATACATCATCAGGGATTCTTATATTTGAGAGGGGCCTTGGTCCTTCTCGTGCGGAAACCCACGTGGCTTTTATAGGCTACGTTTGCGCGTTCTATAACCGTAAAAGTCTCTGATTTCGATCAGAGTTTTTTATTTTGTATTGTGATAAAGTATACGTAATGCCGATTCTTATCTTTACCCTCATTGCTCATGTATTGTTCACGGTTTTCAATGTCTATTGGATTATTCCGTGGTCAGACAATGTAGT
>JBDKLF010000026.1:0-5370 GCA_039795755.1 Candidatus Parcubacteria bacterium | reverse complement strand
TTCGAATATTTTTGCATCAATGGTCTTTAATTCTTTGTGATACTGTTCAGATAATTCAGTGTTATATGCAATATCAAGCTTGATACCAAGCTTCTTCATATCTGCAAGTACCGGAATAAGCGGCTTCTCAATCCATTCCCAGACTTTTACCAATTCTCGCTTTTCTATTTCTTTGCTCAATGCATCATGTGCATCTTTGAGAGTTTCAGTCTTGGTAAATCGAAGAATCTCATCTGTCTCAGGTGAAGAAATATTTGAATCAATGAGAAATCTCATCACCATTGCTTCTTCTGCAAGTACCGGATCATAGCCAATATCTTTTTTTACCATCACTTTTTGTTCAGTTGTCACCTCCTCTCCCATTGCGGCGAGCAATCGATCAGCCAGTGATTTGAATTCAAGTTCATCAAAGAATGTTCGAACTTTTTTCATATCAAGACTTTCTGCAAAGGTCCTCTCAGGAAGTGTGAAGGTAATCGGTGCGTCTCTTCGAATCGTCGCGAGTGTCTTCGAGAACAACGCTTCGTCTTCATTATTAAGTAATAGTTCTGCAATTCGTTCGGTAATTCCGGTGGTAGCTTTTACTTTTTCTTTGTCTTTCTTTAATGCTTTGTACAGATTCTCTATAGTGTGATATTCGGCAATCAATGTTCCTCCGGTCTTTTCTCCAATTCCTTTTACTCCTGGGAGATTATCCGACGGATCACCTCGTAATCCTTTGTAATCAGGAAGATATTCTGGAGCGAATCCAAAACGCGCTTTGATCGCTTTCTCGTCATACATAATAGTATCTTTGATTCCCTTCTTGAGCGTATAGACTTGCACATGCTTTCCTTCAATAAGTTGCATGGTATCCATATCGCCCGAAGCAATCACTATATCCACCTCACGATTGTCTTTCATTTGATGAACAATGGTTCCCAACATGTCATCCGCTTCGAATCCCGGAAGTGAGTACATAGGAATATCAAATGCCTCGAAGAGGTCTTTGGCTCGATTGAGTTGAGCAGTGAGTGCATCATCACCTTTCTTTCTTCCGGCCTTGTAATCCTTGAACGCTTCATGTCGATAGGTCGGCCCCGGAAGGTCGAAGCATGCCACGATATAGTCGGGCTTGAGTGTCTTTATAATATTAAAGAGCATAGTCGAGAGACCATAGAGTGCTCCGGTTGGCTCACCCTTTGATGAAGCAAAGTCAGGAAGTGCGTGATACGCACGATGAATAATCGCGTGTGAGTCGAGGAGGATGAGACGTTTGGTGTGTGCCATGCACCTATAATAGCAGAATTTAGAAACTATATTTCCTTGTCATCTCATCAACAAAGTCGCATTGTACAATGAGGGTTTGTGGAGGAAGGAGCTTCATGGTCTGCTCAGGCCACTCAATAATGATTAGATTATTTTGATCCTGTAGTAATTCATTCAAATTGAGTACATCGAGCTCATGTTCTGATTGAATTCGATAGGCATCGATATGTATAAGACACCCTCTCCCAACCCTCTCCGTAACCGGAGAGAGTAACTGCTGGGCATCTTTCCCTCCTGCCAAGGAGGGATTAAGGGAGGGTACCAGAATTGGAACACCGTACTTCTTCATAATCACAAATGTCGGACTAGTCACTGTCTCGGTAATACCAAGTAGCTCTGCAATACATTTGGTCAATGCAGTCTTCCCTGCTCCGAGATCTCCTCGCAGTGTAATCACTCTCGCTCCTGTATCAAGGATTTTTTGTGCGATTGCTTTTGTCTCTTCGAGAGCATGAGAAATATATTCAGTCATGTGCACAGCCTATCAGAGTGTAGTAAAAAATAAAATAGTGTAAGCAAAAGAAAAAGGCAGGAGCTCCAATCGAATGAAGTCCTGCCTTTGTACCGGGTTTACCGGTTTTCTTAGCGCACCCTCCTTTCATAATCCTCAAAGCAATCTCCGTTATCACGAAGTTTTTTCAAGGTTACATGAATCGGCTCGTTTTCAGGAACGAAAATGGTGACTTTTTTAAGCACACCGGGGTAATTTCGCGATGGTAAGGAGAAGATTCTCCCCACCATTCTTCCAGAATTAGAGTTCGGAAGCTGTTGTGCCTGATGATTGTCACCGCGAGGTGGGTTGGTTACCACACCCGAGACGGTGCCTGGTGGCAGGCACGTCTCGTTGCAGGGCCGATCAGGGAGTTTGGAATTCGCGGCTGGTGCTGCCTTGGATCCACCTGAACCAAAAAGGCTGTAATTGTTGTGAACCTCTGGTGGTAGCACCGGATCCGACCCACCCCACTTGGCATCACAGCCGGTGAGAACAAGGGTTGCGAGGAGGATGACGAACGAAATGAATTTTTTCATAAGAAACAAAATCTACTGACAAATGATTGGTTGAATTTAGTTTGAATCTTCATCATCCTGAGCACGGTATGCGCTAAGTTTTGAAGAACGATTGTATGTATTATATAACATAATTATACATTATGTCAATATTGGTCTGTAAGCCCTAAATAAATAAAGGACCGGATACAAATGTATTCCGGTCCCGAGGGTGGGGCCAAGTGCCCCACCCTTACATCGATCGCCACTAGAAGTAGCTCAACCCTGGATTTCCCCGGGCATAGCCAGCATTGTTGCTGCCGTTTCCGAACGGCCGACCTTGTCCACTCGGACCATAGTTACTACCGCGGCTATTGCTGTTGTAGCTCGGGCGGTAGCTGCTGCTTCCTGTAGGAACCACACCATTGTAGTTCCCGTTCACATTCACGTTATGCACGCGAACCTGGACTTTTCCTGGCCGTTGTTGAGGCGGGCAAGGAAGCGGTGGCCGTTGACGCATCTGCGGCGGGCAAGCAACACGTTGTGGCGGCGGGCAATTTGCCTGCCGGTAACGAGGTTGTGGCTGCGGATAGCAACCACCAGGAATTGGCCGTTGGACCAATCCCTGCTCAAGAACTTGTCCGGCAAGAGCAGTTGCTCCGGCGAACAGATTATTGAGTCCTGTCTCCACGCGGACTGAATTGTCCACATGAACACCTCCGGCTGGTGCGGCAGCGACTTGCTGCTGCACCGGAACCTGAATGACCTGAGGGACTTGTTCAGTCACCGTGCGGCTTTGAGCCACGACGATTCGGTTGTGACAACCGACCTTCCAGATGTATCCCGTCGACGTGTCGAGCAGGATCCGGGTGTCAGCCGATGGCGTTTCGAGCCGCGCCCAATTGTGCGGGCGCATCTCGTTGTAGGCCATCGCCCCATTAAAGGTCTGGCCCCAGGTAGTCTGGTTGGCCTTGGCGGCCGCGCTTGGTTCCGACGGCTGTTGGCCGTAGACTTCCAATCCAGCCTTAGCAGCTGGCGCGACCGTCTTTTCGACGGTCTGCATGACGGTCTGGGTAGCGAAGCTACCGCCGACAGTCGGGGTTGCGGCGTTCACAATGCGGGTTCCCCCGACATTGCTGCAGCCTGTTGTGAGTGTAGTGACGACGGCAAAAAGTGCCGTCCCGATGTATTTGAAGAACGTTTTCATTCCCTAACATATTAGCACACAATAGACCCATCTGTCAAGTACCTTATAGACGCTCTTCTGGAGTGGGTTTGAGTGCTAGAATACGGCTATATATAGCTTCTTGAGAGGCCTGTGCTACCGAAATAGGGTCAAATTCCTCGAGTCGAAGTAGCTCTCTTCCGATTTCAATTACCTCACGTTCAACACGATCACGGTAAGTGATTGTCACCTCTCTCCCAATTCCTATTTGTGCTTCAACCTGAATAGCACTGAGAACACTACGAACACAAGCAAACCAAGAATTACCTGATCGTGAACATTCTTCTTCAACACGAATCTTTGCTTGCTCAGCAGCATTAATAATATTCCGAATTCCTTCACTTACATTTCCTACACTATCGCCAAGGTCTTCTTTCATATGCGTCTATTATATCACCGTGTTACAATAATCAACATGACCATCATCTTTGACGAAGATAAAGCACAAAAGAAGTACGACGAGGTAAGAGGTCGAGAAGAAGAAGACCTTGCAGAAATACTTTCACAGCGTTATGGACTTCCTTATATTGATCTTTCACAAGCATCAATCAACAGTGATGGACTTCGTCTCATTCCTGAAGACGAAGCACGAGCAGCACGTATTGCTATCTTTGATATGACCGGCAAAAAAATAAAAGTCGCTCTCCTCTCCCCCCAAAAAACTGAAGCAATGACCATTGTTCGCAATCTCGAATCCCGTAACTTCCTTCCACAACTCTTTATTGCATCATCACGAAGTCTTGAACGTGCATGGGATCGTTACAAAGACACCACTTATACTGCAGAGACCAAGGCAGGCTCACTTGATATTTCTCATGAAGAAATCAAAGCAATGATTACTTCTATCAAAAGCCTTCCTGATGTGAACACCATCATCACCGACATTTTGAAAGAACGAAAAGGATTCAAAATCTCTCGAATTCTCGAAGTAATTCTTGCAGGGGCATTTGGAGTAAACGCATCCGACATTCACATTGAACCAGAAGAATCATCAGTACGACTTCGTTATCGACTCGATGGTGTACTCCAAAATGCAATGTCATTTGATCGTGACACATTCTTCTTGATTCTTTCACGTATCAAGCTCCTCTCAGGAATGAAGTTAAATATCAAGAACGCCGCACAAGACGGACGATTCACCGTAAAGCTCGATGATTCTGATATCGAAATCCGAAGTTCTATGCTTCCTGGTGCATATAGTGAATCAATCGTACTTCGAATCCTTAATCCAAAAGCAATTCAGGTTACACTTGAAGATCTCGGCTTCCCCCCACGACTCCTCACTGTGCTTCTCCGTGAAATGCAGCGACCGAATGGAATGATTCTTACTACCGGACCAACAGGATCTGGAAAGACTACTACACTCTATGCGGTGTTACGAAAGATTCATACACCTGAAGTAAAAATTATTACCATCGAAGATCCAGTTGAATACCACCTTCCAGGAATTGTTCAGACGCAAGTTGAAACAAAGAAAGGTTACACCTTCGCTTCAGGACTACGCGCATCACTTCGACAAGATCCTGACGTCATTATGGTAGGAGAAATTCGAGATCCAGAGACCGCAGCAACAGCGATTGATTCTGCGCTTACCGGACACTTGGTATTCTCTACCCTTCACACCAACAATGCTGCAGGTGCATTCCCTCGATTAATTGACCTTGGAGTAAATCCAAAGATTATTTCTTCTGCAGTTCGTCTCGCTATGGCACAACGATTGGTGCGAACGTTGTGTACGGTATGTAAAAAACAAATTCCTGTCCCAGAAGACAAGAAAAAATTCTTCGAAGATGCCTTGCAAGGAGTTCCCGCAGAAGAATTACCAACACAGAAAGAAGTGATGTATGAAG
>JBDKLF010000025.1:0-10994 GCA_039795755.1 Candidatus Parcubacteria bacterium | reverse complement strand
TGCGGTGGGAGCGAGATTCGAACTCGCGGAAGCCTTTCGACCCCTCCTGTTTTCAAGACAGGTGCATTAGACCACTCTGCCATCCCACCAGTACAGGACATATTAACAGAAAAAAGCTGTTTTGCAATGAAAAATATGTGATAATACTTTCATGGCACTTCAAAAGACGATTTCATGGCAAGCACATGAATACTTCCATCAAGAGAAATCAAATGACTGGTACTGGGGACTTGGCATAGTTGCAACAACCGCTGCAATACTCGCCATCATTCTTGGTAACACACTTTTCGCACTCGTGATCATTCTCTTTGCATTTGCATCAGGCATGCAAGCACATCGCGAGCCACGTCTCCTCAATTTCGAACTTACCAATAGAGGTATTGTGATTAATCATGTGCTCTACCCGTATTCAACCCTCGAATCATTCTCAATTGGCGAACAACACTTGAACAAACCTGATCCAAAGGTACTCATCAAGTCAAAAAAAGTAATGATGTCTTATATTCACCTCCCTGTTGAGGAAATTGATATTGAAGATGTTCGAGACTATCTCCTTATGTATCTTAGAGAAGAAGAATTGGAAGAATCATTTCTTGAGAAGCTTCTCGAGTACTTCGGGTTCTAAATTGATAAATAAAAATTTTTGTTGTAATCTACGAACTATCGCTCTTGTCGTTCAACGGATAGGACACTCCCCTGCGAAGGGAGAAATTTAGGTTCGATTCCTAACAGGAGCACTAAAAAACTTTATGCATGTACTAAAATCACGTAACCCAATTTGGCTCCTTCTCGATATTATTATTTGTATCTGGCTATGGAATATTGGAATTATTGTTGCTGCAATTTTCTTTACGATAGACTCTGTTATTCAGCTCTTATATACCATACTCCCTGACATGATTGACCCACTTGAAAAGAATAAGAAATACAGGGTGTTTTATTCCCTGTTTCTTGGTATCGCACTATTTCTTATCGTGAGACATTTCTCACTTGCAAAGGTTATCTAGGAGATTATGCTTTCTTAACTGAAGCTTTCTTTACAAAAGCGTTCAATCGAGACTTCATTCGATCTGCAGTTCCCTTGTTCAAAGTGTTTCCTTTAGCAGCCTTGTCGATTGCCTTGTAAACAGATGAAAGTGATGTTCGAGCTTCCGCTACTTTCCCTCCTGCAACAAGCTTCTTCATCTTTCGAACGGCATCATCAACCTTGTTCTTTCGTCGAAGGTTGTATACCTGCTTTCGAGCGCTTTGTCGGATTGCTTTTTTTGCTGATTGTGTAATTGGCATATGTAAGACAAGATACTACTAGAAAAGTATACAAAAGGCAAGTATACTACCCTCATGATTTCCCACATTACCGGCACCGTCCTCGATCTCGACCTACGCTATGCAGTGATTGCCACCGGAGGAGTTGGTTACAAAGTGCATGCTACCACTGAGACTCTCGAGCATCTCTCTCATGAAAAAGGCCCTGTATCACTCTGGATTCACACTATTGTGCGTGAAGATGCGCTTGATCTCTATGGATTTACCAAGAAGTCAGATCGAGAATTCTTTGAGCTTCTCCTTACCGTCTCAGGAATTGGACCAAAATCAGCCCTCGCAATTCTTAATAGTGCCTCCCCTGACACTATCAAAGATGCTATTTACGAAGATGATGCCAGTCATCTCACTAAAGTATCAGGCATTGGAAAGAAAACCGCAGAAAAAGTTATTCGTGAGCTGAAAGATAAGATCGTTGTACAAGAACTAAGTACCGGATCAGCCCGAACAAATGGCAAACAAACCGAGAGTAGTATGGCAATTGAAGCCCTTATGTCACTTGGATTCACTGCTGATGACGCTCGTGAAGCAGTAAAGAAAATTGATAAATCACTCTCTACACAGGAACAGGTAAAGCTCGCTCTCAAAAACCTACAGTCATAGCAATCAAAAAATAAAAAGGCTCACTTGAGTCCAGCGGCAGCCTGTATTTGTTGTTCAGTGAGTGGTTGATCGAATTCATTTTTGAATGCATGGTAGGAATAGACACATCCTCCGATACACAACAATGTAATCAACTTCATCATGCGTGAGTGCTGACTCACCACGAGAGCGACAGCACCGACCGCGCAACAAACAAAGAACAAAAGAAAAAGATAGAGTGCCTTACCTTTGAGTGCGAGAATGAAAATCATAAAATCCTATTCCTAACCTACTACTCGACTATAACAATGTCAATTCTGGCTTAGTAACTCAATCTTATATATGATTACGGCATGAGAGAGATCTTAAGAAAATTCATCCCCAACAAACTATTCGCCTTCTTCCAGCCGGCATATCACTATCTGTTGGCATATATAGGAGCTGTACGAAACAACTTTCCTTCTCGTAACCTCTTTGTTATCGGAATCACTGGAACCAAAGGAAAGTCATCAACGGTAGAACTAGTAAATGCAGTACTCGAACAGGCTGGATATCGTACTGCATGCTCGAACACTATTCGCTTCAAGACTCCCCTTCTCTCAGAGCCAAACTTGTTCAAAATGTCGATGCCAGGACGATCATTCATTCAGAAATTTCTCCGAAAAGCAGTAAATGAAGGAGCGACACATGCGGTCGTTGAAATTACGTCTGAAGGTGCGAAGCAATTCAGAAACAAATTCATTGATCTCGATATGGCAGTCTTTACTAATCTTGCTCCTGAGCATATTGAATCACATGGTTCATATGAGAATTATCGGGCTGCAAAAATTGGCATCATAAAAGAAATACTCACGAGCAAGAAACCCAACACTTCAATTGTGGTAAATATTGATGATAAAGAAGCTGGAGCATTCCTCCGCATCCCTGCTCATGACCACCTCACTGTTGCATTTGCTGATATTAGCGCCTTTCATGAAGACCGTACAGGTATTCGGTTCTTGTATAAGAAGCAGCTCTTTACTTCAAAGCTGCTTGGGATGTTCAATGCGTATAATATTCTCACTGCAATAAAAATTGGTGAATATCTTGGTATCTCGCTCGACACTATCCGTGAAGCAATCGCGAATTATACCGAGATCAAAGGCCGTGCAGAAAAAGTCGTCGCTGGGCAAACATTTGATGTGATTGTTGATTATGCGCATACTCCAGATTCACTCAAAGCAATTTATGAGGCAACTAATTATGCAAAGAAAAAAATCTGCATACTTGGAAACACTGGTGGTGGACGTGATACATGGAAGCGACCCGAAATGGCAAAGATTGCTGAATCATATTGTGATCATATTATTCTCACCAATGAAGATCCTTACGATGAAGATCCTGTTGCAATCGTGAGAGATATGCATGTTGCTATCACCAAGAAACCAGTTGAAATCATTATGGATCGGCGAGAAGCAATTGCAAAAGCTATTTCACTTGCACACGAGAATGATGCAGTAGTGATCACCGGAAAAGGTACTGATCCTTATATCATGGGACCAAACGGTACCAAACAAGAATGGAGTGATGCAAAAGTTGCACGAGAAGAGATTGAAAAGTTGCTCAAAAATAAAAACACCGCATAGCTTAAGCCTGAGGTGTCTCGCAAAATGACGGAATCGGTTCGATTGACCAATGAAAACCCTCCCCACTATCATTTGGATACAAGTTTGCCATTAAACCTTTTTCAAAAAGATGCAGACCGATTGCCTCTAGATCAAACTGACCCATATAGCCAAAAGACTGAACAATTGTATGCAACTCAGAATCAAGTCCTGGCGTGCGCACATGCTTCATGTCGAAGACGCTTTGAGCTTGTGGAGGCTTGTCTTTTGCGAAAAACAAACCAAACAGGTTTTTAAAGAATGTAAACATACTATTGCATAGGTTAATTGAAAGATGTTATAAAAGCAACACTATTATGCCTGAACTCCCTGAAGTACAAACCACTGTAGATGGAATCAATCAATACGTACAAGGCAAGACCATTGCCGACGTATGGACTGATTATGCGAGTAATAAGCGTGTAGGTGCTGATACGATCAAAGATCCTAAGTATTTTCTTATATTTAAAAATGCGCTTATCGGTACAACTATTACCCATGCAAGTCGAAGAGCGAAGAATGTACTCATACATCTTTCATCTGGTGATACTATTTTGGTCCACATGAAAATGACCGGACATTTGCTCTACGGAACATTCGAAGCTATCAAAGAAAAGCAAAAGATTATCGGATGGAAAGGTGTCTCACCTCTCGCGCTGACTGACTCATTTAATCGATTCATTCATCTCACATTGAACTTCACCGATGGAACAACGCTCGCGTTATGTGATATGCGAAAGTTTGCAAAAGTCACCTTGATCAAAAAAGGTGAGCAAGACACATCGGAACACATAAGCAACATTGGACCTGAGCTGCTTGATAAAGACTTCACCTATTCCCTCTTTGTTGAGTCACTGCTCAAAAACAAAACCGGCAGAATCAAGACTGTGCTTATGAAACCACATATCATTGCTGGTGTGGGAAATATTTATTCTGATGAAGCATTGTGGTATGCAGATATTCATCCTGAAACTCCTGTACGAGATATTTCTGACATGTCTATGAAACTGCTTTTCAAAGCCGTGAAAGAAGTACTACGAAAGGGCATCGACTTTGGTGGTGATTCTATGTCTGACTATCGGAATATTCTCGGTGAGCGCGGAACATTCCAAGGTAAGCACAATGCATATCGAAAGACCGGCTCACCCTGCAAGAAAAAAGGTTGTACTGGAGTCATACAAAGAAAAGTTGTTGGAGGCCGCTCAGCACACTTTTGTAATGTACATCAGAAATAAAAAATGGTTACCTACATCCTGGTAACCATTCCTGTTTTGATCCGAAGTTTCAGAATTGAATCATCCTCTGGAAGGCAGTAAAGCTTACAAAGAAAGATTCTCCATCTCAACTCAAGCCGATCAAGTATTCGTGATACAGGACCCCAGCAGGCAATCAAATTCACGAGAAGTGAACAAACGAGTATAGGAACGAGTTTCATACTTCTCATAGGTTAACATTGACTTATTAGCATTGCAATGTAGTATTTATGCCAGTATGAACATTCTTAGCCCAAACTACTGGAGTATGGTATCCATGTTATGGATACCCTGTCACACACCAATCGGACGTGATATAGCAGACCGCTACGTCGAACTCTCAGACAACCCTAGGTCTCTCGATGATGATGTGACCTGGAGTAAAGCAGTGGGACAAGTGCTTATTTTGCCTATGGAGCATTTGCAGAGAAACCACCCGATTGTAAAACCGGGAGAGTTTCTGAAACCTATCGTTCCGCGCTTCTTCATTCAAAGGCCGGGAGATCAGGCTATTGTTCCACGTTTCTTTAGTGGACCTGTTGAAGTAACCGGACTGCTGCGAGCTGTAGAAACTGGTCAGTATCTCTTCCGCACAACTGTGGGTGGCTCAACATTCAACACCCCATTTGACTCAGCATACTTCGAACGCGCAGCGTAATGGAGTATTTTTATATTTAAATATTCAAAACTCTAAAAAGAAAAATCCCCGCAGCAACTGAGACGTTCAATGACTCCTTCTCCCCTTTCATGGGAATCTCAGCAATCACATCAACATAACTTAGTATTGATTGGTCAATCCCCTTTGGTTCATTGCCCAAAATAATTAATGCTGGTTGTATGAGAGCAACCGCTTTGTAATCAACCGAACGATCTGACTGCTCGAGTGCGATAATCTGAAATCCTTCTTTTTTATATTTTTTAATTACTGAGACAGTATCTTCTGAGTATTCCCAAGGAATCGTCTTCTCTGCTCCAAGTGCAACCTTTGCAACATCTGTGCGAGGAATATTGAAGCGATCCAATGGTGTTGGTGTGGTGCCTGAGAGCACTATCTTTTGAATTCCTGCAGCATCTGCTGTGCGAAATATCGAGCCGACATTATGAGTACTTCGCATATCTGCAAGCAGGAGATGTACGGGGTGTTGATCTGTGTTCATTAGCTATTTCGGTCAAAATGAGTAATATAGTTGTATGTTGTCATTTTTCCCTGAATTACTCAACTGGAGCATGCTTGCTCCGACCATACTACGCCTCACCCTCGCGTACTTCTTGTTCGTACACGCGTTCAATGCGTTTTGGAAAGAAGACTCTATCACAAAGCATATTTTACACAGTATTTTCTTCATCAAGACCGCACATGTGCTCAATCGCGTGATTGGATACTTGCGCATTATTGCAGGAACATTGCTTGTACTTGGACTCTTCACACAAGTCGGCGCACTCATAGCATTGGTACTCTATATCTTGCGATTACAGACAAGAAAATACCACGGTGAGGAAGCCATGGTAGATTCATTATTAGGTATTATTGCTCTCTCAATTGCCCTTCTCGGACCAGGAGCATTTTCTATTGATTTGCCTTTGTAATTAGTCCCACTGTTTGAAGAGTGGAAGTCGATACTTCCCTGCTCCTGCTCCATGTAGTGCAAGTGTTGCTCCGAGCACTGCGAGTGGTGCCATGAATACATTCATTCCCATTGGATAGGTGTAATACACCGCAAAAGCCATTACCACGCTCAAGAAAAATGTTGATGAAGCCATAAGTACTCCGAGTACGGTAGTGATTCCAAAAATCATTTCACCATAGGCAACAATATAAGTAAGAAATACAGGAATTCCCATTTGTGAGAAATATCCCACGGTCATTCCCATGTCTGCAATCTTCATATAGGCACTAAAGATAAAGATCCCTCCAATAATTAATCGTGCAACGAGCAGCGCAATGTCTGCTGGTACTTTTATTTTTTGTATCATAATGGATGATTTTAGCATATGTTATACTTTTTGCATGAAAATCCCTGAAGAGATTGTATTTGCATTTTCTAATAAACAAGATGGAAACATGTCTTTCAAGTGGGGCCCTTGTGCTGAAGTGATAAAAAACCGAGAAGTATTTCTCGCTCCATATCAACTCAAAAGCACCGACATGGTCATGGCTCAGCTCGAGCATGGAGAAACAATCACCACAGTAAATAACTCAGACAGAGGACGTGGTATATCAGACGGCGAGAGTGCAATTCCCTGTGAATGTCTCATGACTAATACTCCTCAATTAATTCTGTCTATGGTAACCGCTGATTGCTTCCCTATTGCTCTATTCGATCCAAAACAACGAGCGATTTCATTAATACATCTTGGATGGAAACCTACGAATAAAAAACTTGCCTTCAAAGCAGTTGAACAAATGAAACTACGCTTCGGCTCAAACCCAGCAGACATACAAGTTTTTGTTGGACCAGGTATTCGAAAAGATTCTTATCAATTTCCCCTCGAGGTTGTTACTCAACACAATCTTCCTGAATGGAAACCTTACGTATCAATACGGGGAAATACCGCAAACATTAATTTACTCGGCTTTATTATTGATCAACTAGTAAGCGCAGGTGTTCTAATCACAAATATTCAAGACAGTGAAATCGATACCGCTTCAAATAAAAATTATTATTCACACTATCGTTCAGATAGAACAGGTGAACCAGAAGGAAGATTCGTCACTATTATTATGCTCAAATGATTATTGTTTAAGCTCCTCAAGCAATACATCGAGCTCCTTGTGTCGCTCGAGAATCTTGTGATCATGAATCATCCAGAATACGGTTGGTTTGAATGCTTCAATGAATTCATGGTCGTGTGTCACAAGTAATATGGAACTTTTCGAGATGGTACATGCATGGAGGAGAATTTCCCACGTTACTTCATCAATATGGTTCGTTGGCTCATCGAGCACGATAAAGTCAGGCTTCTTGCCAAATACCATCGCAAAGCGAATACGCATGCGCTCCCCTCCCGAGAGTGTTCGTACAGGGGCAATCATTCGCGCCATATCGAATCGCATGGCGCCAAGTGCTGCCTGCGCATCAGTATCGCCACACTGCAACTTGTCCTTGATAATTTGTACCGCAGTCTGATCAGGACCAAATGATGAATGCTGATCGAAGTATGCCCACTTCACATCACTTGCCCACGCGATTTCACCCTTAGTAAGCGGAAGCTCTCCTGTAAGACATTTGAGAAAGGTTGATTTACCAGACCCATTTCTTCCGATGAGCACGATTTTGTTACCAGATCGAACTTCGAGATTGGCTTCACCGAATGTGCGAAGCTTTGCTCCTTCGTATTTGAATAGTCCATCTTTGATACGACAAATGAGCTTTCCGTTATAGAGCTTTTCATCAGTCTGCGCGAGGCGAATCTTGGTCTTCTTTTCATCTGGTCGTCCTGATTCTTTGTGTGCAGCCTTGAGTGCATCAAGTTCTTCTTTTGCTTTGCGATATGCAGAGACTTCCTTCCCTCGAAATGCCTTTTGCTGAAGAATTGAGATGTTGGCAGAGAGTTGTTTGATACGTTTTGCTTCTTTGTCGAACTCTCTTTGTAGTCCACCGATGCGACGCATTTTCATCTCGATATAATCATCGTAGTCACCTTCAGAAATATTCATCTTGCCATCAGCAAGTTCACCAATCTTGGTCGCAATAGAATCAATCAACAATCGATCATGCGAAATAAAAATCACTCCACCTTTGAAATCAATGAGAAATTCAATAAGCACCTTTCGACTAATAATGTCGAGATGGTTTTCTGGTTCATCGAGCAACAAGAAATCTGGTCTCAATGCAAATGCCACCGAGAGTGCCACAATCTTTTGCTGTCCTCCCGAGAGACTTCCACACGTCTTTGCTTTGAACCGTTCGGTATTGAATCCTAATGCAGTCGAAATATCTTCAACTTTTTTAAAGAATGCGGGACCAGCAAGCTTCACAATATATTCTTCTACCGTAAGGGGATAATATTCTTGATCGAATTCCTGTGGTACATAGAGCAATCGAATGTGACCTTGTCGCTCAATAGTTCCACTATCAGTCTCGATTGCTCCCATGATAATTTTAAGCATCGTAGACTTCCCTGCACCGTTCTCCCCGAATATACACAATCGTTCTTTCTCATTACAAGAAAAAGAAACTCCTTGAAGAATGGGTTTTTCATTAATGCTATATTCGACACTTTTGATTGAGATGGTTTTTTGCATAGTTTACTTGTGGCCACAGCTCGTCGCTTGCTAGCGACGGCCGCGGCCCCGCCTCGGTCGCCTACGCGACCTCCGGCTCGCACAAATTGCCCCGCAATTTGTGCGCCTAGTAGGAATCGAACCTACGACCATCTCCTTAAAAGGGAGCCGCTCTACCGACTGAGCTATAGGCGCATATAGATTAGAAATATAACAGAAAATACAGAAAAGTCTATTTTTTACCCAATTTCAATACCCATCGCTCGAGCTCAGCAGGAAGATCCGCCTTGCCGGCATGTGCTTTGTCGTACATCACCATGAGTTCAAAGAGTAATTGTTCAAGCTCGGCTTGAGAAAAGTTCTTACTATAACGCTTTGCTTTGCTATAAGGAAAGTCATTCATATGAGCTTCTCCTGCTACTTTTGTCTTCATTGCAAGGAGCATTCCCTTGATCTGCCAGACGAACATGCCGTGAATTTCTTCTGGTGAAGTATCATCGGTTATTTTCTTTGCATAGACTTGCCAGAGACCAATGACATCACGTTCCCCTATTCGATCAGCCATTTCAAAGTTATTTTCTTTTACACCAGAAGTAGCTTTTGCTGAAGTAGATTCGTATTCTTTATATTCATATGAATGCTTTTGGAATTTTTTCTTGGGTTCAGCAAGTAACTTGGGAAAAGAAATAACGAATGCATGTTCGGCAGCTTTCATATCTACCAATTTATCGAGCATTGTCTCTCCTTTTTCTGATTTAAGATCAATGCTTTCAATGATCACAATATACTTTGGAGAAAACAATCCCTGACTTGAGATAATTTCATCGAGAAATACCGGATCAAATGTTTCTTCATTCATTCGTAATGTTTCTGCATCTGGCTGCTTTTTGTGAAGGAGCGAAACAAGCTTGTTCACCTCTTTCTCAATCGCATTATGTTCTCCAACAAAAGTCCATATCATACTAGATCTTCTTTATTACTTTTTCTAAATTACCCCAATGCTTCCCCACAGATGCTTCAGTGGTCATCTTCACACCATATACTTCTTTCGGGTCAATAATATTCTCCATAATTTCTCTAATCTTTGGAATATATTCATCTGCCTTTCCTTCTTTGATTTCGAATAATAATTCATCATGCACCTGTAGTAACATTCTTACCTCGTCTTCGAGTTGTTCTGTCTTTACCCAATCAGCAATCTTTACCATTGCCCATTTGATGACATCTGCTTCTGTTCCCTGAATTGGCGCATTAATTGCAGCTCGTTCAGCAATTGATCGTACGAACGGTAACGATGAATTCATTCCTTCGATATATCGTCGGCGACCAAAGTATGTCTCAGTATATCCTTTGCGGGCTGTCTCAGCTTTGACTCGGTCGAGATATACAGCGAGTTCAGTGAATGTCTCGAAGTAGGTGTTGTAGAAAACTTGTGCTTCTTCTCGTGTACCACCAAGGTTATCTTTAAGCGCAGTAACTCCCATACCATAGAGAATTCCGAAGTTAATTACCTTTGCCTTTCTTCGCATTTCTTTATCAACGTCTTTTGGATCTACCCTGAAGACTTGTGCGGCAACTGCAGTATGTACATCTTGTCCTTGATTAAAGATTTCAATCAATTTTTTATCACCCGAGAGAAATGCGGCAATACGTAATTCCATTTGAGAATAATCAATTGCTACCAAGTCATATCCCTTTTCAGCAATAAAGACCTTTCGAATCGCTCTTCCCTTTTCTGATTTGATCGGAATATTCTGGAGATTAGGATGTGTCGAAGCCATACGCCCAGTCGCAGCACCGTACTGAATGAGTGAGGTGTGTACTCGATCTTGTTCATCAGCAAGCGTTGGTAATGTATCGATGTATGTAGAAAGTAATTTCTGTAATTCTCGATGCTCAAGCACGAGCTCAATAATTGGATGCAGATCCTTGAGCTTCAACAATTCTGATTCTTTGGTTGATGGTGCA
>JBDKLF010000024.1:0-5361 GCA_039795755.1 Candidatus Parcubacteria bacterium | reverse complement strand
CTTGCACAGGGGTAAGGATTTTGCCGTTTCACTCCCACTAAAGGGATTCGTCACTGTTCGCACCTCTATCCTCGCGGACGACAGGGGTTACCTGCTACCTTTCCGGTCTGAACCGGTCTGTGTTCGGACTTTCCTCTCTGATTGCTCAGAGCAACTATCCTGTACGGTACTACATATTATATCACATTTTTGTAAAAAGAAAACCTCCCTTTCGGGAGGCTTACTTTCTTATTTACTTTCTGCAGTTGCTGGGACTGAGTCGATGATTTCACAGACTCCGCCGGCACATGCTAATTCTTTCTTGGCCTCTGTTTCGTCTTGCTTCTCGTAAGTCATGATCTTACCGAAGTCGATATGTTCCATACGACTCTTGAGCTCATTGTACTGCTTCTCATTAATTTCTTCATAAGGAGCGAGCTGGTACACATGGTCGAATCGTGGGAGGAATGAAAGACCTCCAATGAATTCCCAGTTCTTGTACACCCAGTCAGCTACTGCAATCCATTCGTCTTCTCCTACAGAGATAGTTGCTGAAGGATTGTGATCAGTGAAGTTCGTCTTTACATTCTTCCAATATTCGAGCTGCTCAATCGCTGAGATATCATCCTTGTAGATAGAACCCTTTGGAGATGCTACCGGGAATTCCAATACATAGGTATTCGCAGTATCCATGTTCTGTCCTACTTCAGGCTGATATGGAACACCTTGATCCTTGAGCATCTTGAAGAGTGAATCTGTTGCACTGATACGTACTCGTCGGATATAGAACGCAGCATGTCGCTGGTGAATACCTGATGATGAGTCTACGGTCTGAGACAATGTTCCTGAAGGCTTGGTACAAGTCACACATGTTGACTGCTGAATTCCCAATCGCTTCGCGAACAACTTGTTCACCTTAGTTGCTTCATCTCGAAGCTTTCGCAATACTTCTGGCTTGCGCACTACAGGACTATCCCACTGACCAGTAATTGATACTCCGAGGAGTCGTTCCTTCTCACAGTTCTCCTGCCATTCCTTAGAAAGGTATTCGAACTTGGTCAATGATGACTGGTACGTTCCAATAATAGTTGCTACACGGATCTTGCGGAGCAATGTTGCTTCGGTATCTTCCTTTCGTGCTACTACTTCAGTGAGATTACAGAATTGCTTTGATCGTAGGATAATTTCTCCACATGGATTAGTTCCAATTGGCTTGAGTACACGACCATTAGCATCCATGTACCCATCTTTCTTGAAGAGTTCTACTCGTCGTGCAGGCAATTGCTTATGCAATGATCCTCGGTTGAAGATTCCTCGCTCTCCAGAACCAGACTTAATAAGTGACATCCATTCATCGAGGAACTCAGTAGTACTTGGCTTACTGTTATAAATTGCTGAGTTATTAGAAAGTGATCGATGTGGATGTGTGAGATAGAATTGACCATCCTTTGCATGTCGAACATCATGATCATCGAGATCTGAGAGCGAAATCATTGCTGATCGTCGTACTCCTCCTGATACCACACAGTCTCCAATCATACAGATGATGTCATGGAGATCGATATTTCGTAGTCGCTTACCCTGCTGTGCAAGCATGATTTGTCGTGTAAATGTATGCAATCGCTTCAATGGCTCTGGTCCAGATGACTTACCTCCCATGATCTTGAGACGAGCACCTGCTGGTCGCAATTGTGAATAATCAAATTCAATATCTGATCCTTCAGCCCATGCTGTCATACCAATCGCCAATGAATCAGCCCATCCTTCCTTACTATCTGGTACCACATACGTAGGGAGCTTCTTATTTGTCTGATACTTAATCTGAGGGAACTTCTGAACATTGTAACTCTCAACTGAATACCCTACTCCTGTTCCACACATTGAGACATGCATGATTTCTGCAAGATCCTGGAATGTCTCTGGTGCAATGAATGAACAGTTGTACGCACATACATTGGTTCGTCGTGCTGCTGGACCTGAGAACTGAAGGAGTCGCATTGAGGGCATTGCTTCTTGTCGAAGAATTCCCTGTCGTACTTCTTCATATTCCTTGTCAGTAAGCTTGTTACCGAGGTTTTCCTTCATGAAGTCAACGTAACGATTTGTTGTTTCGATCCATGTCTCTCGTCGTCCTTCTGTATCAATCCACTTTGAGTATGTTCGGTAGTACACGAATTCTCCAAGAGAACTTCGGAAATACTTCTTTGAATCTGCGGCGAGCTGCTTCACGCGCTCTGGAACCTCAACACCTTGATCTCGGAGCATTGATCGCTCTTGTCGATAGAGAATGTATGACTTTGCAGCTTTTACATATTCAGAAAGAATCAATTCCTTTTCAACGGTATCCTGAATTCCTTCTACGGTAGGGACGAAGTTCTTGAATTTCTTCGCAATTCGTACCAATTCAGCATATACCTTATTGGCAACTAGCTCAGCCTCCTTCTGAGAACCTTCACCCGCAGCAATCATAGACTTGTTGATTGCAGTCACAATTCGTTCGAGATCGAATGGTACCGTGGTTCCGTTTCTCTTCTCTACTTTCTTAACGAACATATCTTCTTTATCTTTTCCTTTTGATTTTGGTGTTGTTTTTGCAGACATAGCGCAACGTAGAGCACAATTAATGTTAATGTAGAGAAAATTATATTCCGGAAAGAACCTCCCAAGCTGTGGATAAGGTCAAAAAATACCAGACACAAAACACTAATAAAAAAATGTAAAGAAATCTTCTCAAAAAGCTATATAAATTAAGAAAATAAAAAAGATCACTTGATAACAAGTGATCTTTTTTTAAACAACTCCCTTCTAACGATACAAAACCAGCTCTGACCCAATACCAATATCATGCTTTTCTGAAAACCCTGCATTTACTTCAAGCACAAAGCTTGCGTCATCCTTTGGCTCGAATACTTCAGGGAAAGATCGAGGAGAAGCTTCTTTGACAATGTGAATTACATGTAAATTACTATCGAGCCAGATAATATCAATGGGAAATTTCATTGATTTCATCCATATACCGTGTTTACCAGGCTCATCAAAGACAAAGAGCATGGCCTGATCTTTGCCCAAACTCTCTCGATATGACAACCCCTTCACTCTTCGCTCTTCAGTATCGGCAATAAGCACATGTAACGCAGCTCTTCCTAATGTCACCGGGATAATTGCATAATCAGACTCTTCTGATGCCGCATAATACCCAGACTTCTCGGACATATAAGCAAGCAAACGTGGCCCGTGCGTAATACAGCCCAATATAATAGAAGCAAATAGAATCGAGAGGAGTATGTGTAATCGTGCTTCTTTGTGCTTCATGGTGAGCTACCGTTTATTAGGTGTAATTATTATATCACCTCAATCACTTCTTCCTTACTGAATCGAGACTTTGCAGCTTGTGCCATCATGTCAGTGTCCTTTCGATACCCAATTGCACACACCAATACTGAATTAAGTCCCTTTGCTTCAAGTCCGAGTATTTCATCGAATTGCTTTGCATCAAATCCTTCCATTGGACATGCGTCTACTTCGAGCTGTGCAGCAGTGTGAAGCATGAATCCAAGTGCAATATATACTTGCTTTGCCATCCATGTTGCACGTTCATCTTTACTCTTTCCATTAATAGCTCCCACCATCATATTCTTGTACCCATCGAGCACTTCTACTCCGATTGATCGAAGTGCAGCAGTCTGTGCTACATATGAAGTTACATAGGCTTCGTCAATATCTGATCGTCGACAAAGCACCACGAGATGTGAAGCATCGGTGATCTGACCCTGATTCCAAGCAGCCGCCTTCAGCTTGGCTCGAATGTCTGGATTCTTAACCACAACGAATTTCCATGGCTGTAATCCATATGATGAAGGAGCAAGTCGTGCTGATTCGAGAATAGTATTGAATGCATCTTCGCTTACCACCTTAGTAGTATCGAATTCCTTTGTTGCATAGCGCCATTCCAAGTGTTTGATGATATCGTTCATGTTTTTATATTAGTGATAGTACGGATAAGTATAGCAGACCATACAAGTTCTTGACCAATATACACAAAAAGCATAGGCTTAACTCAGAAAACCATGCACCATGATTATCAACATACCACTTAAGCTATTTAAAGCTTTCATGGCAGGAGAAAGAATCGAAATTTCTCTTGGAAAAGACGCCACCAAACCTAAACCCTTTTCCACATTGTCCTGGCAATGTGGGAGCAATAACTATGGGACCTTAAAAGTTGTGGGGTCAACAACGGTGGTCGGTCACTATGCAGCGATAAATGTAACCATGCTTACATAAATATCGTTTTTTATTTAAAAGAAATATTTCTGAGTTGTTGTCGTAATTCTTGATAATTTGGAATCTGTTGTGCAACAAGATCCCAGAACTTTTTTGAGTGATTGAATTCACCCAAATGGCATAATTCATGCACAATAATATAATCTGCTAATTCAGGTGGAATCAAAGCAATTCGGTAATTGAAGTTCAAATTCCCTTTTGAAGAACAACTTCCCCATCGGGTTACTGATGATTTGATGCGAACATCATGATAGGTGAAATGATAGAACTGATTGAAATATTCCAATCGTTCATGCACCAACACACGTGCCGCTTCACCATATTGCAAAAGCCCCGCTGTGCGGGACTTCTTGCTTGGGCGTCTCACTCTCACTCTTTTGATAACCCATTTCCACATTTGATTTACTTTGGCTTATTCTGCTTTGGCTTCTTCTTATCTTTCTTTTGTCGATTATCTCCTTTTCCCATTTGAATTGTTTTATTTTTGTAATGATATGTATATTCTATCATTCACTAGCACCAGTACTCACTATGTGTTGTGAATAACTTATTCAGTCGTTACTCCATCGAACTCTGCTTCATTTACCATTGCTTCTTCTTTTGTCGCTCGTTCAATACCATCTTTATGATGTGCAGGTGAATAAATCGTATAGAGCTTGAGATCTTCTGAATCAGAAGTATTGATCACATTATGTTCTGCACCAGAAGGAACAATAATTACCGTACCATCTTTGAGTGCATATTCATTTCCATTAATGACACACTTCCCCGTTCCTGCTTCTACTCTGAAGAACTGATCATTCTCAGTATGTACTTCCATACCAATATCCTCATTTGGTCGGAGTGACATGAGCACAAGCTGCATATGTTCACCACTGTATAATACTTTTCTGAAAGAAGTGTTCTCGATGGTTAATTGTTCAATATTTGATGTGTAGCCTTTTTTCATATTGTTTGATTAGGTGATAATTATATATTACGCATTCAAATACGTAATGGTGAGTTGTAACACCGTAGCAAATGCGACCCACAAGAGATATGGAATATTGATGAACGTAATCCATTTCATATATGGATAAATTGCAATCATTGCCCAGA
>JBDKLF010000023.1:0-4229 GCA_039795755.1 Candidatus Parcubacteria bacterium | reverse complement strand
CAATGTATGCAAGCCATCATAGCCAGTGGTACCAATGTACATACCCGGGCGCTTTCGTACCGCTTCTAGACCTTCAAGGACGGTAATCGACGACGCATCATACTTTTTCTCTTTATCTTCTTTTGCCATAATTACTCGTTATTTTAACAAATCAATGACCTTTCCCATACTTGACACGGGGTCTTTATAGTTATAATTTGGTACATGAACTTCGAACATTATGGCAATACCTTGCACTTATCGAACCCACAAAGAAGCCCGTTTTAATGGCTGGTTTTCCAGACGTCACCAGACCAGTGAAGCCCTAGAAAGAGTTCGCAGCAACCGACGAGATAAAAGAAGTGCTGCCCACAAAGAACTCCCTAATGCCTTCAGAAGGTGGTGGTAGTATTTAGTAACCTTTGGTGAAAAATACTTTTTATTTATCTCACCTTCCACCCCTCCTTCGCATTCATTTTGTCAGTAATTGTAGTAATGATTGCATTCACTTCTTCGATAGTCAGCGTCTTTTCCATAGACTGATACACCATTCGATACGCGTATGAAGTTCTCCCCTCTTTGCTGAATTGATCGAACTTTGTAGGACCTTTCACAAGGAGTTCTCCTGAGTCCTTCACAATCATTTCAGTAATTTCTTCTGGAGACGTAGCATCAGGAATCCACACTGCAATATCACGAACAATGAATGGATACGGAGAGATTGCCTTGAACATATTTGTACTCACACTTGCTTCTGGAAGTTCTTTCACTTCTTCTATCTTCATATGTTCAACCGCTTCTGTAAGTGTCATTTCCTGCACTTCCTTTTCATTTGCAAAGCACACATGCATTTCCTCACCGTCTTTGGTAAATACATTTCCAATTTCAAAAATCTTTATTTCTTTGAGTCCCAAGAGATCTTTATATTTTTTATTTAGTTCAAGTGCATCTGTCACACCATCTTTGAGATTGGTTCGAAGAAATGCCTTGTCTGCCGCAAGTGGGTATGCGATCTCTACCTCACCCTTTGGTCTGAAGGCATAGGTATATACTTCTGAATATCCTGAATCTACAAACAATGATCGCAATGTCTCACACCATACATAGTGTTGATTGAGCTCGAGTGGAGCAGCTGGTGCCGGCATCTTGGCTTGAATATGTTCATATCCATAAATTCTTCCCACTTCTTCAATCACGTCTTCTTTAATCTTGAGATCCAATCGTTCGAAAGGTGGAGTAATTGACCAGTAGCGAGTACCTTCAACAGTTACACATTCATGCTTCCATCCAAATCGCACAATAATATCTTCTACTTCCTGTGCATTAAGTTGTGTTCCCAATACATCATTAATTTCTTTGAGTGAGACTTTGATATTCCATTCCTGTACTGGCGCTGGATATATATCTACACATCCTTCAACTGTTCCTCCAGCAATTTCAGTAATGAGTGCAATAAGATCAGAGAGACCTTGTATTGCGAGCTCTGGGGTAAGCTCATTCTCAAATCGCTTTGATGCGTCGGTTAGTAAATCAAGACCTGAAATTTTCGCAAGATTAACCCTCTCTCTACGAATCATTGTTGGATCGAAATTCGCTGACTCAAGAATTATATTTCTTGTATTTTCATCAACCTGAGAATCTTGTCCCCCTTTCAGTCCAGCAAGGGCAAGAGGCTCCTGTTCATCTGCGATAACATACTCACCTTCTGTTAATAATAATTTTCTTAGATTATCAGCAGGAATACCTTCTTTTATTAACTTAGTATTTCGAATTAAACTAATTTGTTCTCCCTTATGAGCCTGCCTTACTGAAATCTTGCCTTTTACCTTATCGAAATCAAAACAGTGAGTAGGTTGACCAACTGAGAACATCACATAATTTGTTGCATCAACAATATTATTAATTGATCGTTGGCCGATTGCTTCGAGAGACTGTCGGAGCCATTCTGGACTTGGACCAACTTTCACACCCTTAATAACTGCGCCAGTGTATCTTCGACAAAGCTTCGTATCTTGTATTGTTACTGAAAGTTCTTTTGAAATTTCAGGGAGTTTGATTTCATTTCGAGGCTTGAGCGTAAATCCAAAAGCCACTGCAATATCTGATGCAACACCATAATGCGACAAAGCATAGTGCGCTCGATCAGGAAGAATCTTCACATCAATGACACCATCGCTTACTATTGATTCAATTTCAAAAGCATACATCGTGAGCTTATCAGCGATTTCTTTGACACTTGGAAGTGGTTCAACGATATATTTTTGTAACCAGGTTTTTGAGACGTTCATATGAAATTTATTTCACTATACTAACATTATTCTTGTATAAATCCACCTGACTGATGCTTCCACAAATCAGCATAACGACCACGCTTTTCGAGCAATTCCTTGTGAGAACCGTCCTCAATAATTCTTCCTTCTGAGAAAACAATAATGCGATCCATTTTTTGAATTGTTGAAAGTCTATGCGCGATAATAATAGTAGTACGTCCTTTTACCAATTCTTCGAGGCCTTCTTGGATATATTTTTCACTCTCAGAATCAAGAGAACTTGTCGCTTCATCAAGTACGAGAATTGGAGAATCTTTGAGTATTGCTCGTGCGATTGCAACACGTTGTCTTTCTCCACCCGAGAGCTTAATACCACGCTCACCTACAAGCGTCTCATACTTCTTGGGTAACTTTTCTATAAATTCATGCGCATGTGCTTTCTTACTTGCAACAATCACTTCATCAAGTGAAGCGTTCGGATTGCCATAGGCAATATTTTCTTGAAGACTTCTATGGAACAGCAACGTATCTTGTGGTACATACGAAATCGCATCACGCAGTTCATCTTGAGTAATTTTATCAATACACTGACCATCGATTCGGATTTCGCCACTGCTTACATCAGCGAATCGAAGTAACAATTTGGTGATGGTTGTTTTTCCAGCACCACTTGATCCTACGAATCCTACTTTCTCTCCTGGTTTAATATGTAAATTAAAATCCTGTATCACCATTCGTTCATCACTATACCCAAACGAAACTTGATCAAAAATAATTTCGCCTTTTTTAATCACACATGTTTCTGGTCTCTGTGGATCAACAATATCAATCTTGGTATTTAGCACCTCAACAAATTCGCTTGCATCCATGTAATTCTCGGCAAAACGGCGCATTACCGAACCGATATTTCCCAATTTATTAAACAGAATATTACTATAAGAAATTACTAGCACAATAACACCTGAAGTTATATCACCTTTATTCCACAAGTAAATTGAAACAAACAAAAGTGTAAGCTTTGCCACATTAACAATTGTTCCTTGAAAGGTATAACCCCACACCGCCATTTTCCAAGCTGCATTATTTGCACTACTTTCTTTATTTACATAACCTTCAAAATAATCCAATTCTCTTTTCTTTGATGAGAAATACTTAAGGTTAATCACGTTGGCAATAATGTCAGAGAGCACCCCCACTTTCACAGACTGTGCATTACCTCGAGCTCGTTCATACGGAATTCTCTTTCGGGTAGACCAATACATGCTCCAGAAAAATAATCCGAACCAAAATGCCGATAGAAGACCTAATATCGTAGAATAAGTAAACAATACGAAAAGTACCCCAATTACCACCACAATCGCATACAAAAAGTCTCGTAGAATAATCTGAACGATATTATCGAATGCTCGTATGAATTTGTTTTCTTTATTTACCAGCGAACCAGCAAAGTTATTTGTAAAAAAATTATAAGAATGTTCAAGTGGTCCCTTAGCGGCATACATTGAAACTTTTTTAAGTGCTCTTACCATAAGCACAATATCCATATGTTCAGAGATTCTATCAAAAATATAATAAATCGTAGTAATACCAATTAGTCCCCAAAGAATAGAGACTGCTGATTCATATGTTCCACCATGAGTAATAGCATCAATAATGTTTTTGTAGTACACAGGAATACTTACATTAAGTAAGTATGCAGCAAGTCCAAAAACCATCGCATTCAATAAGAAAAAAACAAAAAGTTTTCCTCCCATAGCGTCTCTATAATGATGCCAAATGGTTTTCTGTTTTATTTTGTTATTTTGCATTTAGAACTGCTTAATCAACCGAAGATCACCGGTATACAACATGCGCACATCAGGAATACCGAACTTGCTCATCACGAGACGATCCATTCCAGCACCAAAGGCAAAGCCTTTGTACTTCTCTGGATCAAGTCCTACTGAAGTAAGTACACTTGGATGAACCATACCTGCTCCC
>JBDKLF010000022.1:0-3310 GCA_039795755.1 Candidatus Parcubacteria bacterium | reverse complement strand
TATTTTGCTAACCAGTCTTAAAACACGTCTGGCGATTTTCTTTATATATTCGTTATAGAATAGTGCTTTCCTACGAGAAAGATTTTTACGTCGAATATAACGGCAACACTCACTAAATTCTTCGGGAAGGTGTAACATGCTAGCGAATAAAAGAAGCACACCTAGAGAATTATTTGTTGTAATATATAAGTGGAAATTGCTTCTATTTTCTTCACACGACATCCAATTACCACCATCCTCAGTGATGATTTGATTGGCAGCATCTTCGATAAGTTCAAGTGTTAATTTTCCAAACTCAACTTTTTTACGAATACTGGTTTTCTTTTTGTGTCCGATATGTGATTTAGATTTTTTATGTGCAGGCATATGTGTAGATTGTTGTTCTGACGAAAGCTTATCATTTTGCTTATTTTATGCAAATATAGGTATATGAAAACAAGCATCAAAACCGCGTGGAACTTTAAGCTTTTTTATTCGTCGATAAAGGATCCTCAAATTGAAAAGGATGTTCAGCGAATGGAAAAGGCTTATGCAGACTTTGCTACTAAATACAAAGATACTGATTCTTATACTACTGACACTGCTGCATTGCTTACAGCGATGTGTGACTACGAGCAATTAGAGAACACTGCTACTGCACTTCCTATTATGTATGTGCACTACATGAAGGATGCTGATTCATCGAATACCCAAGCTGATGCCTTGTTCAATCGTCTGATGTCTCGATATACCAATGCTGGTAATAAGACATTATTCTTTGTTCTAAAACTTGGAAAAATTTCAAAGGATAATCAAAAGAAATTACTCGCTGATGTACAACTCGTTGACTATCAATATTATCTGAAGTGCATATTCAACACCGCTCAGTATGATCTCACTGAACCTGAAGAAAAGATTCTCAGTCTGCTTTCACAGCCATCACGGAATATGTGGATTGATAGTGTTGAGAAAATCCTATCGAAGCAATCTGTAAAGTTCAGAGGTAAGCAGCTACCGCTTCCAGAAGCATTTGGAATTATTTCTGCTCTTCCGACAAAGGATCGAAGAAAGTTACATGCTGATGCAATGAAAGAAGTGAAGAAGGTTGCTGAATTCGCTGAGGCAGAAATTAATGCAGTTTATACTGATAAGAAGGTAAAGGATGAATTACGCGGTCTCAAGGAACCATTTGATGCAACAATTATCGGATATCAGAATGATCCAGAACATGTGAAGCAATTAGTTGCTACTGTTACGAAGTATTTCACTATCTCACAGCGATTTTACAAATTGAAAGCAAAGATTCTTAAAGAAAAGAATCTCTCCTACGCTGATCGAGCTGCAGTTACAGGCAAGATCAACATGAAATTTGACTTCGCTTCTGCCAAAGCACTTACAGAAAAAGCTTTTACTGATGTGGATCCGAAGTTTGGCAAAATGTTCAATGAATTCTTTGAGAAGGGACAGGTAGATGTCTATCCTCGCAAGGGCAAGCGTGGTGGAGCTTATTGTAGCTCAAATACCAATACTCCAACTATGGTATTGCTCAACCATACTGATGATATTCGATCAGTGACCACACTCGCACATGAATTCGGCCATGCATTCCATGCTGAATTATCCAAATCACAACGACCGTTGTATCAGGGTCACACGATATCTGTAGCAGAGGTTGCCTCAACATTGTTTGAGAACTTTGTATTCGATGCTGTATATGAGAGGTTGAGCGAAAAAGAAAAGATTGTAGCACTTCATAATCAGATCAATGATGATGTCTCAACTATTTTCCGCCAAATTGCATGTTTCAATTATGAGAATGATTTACATAAGCTTATCCGAACTCAAGGTTCAACTACTCATATCGAGATGGCTAAACTCATGAACAAGCATATGCAAGCGTACCTAGGACCAGTTATGAAGCTTGAGGAGGATGATGGATACTTCTTTGTGCAATGGAGCCATATTAGGAATTTCTTCTATGTATATTCATATGCGTACGGACAGATAATTTCAAAAGCACTTTATGCTGAGTACAAGAATGATAAGTCTTTTATAAAAAAGATTGAACAATTTCTAAAAGCAGGTGGAAGCATGTCTCCATATGACATTTTCAAATCAATTGGAATCGACACTGCTCATCCATCATTCTTTGAATCAGGTCTCAAGCAGGTAGAAAAAGATATTAAGCGATTGGAGAAGTTGGTGAAATAACCATTTTGTGGCAATATAGTTGCTATGACATCCGCAGAAATACGTAAGCGATTTTTAGACTTTTTTGCAAAAAGGGGACACGCAATTATCCCTTCGGCTTCACTTGTACCCGAGAATGACCCAACTGTTTTGTTCAACACTGCAGGTATGCAACCTCTAGTACCATTCCTTATGGGAAATCCTCATCCAGCAGGAAAAAGAATTGCTAATGTACAAAAATGCGTCCGCACTCAGGATATAGATGAAGTTGGAGATAATACTCACGATACTTTTTTTGAAATGCTTGGTAATTGGTCACTCGGTGATTATTTTAAGGAAGATGCAATTAAATGGAGTTTTGAACTTCTTACATCCAAAGAAGAAGGCTTTGGACTTGATCCAAAAAGACTTTATGTAACAGTTTTTGCAGGTAACGATGATGCGGGAACTGATAATGAGTCTTTTGAAATTTGGAAAAAATATATTCCAGAAAACAGAATTTATTTCCTTGGATGGAATGGTAAAAAAGAACCGAATTGGTGGGAAGTTGGTCCGAATGGTCCATGTGGTCCTGATACTGAAATGTTCTATGATATTACTCCTGATGGTTTAGGCGACATGACAAAGGAGGAATATCTAAAGGCAGATGATGAGCAAAAAGTTGTTGAAATCTGGAATGATGTGTTCATGGAATTTATCAAAGATGAAGGAAAAGTGGTTGGCAAACTTCCAAATAAAAATGTTGATACTGGTTCTGGACTTGAGCGAGTAGTAATGGCTATTCAAGGTAAAGATAATATTTTTGATACAGACCTTTTTGAAAAAATCACTGGCAAGATTGATGAATTTACAATTACTCCAGATGAGAAAGCTAGAAGAATAGTAGCTGATCATATTCGTACAGCTGTCATGATGATATCTGATGGAGTTTTACCAGCAAACTCTGAGCAAGGCTACATCTTGAGACGTCTTATTCGAAGAGCTGTTCGTTATGCTGACACTTTAGGAATGAAGCATGGTTCGCTTTTCTGGATAGCTGAGGGCGCGATAGATACATATAGAGATGTTTATCTGAATGTTGCAGAACAGTCAGAACATATTAAGAAAGAAATTGATCAAGAAGAACAAAAGTTCCGAAAGA
>JBDKLF010000021.1:0-4548 GCA_039795755.1 Candidatus Parcubacteria bacterium | reverse complement strand
ATCATATTGCTCTCTATCTCGAGCGCTTCAAGGAATTACATAAGGATTTTACCGATGCAAAAACCCTACTTCAACGAACTGTTAAGCAGGCTACTGGTATTGAATTTCCTCTCGAACAACTTGTTGAGAAGAATGGGGTGGTACGAATTGAATGTGATCCTATCGAGCGAAGTATTATGCTCGAGCGACGCGAACAGCTTGAGGAAGCACTCAAAACGAATTTGAAGTTGAATCGGGTTAAAGTACAATAACGAGCATGAAATTAGTAACACTAAATACATGGTGTGGCAGAGTAAGAGATAAATATAAAGATTTTTTTGATGTATACCCACATATTGATATATGGTGCTTTCAAGAGGTATTTAATAATGCGGATACCTACATCGATCCTGTTATAGATCACTCAGACGCAGATAAGAAATTACTCGGGACACTACAAAGTTATCTCAAGGATTTTAATGTTGAATTTTGTCAGGTGTTAAGCAATTTTTACGGCATTGCCAGCTTTGTTAATAAAAACATAGAGATTATTGATAGAGGGGAAGTACTTGTTGCAAAAGGTGATTGGTGGAATCTAACTGATACACACAATCGAGATCATCATCGAAAGCTTCAGTGGATGGAGCTTAAGATAAATGAAAAGAAGGTACTTATTGCACATGTTCACCTTACTCACCGTCCTGAAGGTAAGTCTGATAACAAAAAACGTTTGCAACAATCAAGAATTATTGCTGAATTTCTTAATATGTTTGATTGTCCAAAGATTCTTTGTGGAGATTTTAATCTTCTTCCTGATACCGAAAGTATAAAAATCATAGAAGATGCAGGAATGAGGAACCTTGTTACAGAATATAAAATTCCTTCAACACGAACTGAACTTTACAAAAAACCACTTCAATTTGCAGATTATATTTTTGTGTCTCCAGAGATACAAGTAAATGATTTCAAAGTTTTGCCAGAGGTTGTCTCAGATCATGCGCCTTTGTATATTGATTTTGAAATAAAATAAACATGAGCAATCACAAAGGTAAAAGACTGTATATCACCGGTATTCCTACAGCAGGGAAGTCATACCTCGCGCAAAAACTCGCAGAACAAGTAGGAGGTATTGTGGTGAAGCTTGATGACTATCGGGAAGTAATGGCAAAAGACGAACGCTTCGAAAAGTGGGTAAATCTTTATTGGAATGTTGATGAAAAGCATTATTATGCAAGCACTACTCCAGAAGAACGCTGGAAGCAACTCGTTGAGCAATCAGAAGCACTGTTCCCAGGATTTCTTGAGAAGATTAATTCTTATGTTGATGAATCAAAACCAGTGATATTTGAGTGTGTGAATTTGTTACCACATCTCGGACGGCAACTTGGCTTTCCAGGAATAGCAATTGTAGGGAATTCATTCGAAGAAACATTTCAAAGAAACATGAAATCGCCTCGATGGGGAAGTACACGAGAACTACAAGAACTTGAGGTAAAAGAGTTTTTCTTTGAACAACGTCCGAATTATATCAATGAAGCAAAGCAACATACTATGCAGATATTTAATAACGCAGATGAGGCTTATGAAACTGCTTTACATATATTAAAAAAATAACACCTCGAGATATTCTCGAGGTTTATTTTTTTTGTGCACTACTGAATGATGTTGAGTGTTGATTCGGCGTCTTTGCGAGTGCCGGCTGCATCGTAGACACTTACTTTCAAAGTATTCTTCGCTTTGAGATTTTTCACATCATTCGGAGTGAGGGAGAAGACAAAAGGTGCTTTATTGAATGATCCAACAAAGGTATTGTTGAGATACACATCGGCTCGTTCAGGAGTAATACCACCAGTGATAGAGAGTACTACGGGGATCTGTGCTGCAGGATTGTATTCTGTTTGTGATGACGGAGCGGTAATGTTGACTGCCCATGATGAATTCGTGGTATCAGTGGTGCCTGTTGGTTCGGTGTTGATGAGAGTAGAACCACCTGTTCGTAGCCACTCTTGAATACCTTCTTCCCATAGATCATGTTGAGGATCATTCTTTGGAAGGAGCGTGTGAGCACCAGCTGCTTGCCAATTACCCGCAATAACTGGATCAAGGTCATCGGGTAATGGTGATGGTGCGGGGAAGGGTTCATTATCATGTCCGGCAAGTGCTTTTTGCATGAATTCATTCCACATCGGTGCAACAATCAGTCCTGATATTTTCTTCTCCATTGAACTATTATCATTGTTTCCAGCCCAAGTACCCACTGCAATATATGGGGTGTATCCAATAATCCACGCATCACGATAGTCGTTTGTAGTACCAGTCTTTGCAGCTACGGTCTTGCCAGGGAAGTAGAGCGGAGAATTACTTCCATATAATGGTGCTCGAGCAGTGTTATCAGAGAGAATACTTGAGATTTTTCGTGCACTATCATTAGAGAGAGCTTGGGTACCTTGTGGTTCAGGTGCTTTGTAGATGGTTTTTCCGCTCTTGTCTTGAATCTCAAGAATCGCTCGTGGAGCATAATGAGTTCCATCTGCAGCAAAGGTTGCATACGCATCTACCATATCAAGCAATTTCACTTCACCTCCTCCCAATACAAGTGAGAGACCATATCGTCGTGGATCGTTGAGGGTAGTGATTCCCATCTTTTCTGCGAGACTAATTGCATTATCAATTCCTACGAGGTAGAGCAATTTCACCGCAGGAATGTTAATTGATTGTGCGAGTGCATTACGAAGATTCATTGGCCCGCGGAAGAGGTGATCGTAGTTCTCAGGATTATAACAAGTGGTTGGATCAGCGGGACGACATGAAGTAGAGAATTCTGTTGGAACATCAAAGAGTACTGTCTCTGGTTGATATCCTTTCTCAAATGCAGCTGCATATACTACTGGTTTGAATGATGATCCTGGTTGTCGTAGGGCGGTGGCGATGTTGAAGTTACCATCAATTTCTTTGTCGAAGTAATCACGAGAACCAACCATGGTGAGGATATTTCCGGTGTTTGGTTCGATTGCTACCATTGCTGCGTTGCTCGCATTAAACTCAGTTGCATTACTTAATGCTTTTCGCTTCACGATTTCTTCTGCCGCTGCCTGGAGATCATAATCAAGGGTAGTGATGACTTTGTAACCACCTTCTTCAATGTTTTCATCTTTAAACATTTCCTCTAGCTGTTCTCGCACGTACATTACAAAGTGCGGAGCCTTGATACTTGAATTAGTTGCGGGAGCAAAAGTAACTTCTTCAGAGAGAGTATCTTTGTATTCCTGTTCAGTAATAAAGCCATTTTTCTTCATTTGAGCGAGTACGAGATTCTTTCGTGAATCAAGTTCTTTTCGATGGCTTCCATACGGAGAGTAGTAAGTAGGAGCTTGAGGAAGTGCTGCGAGGTAAGCTGCTTCAGCGAGGGTGAGGTCTTTTGCTTGTTTACTAAAGTACACACGACTTGCTTCTTCAATACCATAAATATTTCCTCCATAAGGAATGGTGTTGAGATACAGTGTGAGAATGTCTTCCTTACTCATAATCTTTTCGAGCTTAAGAGCAAGAATCCATTCTTTTACCTTACGAGTAATACTCTTTTCTCGTGTAAGCAAAGCATTCTTGATCACTTGTTGAGTGATAGTTGATCCACCTTGAGTGAATTGGAGGTTGAGGGCACTATTGAGCATCGCTCGAATGATAGAACTGATCTTGATACCGTTGTGGCTGTAGAAGTTTTCATCTTCGATTGCTACTGCTGCCTTTCGAATAAATGGTGACATTTCATCTGCGGTAACAATGGTGCGACGGAAGTCAGTGTGTACGTCAAAGAGTACTACCTTACCAGTCTTGTCGTAGATTTTGGTAGATTCAGAAATCTGAATATTGTCTGCAGAGTTGAGAGGGGGGAGTTCGAGGGTGGTTGCCCAGAGTGCGAACCCTCCAATAAGTAATAAACCAGCACTTATAATATGTAATGCATAATGACGAATGAACTGCTGTGCAATCGAAAGATATTTCTTTATTACACGAAGAACTTTATGTCTTTTCATTCCCTGTTTATACCATAATTAGGGCTCTTATGCTAAAGTACTATGCATGTGGTTTACAACAAAAAAAGCAGTAATTACCGATGAAGAAAAGATTAATCAGCTCCTTACTCGAGGAGTAGAAGATGTCTTTGTAAAAGATGAATTAATCAAGAAATTGAAGTCGGGAAAGTCTCTTCGAATCAAGCTAGGAATTGATCCAACATCATCTCATATTCACATTGGTCGCGCGACAGTGTTGCGCAAACTCCGTGCGTTCCAAGACCTTGGCCATACTATTGTCTTTCTTGTGGGAGATTTCACTGCACAGATTGGTGATGCTTCAGACAAGCTTGAGAAGCGACCAATGCTTCAAGCTGCAAAGATCAAAGAACATCTCAAGACATATAAACAGCAAGTAGCAAAGATTATTGATTTGAGTAAAGCAGAGTTTCATTACAACAGTACTTGGCTTTCGAAGCTTACTTTCCAAGATATTTGTAATCTCGCAGAAGCATTCTCTGTCTCACAAATGATTAGTCGAAGAAATTTCAGTGAG
>JBDKLF010000020.1:0-8604 GCA_039795755.1 Candidatus Parcubacteria bacterium | reverse complement strand
CGCAGTAGAATCGCTGTACCGCGTCGTCTGCGTTGGTGTAGTAATCAATCTCGGTCTTGCCAGCGTAGGCAGGCTTTTCGATGACGTTGATTGCGCCGCTCTCGCGACGGATGATTTCGATTCCTTGAATAAGGATATGTCTGATGGTGTTTTTCATAGTGTTGCTTTTGTTATTAATGTTCTTTCTGATTTGATCATATGCCTTTGAGGTAATATCTGTTGGGTAAGTAGTTACAAAATGAAATACACAAATACACACTTTTCTCATGAAGGCTTGCAATATCGTGAAAAAAGAGTAGATTAAATATGTAACAAATAATTACATTTTTATGAAAAAGAATCTTCTGCTCACACAGCTCGGCTTCACCAAGAATGAAGCATTGGTATACGAAAGCCTTCTCAAGCTCGGTAAGGCAAAGATTGCGACAATTGTTCGTGAGTCGGGACTTCATCGACCGCTTGTCTACAAGGCATTGCCACAGCTTATTGAGAAACATCTCGTAAGTGTCTTGCCTCGTGGGAAGGTTCATGAATATGCTGCAGAATCTCCAGAAAAGCTTGAAGCACTCTTCAAGGAGCGTGAAGTCTCATTCTTCCGCTCTATTGAAGACCTTCACGGACTCTATGAAAAGCAGGAAAAGAAGCCTCGTATCACCGTAACTGAAGGTATCGAGGCAATTCGTGATGCGTACTCAACCATGATCCATAGTCTCAAGAAAGGGGAGACCTATTATCGTTACGGATCAACAAAGGCATTACGAAAGAAATATATTCCCAAGGATTATAGGGAAGTGAGAGACAAGAAGCAGCTTGAGCGTTTGGTAATTACTAATATGCCATCCAAGCTTCAAGCGCGAGACAGACTCGGAAGAACCATCAAGGTAATTCCACCAGCGTATGACTTGTTCGAATATGATATTTCACAAATGATTTATAACGATCGAGTGGTGTTTGCTGATTACAATACTGATACGGTAATAACGATAGATAACCCGGTGATTGCTCAGTTCCAGAAGAAACTGTTCAAGCTTTTGTTCAATAAGCTCTAAAAATAAAAACCCACGAATTACGCAGGTAAGCCTTCTACTGCAAGGCTGGCATTCTTGTAGCGTTTGTCGTCAGTGACTTCGCGAGAGATGTCACTGAGCCATTTCGGTAGGATGTAATCCCTTGCCGCGTCCTCCGACCTGAACTCGACCTCGATGAGGATGAGTCCTTCGAGATGACCTTTGAAAAGATCGATCTCGATCTTTGTGGTGCCATCCGGCGACATCGCCTTGAAGCGAGTCTTCTCGATCACTTTGCCGACACATCCAGTCGCAAAGATTGCGTCATTGAGCGCATCTTTGCGCTCGAGCCTTGTTTCGTGCTCAATTCGGACGAGGTCACCTTTCGACTTGAAAGTCAGAGTAGTAACCTTGCCCAGGAAGACATTGTAGCCTTCACGGAGACGGGTCTCAGCTTGATCATCAATGCGCAGATAACCTTGCCTGATGACGGTCGAATTGGATATGTTGGCAGCATTAGCGAAGAATGCTTGGAGTTCTGGTGACGGGGTGGTGACTAGCCACTTACGCTCGATTTCTTCCGAAGTTTTCATGATGTTGGTTTGGTGAACTGTTCCTCATAAGATTAGTTAATTCTGGGCACATGTCAATGAAATAAAAACCCCCCTTCTTAGGTAGAGGGTGGTTGTGACAGGCGAGCCAGGGAACTGTTCCGGAATTCCGGATGACTGGTGACATCGGCAAGAATACGATTCTTTATATGTCCTGGAAGTTGTTGAGTTATTCCACTCGCGGTGCTCCTACGAACACTGAGCAAATGTAACCCCTGCAGGTTTCCATAGAATCGATCATAGATATAGAGCGTATCTTTAATCCAGAATACCGTGCGGCGCTTCTGGATAATGTGTGAACCAGACTCTCGATGGTGCTCCTTGAGCATTCGATACGTCTGTTCACTGATCATCTCTTCGGTCTTTAGCCGTGACCCTAGGGCATGATCCCTCTTTTCCCTGAGGGAATAGGTGAATCCGTGCTCTTTGGTTCCACGTCTGCGAATGCTCACCTCAACATCAGAATTTCTCCTGACGAGGTAGACCTGCTCGATGTCAGTCGTTACTGCATCGGCGGGAATTGACGTTCTCGTCATTGGTTTTACCCTGAAGACATTCTCATGCTGCAGAGCAAACGGCATTCCAACAGATTGACTGACTGACGCAATGAGACAATTAATCTTGTCTTCGAAACTGCGCCCAGCATTCTTGATCATGGGCCGCAATGCTTCAAAGCCATTCCATGCCCTCCAGAGACTACGTTGCATTCTGATTGCATCTTCGTATGTTTCTGGACGAGCCGAATCATTGCGATAGAACTCGCGCGGCGCAGCTTCCAGCATGTGTGCTGAATGGTAGCGGTCACGCGCTCCGGTTACTGTCATGTTAATCGTGCGTAGTGCTTTTTGGTAAACCCGGTAAGGCACATATGCAAGACTATCAGGTAGACCTCGGTCACAGAGGAGAATTCTTCGTGGTGAGCCAGTTGCATTTCGCAACAGGTTCATACGGGCGTCTTCAGATGCAATCATCAGACGCATGAGTTCCTCTTGGAATCCTGCTTTGTGGAAGCGGGGGAGGCGAGGGTCAAATCCTGACTCAATCAAGAATCGAGCAGTTTCAGGATTCACACCAGTGATGAAGCCCATATCCTCGAAGTGAGAGACGAGGCGTGCCATACCAGTGGATTTTCCAGAACCGACGGTTCCAAGGATTGCTGCTTTGTGAACAGTGACTGTCTGAGGTTCGAACAATGGTTTCGGTGCTGATATTGTTTTCATAAGGAAGTTTCTAACGTTAGATTAGCAAGTACTTATTAAAATGCAAATTACGAGGACCCATTGTTATTTGTTGCATTTGCCTGAGGGGAGCGATTATGAGTGTGTCGCACAATATATGTTTTCGTACATACTATATATACAAACACCTAGGAAACACGGCCTAGATACGGCAATGGCAAATTCCATATATACGGCTCTTTGGAATCTCTGACTTGTGCTTCCCTGTGACGTCGCTCAAATGCCTGCAGGCTCGAAGCTACCTTTATATATTGATCTCCGAATCGCTTATGAATTGCATCAATGGTATTCACATACGCATTGATCTCGAATGATTGATTCTGAGCTCCCAGAAGGTCATCTGGTACGAACTCCTTGTGCCTGAGTCCATGCAGCGTGACTCCGGTAGCCTTGTAGGTATATCTACGGTCAATAATCTCTGGGAACTCTGTCTGAATGGCTCGTAGTATTTCGATGGGATTATTAGTAAAGAATTCTAATTCCTTTGATAATGAAAAATATTTCTTGACTGGATTGTCAGGAGTAACCTTGGTCTTGATAAAGAGTGAAACAAACTTGGCATAGAGTTCCTGGGACCGTAGTCGTTCACAGACTTCTTCAATATTACGAGATAATTCTGAATGCAAATAAGTTGCATTACTAGTAGCAGGAGAGAATGATCGAGTTGATTGAATCGATTTCTGATCTTCATGACCTTCATTGATATGTCCACATGAGACTCCTTGAAGCTCAGTATGTATTCGAGCAACAGGCTCTGCAAAGGTCGCACTCACTTCCCTTGCATCACGATATTTGAATTCAAGCGCTGTCTGAATCCCCATGCTGCGCAATTTCTCTGCGGTGCGATAACCAATTCCCCACAGACTCCCTACCGAGAGCTCCTTCAGATACGCATCCTCAGTACCGGGAGTAATGATTGTCAGTCCATCAGGCTTGTGATGCTTGGAAGCAACCTTGGCCAGGACCTTGGTCGAAGCAATGCCAAAGGAGAAAGTAATTCCCAATCGACGCTGCACATTATCCTTGACCATACTGATGTATTGGAGCGTGCTTTGCTCAGGACGAGCCTCCGCGAAGCATTCATCGATACTATAATGCTCGACATGATCGAAGTATTCAGAGAGTACCTTGAATAATTTCATCGAGTACATTTCATACAGGTCGAAATGTGATGAGAGAATCACCACGTCTTTGAATTGTTCACGTATTTGAAATATCGGCATGGCTCGAGTGATGCCGAGCTTCTTGGCCGCAGGACTCATGGCACAGGCGATGCCACGCTCTTGGCCAACTACTACAGGCTTGCCCCAGAGATGTGGATGACGCGACATTTCACATGCTGCAAAGAAGCTATCACCATCAACATGTACGATCATCTTATCCATAGCGTCTGACCAATCCACGAACCACTGCATGTACGGTAATAGGCTCCTGCTCGCGTATCTCGTGAAGTGATTTGTACGTACTGATCGACCATCCATTATCGAGATCTCGAGGATTGGTACTGATGACAATATCATTGGCACACGCTTCATTGGTGCGCTCGATAATCAGCATGTCACCATGATAGATTCCATGATCATGCATGGCATCGCCTTCCATCTGCATGATAAAGCTCGCTTCAGGATCATTGAGTATCCACTCGTCGAGTGATTGTCGAGTGTCGGTGGCTGGGTGAAATGGTGCTTGTTCCATGTCTCCATTATAGTGAACAATTGTTCACCTATGCAAGGGAAGGCGGACCAGCGAGGTGGATAAGTATTATTGGAAGAATCCAAAGAACACCATCGGATCAATTGAGACATCATTGATACGTAGGGTGAAGTGTAGATGTGGACCTTCTGCATAGCCGGTCTGACCAGAGAGTCCTATCACATCACCACGCTCTACCTCATCTCCTACTACGACATCACTTCTACTCAAGTGCATATAGAATGATTGCACGCCGTTACCATGATCGATGACAATGGTGTTGCCATAATTTCTTCCATACTGAGCGAGTTTCACTACCCCATCGTTCACTGCCAGTACCTCAGTCCCTACCGGAGCACGGAAGTCTGTCCCCTTGTGAGTGATGCTGTATGCACCAGTCTGTCGTGAATATCCATAGGGATCAGTGACTATAGGATCTGCTACAGGATAGGCAAATGCCTTCTTCCACAATGCACTACTCTCGGTTCCGAGACCGAGTAATGATTGATTATCGAGAGCGAGTGTATCCACGAGCTGCTTCTGACTCTTGGCAGTATTGCCTCCGAGTGTCTGAGGGATTCCGAGTGGCGCTACATACTTCTCGCGAGTAATGACAGAGATAGTGTCAGTAAGTGTCTTGCTTCCTACAGTCGCAGTGACAGTATAATCTCCCACAGGCTTGGTGATACTGGTAGGTACGAATCCTACAAGCTTCTTGTCATACATACTCATTGGCACTGAAGTATCTCCAAATGTTACCGAGACATTGTCCCGCTTCTTGGTACCCTTGAGGGTGATCTGAATCGGCTCACCTTGAATGACTTGGTCTGGTGAATGAGTAAGGGTGACGCGGGCTTCGGTGTTGGAGTAAGTGAAGAAGTAAATAAGTACTGCTGCGATTGGAATGATAAGGAGTAGTTTTTTCATCAAATGTGGTTTTTAACAATAATGGGATTATGTGAGTTTACGACATGACTCTTTATATATTCTCGCAAATCATTATCTACTATATACACATAAGTTCCGTAGATTCCACGAGTTAACAATGTTTTATAAATATTTATAATATAACGCTCGAGTTCAAGTGGATCTTCGACACCTCTTCGTCCGTTCATGTCAAAATAATTTTCTGCACGAATTGAAATCTTATTTTTAATTTTATCATAAGTGATTTCTGGACCAATTATCACACCTGCAAAGTTCAGGTCGTATCCTTGTACGGTATGTATGCATCCCACTTCGTTAATTGCGTTGCGTGAGTTTACCCAATCAGTTGTTACACTGTTCCAGAATAGTTTGGTTCCTTGTATTTCAATGTCGTGCTTAGAAGGATCATTTTTTGAAGACCATGGCCACGCATAACCAGAAACCATTCTCGAAAGACCTTTGTAGGCATAATCTTTCTTTTTTACTTCATCAACCATTAATTTAATATCATCAAAAACTTTGAATTCATAACTTACAAACTTTTCAAGCCCTTTCTGCTTCAGATCAAATAAATTCTCTATGAACTTTATATATCTTTCACCTTCAGTTCCTAAACCTCCTGCAATACGCAGCTGGCTTTTTAGTTCATACTGTTCGGCATCTAGTTTTATAAATTGTGATTCGTGTACATCAGACGGTCTTACACTCTGATTCTTGTCATAGAAAAATATTCTATGTTTCGATGATTTAATGATCCAGTCTAATTCAGTGCCACTGTTGTTAAGTCCAAGAATTTTGTTTGTTTTATCAAAAGATTCATAGTTAACGATATTTTTTCTTTGTTTTAATCTGTGTGATTCGTCAACAATTAAGATGTCGTATTTTTCTTTTACCACATCGCCTGGACCAATAATCATTTTGGCACTTAGTCCTTTAATACTACGAAATACTTTTTTAACTGTTTCTCTCAAAGATGTCATTGGAATAACAAGTCCAATTTTAAGATGCTTGGTTTCTTCTGTTTCAAGCAATGATTTCACAAGATAAATTGCAAGAATTGTTTTGCCTGTTCCTGGACCTCCATTAATTATAAAATTACTTTTAGTGCCTTTTGATATCTCCTTCAAGAGCTTTTCAACAACATTGATTTGATCTTCCGTGAGTGCTTTGTAAGGAGAATATTTAAATAGATCAGAATTTTTAATTTGAACTAAAGGGTTGTGTACAATCTTGAGATCTGTAAGTTGTTTCCATATGGTTTCAAACTTTGCTCGATATTTATCGCGATCAAAATAGTTATGGTTAAGTAGTCCTTTATTTCCGTTTTGTAACTTCAATTTTCCATCTCCTGAGATGTATTGAATAAGCATTGACTCAATGTCTAAAGCAGCCGACTTGTTGTATTCTTCGTCTGATATAACATAAAGATCTTTTAACTTCTTTCGTTCCTGATTTTCAAAGTGTTGATGTGCACGAGAGTACATACTGGTGGTTTCCCCAATGTATATTTCTTTTGAACCATCAGTTATAAGGTAAACAACAGGCCAATTTTTTCCAAAATTATATTCTTTTAGATTACTAAACTTTTCTTTATCAAATGGAAATAGTTTAATTTTAGACATGATATTAAAGCTTGTTGTACTTAGTGTGCTTACCTTTTGATTTTTCAACCGGGTACTTTGACTCGTTGATAGTAATTTTTTTATCGAGTGCTTTTAATACATCTATCTCAAGATCGTTTCCCATAAGAAGTACCCAATAGAGAACATCTGCTAGTTCTTCTCCAATTGATTCCCGATTTTCGGAAACATGCTTCATCATCTCGTCTTTATTCTTCCACTGGAAATGTTCCATTACTTCAGCTGATTCAAGAACAAGTGAAAGGGCTAAATCTTTTGGATTGTGAAATTGCTTCCAGTCTCTTGCGTCACGAAAACGAATGATTCTTTCAGTGAGTGATTTTACTGTGTGAGGAGTAGTTTTTTTACCTGCTTTCATAATCAAATTTTATCACATCTTTATCCTTCCTTTATCCCTTGACTCTCCCCTTTTCTGTAGTAAAGTTACGAGCGAAACTTCTTTTATAATTATGAAATTCGTTGAACTGGCAGGCTTCGGCCTCAACATGCTCACGGTGGCATTCATTGCTACCATCGTCTTTAGTCTCATTCAGCTCTGGGGTCTCGAAATGCAGGCTCGGACGATTCGCAAGCTCGAATCGATCGAGTCACTGAGTGTTCCTTGCTTCGTGTATTTTCTGTTCCACTTCGTCTGCTTTGTGGTCTATGGATTCAGAGCTGAACGGCTTGGTCCGGTGATTTGCGGCTTGATACTTGGATTCATGCACCTGCGTGTGCTCGATGTAGCAATTGATTACAAGGCTCGGGTGTCACAATATCTCATACCAGCAGTGGTTGGAGTAGCTCTGGTCTTCCTCGCTCTTCCAATCCTGTGGGCACAAACCCTCATGAGTATCTTGTATTGTGTGGGAGCAGCATTCATCGTGCAGGTTCCAATCGAGATGATTCGGACTCAGAAGCAAGGTGTCGTGAGTATCAGGTGGATACTCACTATGGGTGCATCAATTTTCTTCTGGTGGGTCTACGGACTAGTCATGAAGGATGTTGTGTTGTGGGTCACTTGCCTCATTTCACTTATTGCACTTTCGACTGCGCTCGCGCTTTGTGAAATCTTCAAGAAACGTGAAGTGAAGACGCCATAGAGGCTTCGGTCTCTTTTTATATAAAAATCCAGACACAAGACATGCTTGTGAATGGATGAGGTGGGTGTGTGAGCTAGTCTGCACCCTCGGCGACCAATCCCCGTGCCCGCATGAAGTTGGCTGCATCGAGCCTTCCCCACAATCCTGTCTCTTGCGGACAGCGAGAGGTGCGAAGTGAGCCAAAGAGTCCGGCTTCATTGATACCAAGCCGGAGTGGCCGCACCTTCTCTACTTGAGCAAGCTCCCGTAGGGCGCGCACTCTGCAGATATCGTCGAGCACATGTATCGACGTGTGGTTGGTATAGATATGTGAGCCTGGACAGACTCCATATCTGCGCTGAGGCATGATGAACTTGGTCCGGCGTGTAGGCACCGGATGAGGATCCAGTGTCGTGTCATCAGGATTG
>JBDKLF010000019.1:0-14242 GCA_039795755.1 Candidatus Parcubacteria bacterium | reverse complement strand
GAGGCACAAGTACGGGCATTTGTATTCAATAAAGAAGGTCTTAACGAGGCATTACATAGATCTATTCAAGGTGTTGTTGCAGACAAGGTACTTGCACATGACTATAGCAAACTCTCAGTAGGCAAACTTATTGAATCTGCTGACAAGAAATCGCTACAAGGTGTGCTTTCTGGTGATGCGACACTGTTCGCGGTTATTGAGAAGGACGTACTTACAAAGGAGCTTGCAGGAATCAAGAAAAGTTTGATTGGTACCGTAATGAACACTCATCCTGAGATTGTTGAATCGAAGATTTATGTTCGTCCACCATGGATGATGTCACTTCCTGATAATCCAGAACGTATTCATATTATTGAGCAAATTGACGAGTAGTTCTGATTAGTGTATATTTTACGTACTTACTACATGCAACACAACAATACATCTGAAGATACAGCGAAGCCATTGAAAGAAGGAGTAATGGTTGGACGAGTGGTAGAAGCCCTTCCGAACACTCTTTTCCGAGTCGAATTAGAAAATGGGGTTCTCCAACTTTCATACCTTGCAGGTAAGATGCGTATCAACAAAATCAAAGTACTTTTGGGTGATAAGGTTCAGGTGCAAGTTGACCCTTATGGGGGACGTGGAAGAATAATTAAAAGATTATAAACATTGTACAAGTATGGGGACTTGATAGATTTCAAGCCCTGTGCTAGACTATTCAAACTTTATGAAAGTTAAATCATCCGTTAAAAAGCGTTGCGCTCACTGCAAAGTAGTCCGAAGAAAGGGCTATGTTTATGTGATCTGTAAAAAAGATCCACGTGATAAGCAGCGCCAGGGATAATCATCAATAATTATTTAAGATCATGCGTATACTAGGTATTACAATTCCGGACGACAAAAGACTTGAGATAGCTCTCACTACTCTTTATGGTATCGGACGATCACGAGCCCAGAAGATTCTTCTTGAAGCGGGTGTTAAATTCGAAGAAACAGCTAAGGATATTTCAGCAGAAAAAGAAGCAGAAGTTCGACGAATTATCGAATCTTTGAAAATCGAAGGAGATCTTAAGCGAGAAATCTCTGCTAACATCAAGCGACTCAAGGATGTTAAGGCATACCGAGGTATTCGACACATTAAAAAGCTTCCTGTAAACGGTCAACGAACAAAGACTAACTCTCGAACAGTTCGAGGTAACGTACGAAAGACAATGGGATCAGGACGAAAGGCAGCTGATAAGAAATAATTAATACCATGGGAAAAACCAAAATCACAAAACCAGCAGAAGGAGAGACAGCAGCACCAGCTAAGGTCTCAAGTTCAAAGAAGAAAGTTGAAACAGGAACTCTTTTTGTTCAGTCTACCTACAACAACACTATGCTTACCCTCGCCGATGAAAAGGGTAACACACTCGGATGGTCATCATCTGGTTCTATCGGATTCAAGGGAGCAAAGAAAGGAACTCCTTTCGCAGCTGCTAAGATCGGAGAAACACTTTCTGCCAAGGCACACGCTGTTGGTATGAAGGAAATCAACGTGGTAGTAAAGGGTGTAGGATCAGGACGAGAGTCTGCAATCCGAAGCTTCGTTGCTAAGGGAATCAATATTATTAGTATCAAGGATGCGACGCCTACTCCGTTTAACGGTCCTCGTCCTCCTAAGCCTCGACGAGTATAATCTATATTTAATATCATGAAAGTAGGACCAAAATACAAAATCGCTCGACGTCTCGGTGCTCAAGTCTTTGAAAAGACTCAGGGTAAGAAATACGCACTCCGTGAAGGTGAGCAGCGTGTAGTAAAGGGATCAAATCGACCAAAGACTGACTTTGCATTACAAATGCTCGAAAAGCAGCGAGTTCGATTCACCTATGTTATTACTGAACGACGACTCAGTAACTATGCAGAAGAAGTACTCGAAAAGCGACTTGCTAAGCCTGAGGAAAAATTCTTTGAATTACTTGAAACACGACTTGATAGTGTGATTCTCCGAGCAGGATTTGCTCCTACACGATTCATGGCGAAGCAGCTCGCTTCACATGGTCACTTCACTGTTAATGGAACAAAGGTAACCGTTCCATCACTCCGAATCAAGAAGGGTGACGTAGTAGCAGTTCGAGAAGGAAGTAAGAATAAGCCAATGTTTGCAAACCTCGTTGAAACAAACAAGGACGCAAAGATTCCAAACTGGCTTTCTTCTGACTTTGAGAAAAAAGTGATTAATGTTTCTGGAATGCCGACCTATGCGCCAACAGAATGCGCTTTCAACCTTACGACAGTATTGGAATATTATCGAAGATAATTGCATATTATTAAAAGCAGTGTTATAATTGAATTTCGTAATTTTAACCAATTTACATGTCTGACATAAACGTATCATTACCTTCAAAACCACGTATTGTTTCTGAAAATGCAACAAACGGATCTTATGAGATTGATGCTCTGTATCCTGGATACGGACACACTCTTGGAAATTCACTTCGACGAATTATTTTATCTTCACTTCCAGGCGCTGCAATCACAAAAGTTAAGATTGCAGGTGTTCAGCATGAGTTCTCAACTATCGCAGGAGTAAAGGAAGACGTAATCGCTATTCTCCTTAATTTGAAGAAGGTTCGAATTAAGATGCTTACTGATGAGCCTCAGACACTCACTATCAAGGCAAAGGGAATCAAGACAGTAACAGCTGGTGATATTGAAGTTCCAGGTCAAATTGAAATTTCAAATGCAGATCAGCATATCGCTGAACTCACAGACAAGTCTTCAGACTTTGATGTAGAAGTTGTTGTTGAAAAGGGAATTGGTTACGTTCCAAAGGAAGTTATCCAGAAGGAACGAGTTGACGTTGGTGCAATCACTCTCGATGCATCATTCACCCCTATCAAGCGAGTAAGTTACGAAGTTGAAAACATGCGAGTAGGTGATCGAACAGACTTCAACCGACTTCGAATCAATATCGAAACAGACGGAACAATCACTCCTCATGAAGCATTGACTCACTCAATTTCAATTATGATTTCTCAGCTCAAGGCTATTGTTGGATTCAAGGAAGAACTTGAAATCAAGGAAGCTGTTGTTGAAGAAAAGGAAGTTTCAGAAGAAGATCGAGAAGATATGGATGATGTGTTGAAGACACGAGTTGAATCTCTTGATATTTCACCTCGAACTGCAAATGCACTTACTGGAGCAAATATCCGAACTGTAGGTGGATTGGTTCGAAAGAAGGAAGAAGATATTCTTGATATCGAAGGTCTTGGTACAAAAGGACTTCTAGAAATCAAAAAAGCATTACAAAAAATTTCACTTGCTCTTAAGGCATAATTAGGGTAAACTATTTCTTCAATAGATAAAACGACATGAGACACAGCAACGCAAACAGAAAACTAGGACGAGAAAAGAACCAGCGACGAGCGCTTTTGCGATCTTTGGCTGTTTCTCTTATTGATAAGGAAACTATCCGAACAACTACCGCAAAGGCAAAGGAACTTCGACCTTTCGTTGAAAAAGTAGTTACAAAGGCTAAGTCAAAGACTTTGTCATCACGCCGATATATCGTAAGTTACCTCAACAGTGAAGTTGCAGCAGATAAGCTTATTTCAGTTATGGCTGATAAGTATGCTGACCGAAAGGGTGGTTACACTCGAGTGGTAAAGGCCGAACCACGAAAGCTCGATGCAGCACCTATGTCTGTTATTCAGTTCGTATAATCTTACTAATTTATTTACACAACCATGACAAAGAAAGAATATACAATTGATGCAGCAGGAAAGAAACTCGGACGAGTAGCTTCAGAGGCTGCAAAGCTCCTCATCGGAAAGAATCTTACAACATTTGTTCGTAATGCTTGCCCAGAAGTAACAGTAAATGTAGTGAACACTTCAAAGGCTGATATAGCTGAAAAGAAACTTCGTGAGAAGACACATTCACGCTATTCGGGCTATCCAGGTGGATTGGTGAAGGAAAAACTTGAACGAACCATCGAGAAGAAGGGTTATAGTGAAGTATTTCGACTTGCAATCAAGGGAATGCTTCCAAAGAACAAGCTTCAGACACCGATGCTTAAGAATCTTGTAATTTCAGAATAATATTATGACAGCAAAAACAGCATCAAAAGAAAAATACATTGAAGCAGTAGGACGACGAAAGACATCAGCGGCTCGAGTTCGAGTATTCGAAGCTAAGGGTGCTATCACTGTCAACGACAAGGATCTCGCGTCATACTTCCCAACAAAGGAACTTCAGGTGATTGTAGAAGAAGCTTTCAAGACTGCAGGTATTCCAGAAACACTCCTTACTACTGTTAAGGTAACAGGAGGTGGAATTCACTCACAGGCAGAAGCAGTTCGACACGGAATCGCTCGAGTACTCATTGTACGAGACGGAACTCTCCGAAAGACAGTAAAGAAGGCAGGACTCCTCAAGCGAGATCCACGAGCCAAGGAACGACGAAAGTTCGGTCTCAAGAAAGCTCGAAAGTCTCCACAGTGGTCAAAGCGATAATCGCTCAAGAAACATCCGAAAGGGTGTTTTTTGTTTGCATACATAAATAAAAACTGCCTCCTAACCAATTAAAGGCGGAGGCAGTGTAATTATGACCACTTTCTACTTTACTTTGACAGGATCGGCATGTAGACACTGTAATCAGCATCAATACTTGTCCTGAGAATGTATTTGGTATCCGGTGAGAGCCGCGGCTCCCCAAGCTCATTTCGCTCAATGAACTCCAATCCATTCGAGCCTTCTACGATATAGCCAGATGCACCAAGACCCATTGCATCATAGTTCGTGCTTGCTTCTGAAAGCACGCGTAGCAAAACCGGCTTCTTTGGCTGAAAACTTGTCTTCGAAGGACGGAGACTGTTCATGTTTGTTACAGTGAGGTTAACGGCAATCACTGCAAGCAGGATTACCACAATTCGCTGATATATAATGTTCATCGACTTATACATTACCACGTATTATTGATGTGTCAAATATATTAATGTTGTGAAAATTCATATATTAAGTACAATTAGAGACCTATGACAGACGAACTCAACAACAATATTACCAATGAAGCAGAAGAAGAGGTGACTTATGAAGCGGAGACTGATAGTGATCAGGCTGCTCCACAGAAGGATCTTGCAGAGAAGGTGAAGAAGCTCAAGGCTGAGCTTGAAGAGGCGAATAAGCAGAAGCAGGAATATCTCGATGGATGGATGCGTATGAAGGCTGATATGGCGAATATCAAGAAGCGAGAGGAAGAAGAGCGAGCTAACTTCATCAAATATGCAAAGGAAGGAGTGATCGAAGAAATACTTCCCACATTGCAGAACTTCGATATGGCGATGGCAAATAAAAAAGCTTGGGAAAAAGTTGATGCTAATTGGCGTGCAGGTGTGGAATATATTGCTAAGCAGCTCCGTGCGACCCTTGAAAGTCATGGATTAGTCGAAGTAAATCCAATGAATCTTCCTTTTGATCCTGCTCGAGATGAGGCGCTTGAACATGTGCCAGTGACTGATGAAAAGCTTAACAATATTATTGTTGAAGTGATTCAGAAAGGTTACAAACTTCATGACAAAGTCATTCGTGCACCGCGAGTAAAGGTAGGTGAATTCAAGGCATAAGAATATCTTGACAGCTATATATTTCTGCTATAATAACAGCATGTTAACAACCCCTCGAGCACAACTCATAGAAAAGCTCATCACTTCACCGGAAGGGATTGTTTTTAGGGCTGTATTCTTGGTCTATGAAGAGGAGGGGCGAATCAAGGCTCGACTCGTACGTGCTGTTCCTGTGTCAAAGAAGCAGAACGCTATCATCTTTGCTCTCGCAGGTGAGTCTTCAAACATTTCTCGAGCTGAGGTTGCATCTGACGCTACACACAATGAGATTGTTTCTCCTTACTCATCACTTTTGTATTTTGTAGGTTCTAAACCTCGTGCACCCTCTTTTCTTGCATAGTGAACTTCATATTGAAACATATAATTATTCGTTTCTAATTCATAAACTATGTCAAAAATAATCGGTATCGACCTCGGTACCACTAACTCAGCTGTTTCTGTAATGGAAGCAGGTGCACCAAAAATACTGGAGAATGCAGAAGGTCAGCGAACCACGCCTTCTATCGTTGCAATCTCAAAGACCGGTGAGCGTCTCGTAGGTCTTCTTGCAAAGCGACAAGCGGTTACAAATCCGAAGAACACCGTATTCGGAATTAAGCGATTCATTGGTCATACCTTCGACGAACAGGCAGTTCAGTCAGACAAAGCCGTGGTACCTTTTGAAGTATCAAAGGGTGAGAACAACGGTGTCTCAGTAAAAATGTCAGATAAGCAGTACCGACCAGAAGAAATTTCAGCTATGATCCTTGCAAAGATCAAGGCAGATGCTGAAGCTCGATTGGGAGAAAAGGTCACTCAAGCAGTAATTACTGTACCTGCATACTTCAACAATGATCAGCGAGAAGCTACTAAGAAAGCCGGAGAAATCGCTGGACTCGAAGTAATGCGAATTATCAATGAACCAACTGCAGCAGCTCTTGCTTATGGGTTCAATAAGAACAAAGAAGAGAAGCTCGCGGTATTCGACTTCGGAGGTGGAACATTCGATGTTTCAATTCTTGAAGTAGGTGATGGAGTAGTAGAAGTACGATCAACAGATGGAGACTCACATCTCGGAGGTAAGGACATTGATCAGAAAATTCTTAACTGGATTGCTGATGAATTCAAGAAGACAAGTGGCATCGATATTACCAAGGATGCACTTGCACTACAACGACTTGATGAAGCGGCAGAAAAGGCAAAGATTGAACTCTCGACTGCGATTGAAACTGAAGTAAATATTCCATTCATCACCTCAGATGCGAACGGTCCGCAGCACTTATTGATCAAACTCTCACGAGCAAAGCTCGAGGAATTGACTTCAGAATTCATTGATCGAGCAATTCAGATCACTAAGCGTGCCATCGAAGCGTCACCATTCAAGATTACTGATATTAACGAAGTGATTCTTGTAGGAGGACAGACTCGAATGCCAAAGATGGTAGAAGAAGTGAAAAAGCTCTTTGGTAAAGAACCTCATAAGGGAGTAAATCCTGATGAAGTAGTAGCTATGGGAGCTGCGATTCAGGGAGGAATTCTCCAGGGAGATGTGAAGGATGTATTGCTCCTCGATGTGATTCCATTGTCACTTGGTATTGAGACCATGGGAGGCGTTGCTACCAAGCTTGTGGATAGAAACACAACAATTCCAGCATCGCGATCTCAGGTATTCTCAACTGCAGCTGATAATCAGACTTCAGTGCAGATCAGAGTGTTCCAGGGAGAGCGAGCAATGTTTGCTGATAACAAGGAGCTCGGACAATTCATTCTCGATGGTATTCCACCAGCAGGACGAGGTATGCCACAGGTAGAAGTAACACTTGATGTGGATGCCAACGGAATCCTTAATGTAAAAGCAGTAGAAAAAACTACTGGTAAAGCTCAATCTATTACTATCAAGGGATCATCAGGACTTTCAAAGGATGATGTTGAGAAGATGAAGAAGGAAGCTGAAGCTCATGCAGCAGAAGATGCAGCAAAGAAAGAAGCGGTAGAAGTTCGCAACACTGCAGACAACATGATCTACACTGCTGAGAAGGCACTCAAGGATGCAGGTGACAAAGCCCCTGCTGATATCAAAGCAAACGTAGAAGCAAAAATTGCTGAAGTAAAGAAAGTGAAAGATGGCACTGACATGGCAGCAATCAAGACTGCAGTAGAAGCACTTTCTACTGAATTACAAAAGGTGGGTGAAGCAATGCAAAAGGCACAGGCAGAAGCACAGCCAAAGCCAGAAGGAGCAAATCCTGAAGGAAATGTGCGAGACGCAGAAGCTACTGAGAATCCAGAACAAAAATAATTACTCATAAGGTCTTACTTCTGAACAGGAATAATCCTGTTCAGTATGTAGGATCATATAATTACCATGGCAAAAAAAGACTATTACGAATCATTGGGAATAAATAAGAATGCGTCGAAAGATGAGATCAAGAAAGCTTTTCGAAAAGCCGCTCAAGAACATCACCCCGACAAGCAAGGTGGAAATGCTGAGAAATTCAAGGAATTGAATGAAGCCTATTCAGTATTGTCAGACGATCAGAAGCGCGCTCAGTACGATCAATTCGGTCGTGCGGGAGCAAACATGGGTGGCGGAGGATTCGGTGGTCAGGGAGGCTTTGGCGGCTTCAACTGGTCTGATATGGCAGGTGGTACACAAGGCGGAGAGGGCTTTGAGTTCGATCTCGGAGATATATTTGGAGACATGTTCGGTGGTGGAGGCCGACGATCACGATCTCAGAAGGGTGCTGATATTACCGTTGATCTCAAGCTCACCTTTGCGGAAGCAATATTTGGAGCCACCAAGAGTATTACTATTACCAAGAACAGCGCATGTAGCCATTGCAAAGGAACTGGTGGTGAACCAGGAACTCGACAAACTACCTGTAAGACTTGTAGTGGGAAGGGAAGTGTCAAAGAAATCCGACGCACCATTCTCGGTCAAATGGCAACCACAAAGACTTGTGAGACTTGTCATGGCAAGGGAACTATTCCTGAGAAATCATGTAGTACTTGTCATGGTAAAGGCATCGAACGCAAGACTGAGACTATCGAAGTCAAAGTACCTGCAAGTATCGAAGACGGAGAAATGCTTCGGGTGACCGGACGCGGAGAAGCCATGTCGGGAGGTGCAAGTGGTGATCTCTATATTCGACTTCATGTTGCTGCACATTCACACTTCAAGAAAGTGGAGAACAATATTGAAATGGATCTCAATCTCAAACTCTCAGAAGCACTCCTTGGTGCTACAAAGACTATCGACACACTTGATGGAACACTAGATGTGAAAATTCCAGCAGGTATTCAATTCGGAGAAGTACTTCGAGTGAAGTACAAGACAATCTTCATCTATCTCCATGTAAAGATCAATCTTCCGAAGAAATTAAGTAAGGATGAGCATAAGTTGGTTGAAGAATTGAAGGAGAAGGGATTATAATAGTAAGCATGAATATCGACATCATTGTTCTTGCAGCTATTGGAATCTTTTTTGTCTTTACCGCATATCGATACGGTAAGTCATACCTCACTGCATTCATTCTCTCATTCTATCCAGCATATTTCCTCTACGATATTGTGAAGGGGAAAGTGTCATCCAAGGAACCTGCAGTTATAGTAGGGTTGTTTGTTGTGGTGTTTGTACTAGTACTCTATGTACTCCGAAGAACCGTTTCGGCTGGGTTTGCATTTACCAATGCCAAGCGATGGATTGATGCAATCGTACTCTCTGCGGGAGCATTGGCTCAGATTGCCTTTGTATATTATGTATTTCTCCCACAATTATCAGCACTTTATAATGTCTCTGGAGTAGTTGATGGGTTCTTCAATGGGGTACTTTCAACGACAATTTTGGCCTTGATACCGTTCGTGGCTTTGGTGGTGAGTGCGAGGGAATAAACCTGTATTTTCTAGTATTGACAATATTGAATAATCTGTTAAAATAATAACAGCAACTAAATTCAACAATCAACGAAAGGAGTCCTAAGTGGAAAGCCGTATATTTAAGTTCCTCAAAAAACACAAAGAAAAGATTCGGTTAATGCTATTTGGTCATGGTCTGTGGGCAGCAGTGAGCTGGATCTTCAACGAGCTGCTGTATCCAGGTGCACTATGGTGGTTCGGATATGTATGGGGAGGTATCCTTATGGGAACTCTCTCGTGCATTATCTGCGCAGGCACCCTTGTATACTTCGAGCGCAAAGGCCAAGATTGGGTGGGAGCTGGTGCACTCAATGAGCTAAAAAGCTCAGATACAAGCAAGCGAAACATCTTTGTTCGACTGCTTGCGTGGGCACTAAGAAAGGGGGACATATTCATGTTCTTCCTCCTCAGTATCTTCAAAGACCCTTTTATCACCACGGCGTATTTCACACGTGGCAGTTTCAAGGGTCTGAACAAGAAACTTTGGATAATCTTTGGTGCAAGCACTGTCATTGCAAATGCCTATTGGACTTTTCGATGCAGTGCGCTCATAGCATTAATAAAGTTTTTCTTCTTCAAACACGCCACTGCAAACTTGTAGCCGGCGTGTTTTTATTTTGCTTTATTGGCAATACATGCTATATTTTAAATACAAATATGACCTGGTTTTTGATAGCTTTATGCGCACCGCTACTATGGGCAGCAGTTAATCACGCTGACAAGTATTTACTTTCAAAACACTCTACCGAAGCAAGTGTTGGTGCATTGATGATTTTTTCAACATTTGCAGGTGTAATTGTTGTCTGTACAATTCCTTTTTTCGCTAGTGATATTTTTGACATTTCCTTAACAGGAATCTTAACCTTAATGAGTGCAGGTATAATCGGCGCCATTTCAATCATGGCCTACCTATACGCTCTAAATGAAGAGGAAGCTTCTATAGTTGTTCCTTTAATGCAAATGATTCCTGTTTTTGGTTTTATATTTGGATTCTTTTTTCTAAATGAAAAACTTACAACACTGCAAATTATTGGATCTTTAGTGACGATTCTTGGTGCTGTAATAATATCACTTGAATTTGCTGAGGAAGAGAAGCTCAAGCTGAAAGGAAAAGTTTTCCTACTAATGCTTTGTAACGGTATTCTTTTTGCACTTTACGAGACTATGTTTAAGTTAATTGCGATTGATGCCGGTTTTCTCAAATCAACTTTTTGGGAACATTTAGGTTTACTCACTTTCGGTCTTTTTCTTTTAGTGTTTTTTAAGAAATTTAGAACCGATTTTTTCAAGATTATTTATCATAAAAATAGAAGGTTCCAAATTCTAGGTTTAAATATTGGAAGCGAGGTACTTACCTTGGCTGGAAACATGTGCACGAACTACGCACTATTATTGGCTCCAATCGCAGTAGTTCTACTAATAGGATCGTTCCAACCAGTATTTGTTTTCGCAATGGGAATAATAATGACAATGTTTTTCCCACATATTTCGCAGGAAAAAATTACAACACGACACATCATTCATAAAGCAATCTCTATATTAATTATCCTTATCGGAACCTATCTTCTATTTAAATAAAATGAGCCTTACAGAAAAAATAGAGGAGATAACATTGGATCATGATGTTTTTAATAAATTTTTATACACACCAATTCGGGAGGCAGTTGCTGAATTAAAAAAACGAGAGAAGGAGGTTAAACTAAACGGTAACTCAAATATACCTTCTGTTTTGTGCCAAAATCATCTTCAGGCTGTAATTTTCAGACATGTAGGAGCATCAAATTACGAACTTCGAAGATTTTTTAGTATCACTGATGCTGTTGAGTTGAAACCTATTATACTTGAATATAATTCTGACAGATTCACATCTCAAAATCAGGCTAAACTTTTACTTGGCAAGCTATGTTTTTTTAAAGGAAAGGATAGTACTGGCTCAAACAGAGTTGAATATAAAACAATTATCGACGTAAACGAATCAAACAATAAGTCGATTTCAGAAATTAAAACAATTTGGGGAGAAAAGCTTGTGGATTTCCATCACGAATTGCTTAAAAAAAACTTCCCAACTATTCCATATGAAGTTTTTGACATGTCAGATTGGATTCAGGCTCATGGGGGGAGAGCAAAGGAATATTACAAGTCATTCTTTGAAATAATAACAACGCATGGAATATTATTCGAAAACTTTATGATTAACGAAAAAGAAATCGAATTTACAAAGAATGTTGTACTACCAGCTTTTATTGAAGTATACGAAAAAACTGGTAAAAAACCTCTGATTGTTGCACTGGAGCCCACTGATATTGAGGGTGATGATTTTTGGATGTGTCACCCTATAGAAGATAAATGTTTTGTGAAAGAAAAAATAAGTAGTGAAAAACTAACTGGATTAAAATAGTACATTTGATACTATTTATGTAATGCACAAAAATCCTACGTATCTTATTTTATTAATAACTATTCTGATTTCAACTTTAATCTGGTATAGATTTAACGACTTTGTAATAAATAAAAATTTTGTAATAAACGTAGCAGTGAACTGTAATACCGAAATTGAACAATGCTTCGTGTCTGATTGTAATACCGAAATTGATTCAGAGTGTGATCAGGAACCATACAAAAAAATCAGTATTCTAAAAAAGTATGCACCAGCATGCCTTGAAGAACATTCATGTGAAAATTTTAAATGTAGTGACTTTCAAAGTTGCATGGAAATAAATTGTTCGGAAGCAAGTCTCGATGAAGGTGAGATATGCTCAAGTGAAAGTTCTGATAATGAACCTGACTTTAAATTAGTAAAATCAACGTCAACTGTAACAAAATAAATTTCTATGGACATACTTGTAAATGTAAAATATTGCTACGACTTCTTGATAAACCAAGTCCCTGTTAGTTTAATTTTGTATTCTCATATTCCAACTGCGTTAGTTGCAATATTGTTTGGAGGTTACGTTTGGATAAGAGATAGGAGGATTCAAAGTTTTACACTCTTTGCTGTTTGTTTGTGTTTTGCTGCATGGTGTTTCCTTGACCTAGCATCGTGGTTTGCATTTCTTGGATCTGACAAGGTAATGTTTTCTTGGAGTCTTGTTGATTTGTTTGCACTTCTTTTCTTCTTTTTCTCATACTATTTCTTATATACATTTACTACAAATAACGATCTACCGCTTTGGCAAAAATTACTTTGTTTACTTGCACTTTCTCCAACAATAATCTGGACTTTTTTCGGCCACAACTTAACAAGCTTCGACGCAAATACATGTGAAGCGATTGAGGATGAGTTGATTGCAATATATCCTTATTATGTGGAGGGAATATTTGTAGTTGTATCAATATTCTTTTCGATATTTCAATATAGAAAGACCACAGAGAAGAGCAAAGTTTTATTAAGTAGTATTGGAATAATTACGTTCCTATTCTTTTTCTTTAGTGCAACACTCTCAGTAAACCTGCTTGTAAACTACGCTGCCGTTGAATCTGCATATAACTATGAAATATACGGTTTGTTTGGGATGCCAATTTTGCTTATATATCTAGGATATTTAATTATTAAATACAAAGCATTTGATATTAAAGTATTTACAACTCAAGGCATTGTTGCGACACTTATAACACTTGTTGCCTCTCAATTTTTCTTTGCGCAAAGTGAGGCTGCAATAATCCTTACCGGGGTTACTCTACTTCTTGTAATCATCTTTGGAAGATTCCTTATTAGAAGCGTGCGTAATGAAATCGAATCAAGAGAGCTTATTCAAAGTCAGAAGGGACAGCTTGAAAAAGCAAACGAACGACTCAAGGTACTTGATAAGCAAAAGACTGAATTCGTATCACTTGCTTCGCATCAACTAAGAGCTCCAATGACTGCAATTAAAGGCTACATTACACTTATTCTTGATGGTGATTATGGAGAATTACAGGAACACATGAAGGAGCCACTTCGCCGAATCTACAGTTCAACCCAATCACTTATTCAAATCGTGGGAGATTTCTTGGATGTGACACGAATTGAACTTGGAACTATGAAATTTACCTTTAGTGACTTTGACTTTAAGGATCTTGTTAAAGATGTTGTGAACGAGCTTACTCCAAACATTGAGGGCTCAAAACTTGAATTCAAACTTGAAACTCCAGATGCAGCAATGCCGCTCCGTGGTGACGCAGCCAAGATTAAGCAGGTAATGAATAATCTTATTGATAACTCAGTGAAGTACACAAAGCAAGGTTGGGTACATGCAAAGGTTGAACAACTTGGAACGAAGTATCGGTTCTCTGTGCAAGATACTGGTGTGGGAATCAGTCCAGAAGCACTACCGAAGCTCTTTGCTAAGTTCGTACGTGCTGAGAATGCTAATGATGCAAACGTAATTGGAACTGGTCTTGGTCTCTATGTGGCAAAACAGATGATTGAAAAGCACAATGGAAGAATTTGGGCAGAATCAGATGGTATAGGCAAGGGATCAACATTCTTTGTGGAAATTGAAGCAGGGAAATAGGGCAACTACTTGTGCATAACCTCATGAATACTTTATGAGAATTTTATCTCAGGTTTTTTATACTGTCTCACAGATGTAAGCTCTTTTACATCGCTCAACACAAAAACCAAAACTCAGTCATGAATACACGTCAGTTAGTTGCATTCGTTGTTTCCTTTTTCCTCTTCATTGAGGCGAAAGGAGAAGATTCACTCGTCATTTACCCTTCCGCAGACATGTGGATGGGGAATAAATACTCAACAACAGCTCAGAACGGAGACTACA
>JBDKLF010000018.1:0-15691 GCA_039795755.1 Candidatus Parcubacteria bacterium | reverse complement strand
TAAATCATATTGATTCATTATAACCCCTTCTCCGCATCGATGAAAGCATCTAATTCCCCTTCAAGCACACCTTCAACATCAGATGTCTCTATATCTGTTCGATGATCTTTGACCATTTTGTACGGATGAAGCACATATGAGCGGATCTGATTACCCCATTCGATTTCTGTTGTTTTACTAATATACATTCCTGCTTCTTTTGCTTTTCGTTCTTCTTCCATTCGTACGAAGAGCTTTGCTCGAATCATATCAAGTGCTTTTTCTTTGTTCTGAGCTTGTGACCGCTCACCATCAACATGCACTGCGATCTTGGTCGGAAGATGTACCACACGCACTGCTGTCTCGCGCTTGTTCACATTCTGCCCACCTGGACCACCCGACTTGGCAGTCTCAATCTGCAATTCTTCTGGCTTGAGCTCAACAAGAGACGCATCTGTTTTCTCGAATTTTGGAATCACTTCCACCATTGCAAATGAGGTATGTCTCAGGCCTTTTGAATTAAAAGGTGATGTTCTCACTAAACGATGCACTCCTGACTCGTTTTTCAAAGTTCCGTATACATGCTTGCCATGAATTTCTATAGTGATATTACGATAGCCACCGTGATCATTCGTGTTTTCGTGTAAGTTATAAAAAGAGAAATTATTTTTTTCAAAATACTTCACATACATACGAAGCAACATTGCGGCAAAGTCTTCTGCATCAGTCCCTCCCGCTCCTGCAATGATAGTCATCACCGCGTCACCTTTGTCATACTTGCCTACTCCAGAGAGTTTTTCTTTGAGTTCTTGAAGCTCTTTGATTTTTGCTTGAGCACGATCTTTGTTCGTCCAGAAGTCAGGATTCCCCATTTCTGCTTCGAGAGTATCAATCTGTTGTTGTATCTGTTCCTTTTCGTTCATGAGAACAATATATCACAAATAAAAAAAATCCGACCAAGCGCGCCTAGTGACCACCCTCTATTGCGCTTGGTCGGAATCCTCCCCCCGAGAACATTTTATATTCAAAAAAGGATCAAAATCTATGGAAGGAACCTGCCACACTTACCTGGCTTTGCCACCGTGCGCATCATCTACTGTCTGAACTTAGTGACAGGTCCCTTCCGTCTATAATGCTACTCCTTCTACTATTTAATTCAAGTCGTTATCCACAAGCACATCTTTGAGCCGTTGACGGGGATTGAACCCGTGACCTCCCCATTACCAATGGAGTGCTCTACCAGCTGAGCTACAACGGCGTAGGAATCATACTACTTCACTTTGTATGTTTTATCAAACAAAAACCGCTCGATATGAGCGGCATTTTGTTATTTCTTTGTTTCTTCGAAGACAACTCGCTTTCGGAGCTTTGAGCTGAACTTCTTGAGTTTGATTTTCTTGGTAACAAGCTTCTTGTTCTTGGTTGTATAAATAACCTCGCCAGATTCCTTGTTTCGCAATTTGATAAGTCGGTCTTGTGACATAGTTAAGATAGATTAGCATATGAAATAAAAGGTTGCAAGGCACCTTGCTCATATATACAAAAAACCGCTTTCGCGGCTTTTCTTATTGTGCGCAGGGAGGGATTTGAACCCCCGTAGCCCATAGGGCGATAGATTTACAGTCTATTGCAATTGACCGCTCTGCCACCTGCGCAGTTCTACTATACTAAGAGATTGTAGCCAATTTGTCCACCTTCTGAGATACTTTCTTTCCCTTTTTAACTTCAAAGACGAATTCATCTTTTTTGATTCCCACCTGAACCACACTCCCTGCAATGAGGTTTCCTGAGATAATCAGGTCAGCAATTGGAGTAAGGATCTTGTTCTGAATCAAGCGCTTGAGTGGTCGAGCACCATATTGTGGGTTATATCCTTCCTTACCAAGAAATGCCAAAGCATCCTCACTCACCACGAGTGTAATCTCCTTGTCAGCAAGACGCTTCGCTACGAGTCCTACCTGAATTGATACAATATTTCGAATCGCTTGTTCAGAAAGAATATCGAATACAATCACGTCATCGAGACGGTTGAGGAATTCTGGTCGGAAATGATCCTTGAGAGCACCCATCACCTTTGACTTCGCATTGTTGTAATCAGTCTGCTCATCACTCTTGGTAGCGAATCCAATCTGTTCCATCTTGTCGATATATTCTGCTCCGATATTTGAAGTGAGAATAATCACGGTATTCTTGAAGTTCACCAATCGCCCCTTTGCATCAGTTAATCGTCCATTATCAAGCACCTGAAGAAGAATATTGAATACTTCAGGATGAGCCTTTTCAATTTCATCAAAGAGAATCACTGAGTACGGTCGATGTCGTACCATTTCTGTAAGCTGACCACCTTCTTCATAGCCAACATATCCCGCTGGAGCTCCTATGAGCTTTGATACCGAATGCTTCTCCATGAATTCAGACATGTCCACTCGAATAAGCGATTTGTCATCATCGAACAAGAATTCTGCAAGTGCCTTGGTAAGCTCGGTCTTTCCTACTCCTGTTGGTCCAAGGAAGATGAATGATCCAATTGGCTTGTTCGGATCGGCAACACCAGCTCGTGATCGCTTGATGGTATCAGCAATTTTCTTTACTGCATCATTCTGTCCTACTACACGCTTGGTAAGTTCTTCTTCCATTCGAGAGAGCTTGGCAATTTCTTCTTCAAGCATTCGGTTCACTGGAATTCCTGTCCATCGAGACACAATTGCAGCGATATCGTTCTCAGTAATATCTTCACGGAGTAATCGATGACCTTGCTGTAATTTCTTGAGTTTCTTTGCTTTGGTATCAAGATCTTTTTGAAGCATAGGAATTTGCCCATAGCGAATTTCAGCTACCTTGGCGAGATCTACTTGTGATTCAGCCTGATCAGCTGCAAGTCGCAATTCTTCGAGCTTTTTCTTGATGATTTTGATATCAGAAATCAATTCCTTTTCGTTCTTCCATCGCAATTCAACTTCAGCTGTTTCTTCCTTCACATCAGCAATTTCTCTTTCGATTTTTGTAATACGCTCCTTAGTCTTTGCGTTTTGTGCTTCATGCTTGATTGCTTCTCGTTCGATTTCGAGTCGCATAATTCTTCGTCGAGAATCTTCGAGTTCTGGTGGCATATTCTCAAGTGAAATCTTGAGTGCAGAAGCAGCTTCATCAATGAGATCAACTGCCTTGTCTGGCAAGAATCGATCACTAATATATCGTGAAGAGAATTCTACTGCAGCGATAATAGCATCATCGGTAATATGTACACCATGATAGAGTTCATACTTTTCTTTGAGTCCTCGGAGAATTGCAACTGCATCTTCGATTGATGGCTCGTTTACATAGACGGGCTGGAATCGTCGTGTGAGTGCAGGATCCTTCTCAATATGCTTCTGATATTCCTTAAGAGTGGTTGCACCGATTGCACGTAGTTCTCCGCGAGCAAGTGCAGGCTTCAACATATTCGAAGCATCGAGCGATCCTTCAGCGGCTCCTGCTCCTACGATAGTATGTATTTCATCAATGAAAAGAATGACCTTTCCGTTAGACTTTTCAATTTCTTTGAGAATATTCTTGAGACGTTCTTCGAATTCACCACGGTACTTTGTACCCGCAACAAGCGCACCGAGATCAAGCGACACGAGTTCTTTATCTTTGAGCGATTCAGGAACATCACCCTGTGCCATACGATTCGCAAGACCTTCAATAATAGCAGTTTTACCTACACCAGCTTCACCAATGAGCATAGGATTATTCTTGGTTCTTCGAGAAAGTATTTGGATGATGCGATTGATTTCATCATCTCGTCCGATTACCGGATCGAGTTTGTTCTCTTTTGCGAGACGAGTAAGACTTCGAGTGAACTTAAGTAATGATTTTGGCTTTTTGATTTGTGTAGCGTCACCTTTGTGATTCTTCACATCTTCAAGCATACGAACCACATCATCACGGACGATTTTGAATTTGGCGAGAATTTCTTTTGCCTTTCCAGTAACATCGAACATTGAAATAAATATATGTTCAACAGACACGAATTCATCTTTCATACCGGCAGCAATCTTGGTACTTTGTTCAATTACTTGCGCAACGTCTTGTGCAAGATACATCTGATATGAAGGTGAAATTGTCTGTGACACTTCTGAACCTTCGATTGATTCAATGAGGGTATCAGTAAGCAAGAGTGTATCAACCTCAAGCTTTTCGAGAATTACCATGACCAAACTCTCCTCCTGCATCACCAATGCAGTAAGCAAATGCAGTGAATTCACACTGTTTTGTCCTCGTTCTATTGCAAGCTCATGAGCACGACGTATAGCGTCTCGAGCTTTTGTAGTGAAATGGTTAAATGGTGGCATATGAGCACCATTATATCACACTTATTGAGTGTTTGCGAGTGTGTCCAAAGCAGCCATAATACGGGCGATTGGCATCAAAATATCCTGTTCTTGAGCATCTTTTCCAATCTTGAGAGCAATCAAAGTCCCATCGAGGCCCATGAGTGGAGTTCCCGAGAGTAGTGCATCCTGTGACACCGTTGTATCAATTGCATACAACACATCACTTGTCTGACTTTCGTAGACAAGACTTGAGATAATTCCAATTGATACCACATCACGATCAGCTCCACTTACTGCTATAATACTCTGCCCTGCCGCCGCATCAGCAGTCGCCACTCGAATTGGATTCACTGTTGGAGGTACTCCGTCTTTGAACTTAAAGGTAATGATTCCTGCTTTCTTGTCTTGTTTATCAGGAACAATGTCATACGCAATTCCTTGATAGACACCACTATATTCTCGGAATGAAACAGTTGCAGTTCTGTCAGCGATAATAGTACCGTCGTAATTAATAATTACTCCGAGTCCAAGTAATGCACCATCCTTCTTATTCTTGATGCGCACAATACCATCATGAGCTTCTTGCACTGCTTGAGTAACAAATTCTTCTTCTTTTACCACCACCGTCACTTCTTTTGCAGGTGCAGCAACACTTGCACCGTTATTGGCATCATTTACCTTTTCGATTGTTCGTTCTACCACGCGATTAATAGTCTGAGTAACTCCTTGAGGATCCTGAGCCATAAGTGAGACAGTGGTAATACCTGTAACAATAGAGGTAACAAACGCTACCAAGAGCATAAGGAGAATAAGTTGTTGCTTGGTAAAGTGTTCCATGCGGGTATCATAACCCACAAGGAAGCTTTATGGAAGGTCAGGATTATCCCAATGAGTACTCGAGTTTTCGACACCGTACATAAAGGAGATGTAGATACTTCTTACCTTATCCAAGACCCCCGCAAATCCTTCTCCTGCACCAGCCCCTACCGTAGAAAATGCGGTTGAAGTGCTTTGTGTTCCAAAGAATTGAACCACATATATAGCATCATGGCCTTTGTACTTACCTTCTGCATACCCTACCCCAATTTCATCGTAACCATTCTTGAGAATATTTGCTCGATGTGTCGGTGAGTCCATCCATGCTTCAACAACGTCTTTGGAATCGCGGAAATTCACCGCAAGGTTCTCACCCGCATGCGTGTAAGCATAGCTTACTTGCTTGAGCCAATACCATGGCGCATCACCTTCAGGAGTATAGTGTGCGAAGTATTCTCTCTTCGCCATGTCTTCTGCCTTTTCTTGTGCTGCCTGACTAAGGAGTGTGCTTGTTGCAAGGAGATCCAAATCTCGCTCCGCTCGTTCATTGTTCGTAAATTCAATAAGCTCAGCATTACTTACTGCTGCAGTAGCACTTCTCTCGTAATGTTTAGTTTCGATTGCACGAAGCAAAAACACTGCACCAACAAATGCAAGTATGATACTTATTGTTACAATATATGGACGAGCTTTCTTCATATGAATACAGTATACCTTAAGTATTACTTGAGTTCTGGCTTAGGAAGTGTTGTTTGTGCACACATAAGACTGTGAATTTTCCACAATGTTGTCTTGTACACATATCCTGTCGGAACATCAGCACTTTCAAGCTGACCGGCATCAACCCATGGCTGAAGAATATCTTCCTTGTATTTAATCTGAAACGCATTGACCCCCGCTTGTGTCAACGGACCGAAGAATCCGGTAACAGGAATGTCGAGATTCATGTGATCATTTAGAAACATCTGCAATTTCTTCACATCTTCAACATTGTTATCTTGTCCCATTCGGAGATATGAACTGATATATGGAAGCGCATCACACACATCATCAGTAGATGCACCGAGTACTTCTCCTTGTGAAGCATCACCTGTAGATCGTCCACTTCTTCGGTGTGAACCAGTATCCGTTGGTGTTTCTTCTTGTGGAGTAAAGAATTCAGCACAGTCTACATCTGCCTCATCTGTTGCTTCATCACCATCATTATCAATAAGATCGTGACATGCTAGTTCAGTGTTTTCTGGAGTAAACTCAGATCCTTCTTCGTAAGTACAACTTTCGTCAAAGCGATTTGCCTCTGGATTGAAGTTAGTAGCTTCAGGATCAGTACAACCAGGAATTTCAATTGGTTCAATGACGACAAATGGGGCACAATCAAAATCAGATTCATCAGTTGCTTCATCACCATCATTATCAATGAGATCGTGACACGCTTCGAATGTGTTTTCTGGAGTGAAAACCACTTCACTTGCAAAAGCAAAGTGACCGAGACCTACTACTAATATCATTGCTGCAAGCACTATGTTAATTCTGTGTATCATGTGAATTTTGTAATTTTGTTAATTAATTTTTTGAATGTTATTACATTCAATATAAAAAGTCATATACAAGTGGGTACTCGTACTGACTGTGAATGTTGCTGTCGGCCGATTAGCCTTCAGACAATGTTTCCACCGAAGTATACCTCAGTCGGAAGAACCGTTTTTGTGGACCAACAAGACCTCCGACTGCCTTGAAGTTAAGCACTCCCGATCCGTCAGGACCGAGTATGCCGCTCTGAACTGTTGTATTCCAAGGTGCCCAAGATTGAGCAACAAGGTCGGTAGTTGCCTCCCAACCGACGAGGATGTATTGCCTGCCTACACCAGTAGGTGCAATGCGAACACCTCGCACAAAGTCCGTAGTATTCCCTTCCTCCACAACTGCCGGATCTCGGACCAGTGGACTTCCATCTGACCATGAAACTTCATTCCCTTGTCCATTGGTTCTCAGATCGAGCCAGACGCTCTGAATGCCGACCACTACCATTGAGGTAGCTTTGACATTGAACGGTGTTCCGTTCACGGTGCCGGTAATTCCATACTCAATTGAGTAGTAATCGCCCGGCTGAGCTAGAAGTGGACGATTCGCTCCCCCGAGCGAAAGAGTCTGTGCCAACAAAACAAATGAGTTGGTTTTCGTAAGCGTTGCTCCACCACTCGTCTGAGTGCCGTAGGGCACTGACAGAACAAATGCAGTGTTGAAGCCACGAAAATCAGGGAGAGCACTACCCACATCATTAAATGCACCAAATTGGCGCATGAAGATAGGGTTGCCTGCACCATCGAGAGCAACGCTTCCGTTGATTCTGATGGTATAGACAAAGCTCGTAAGAGCCCAACTTCCATCGATTCGGTTGCCGTTTTCAGTGACAACGATTTCACTGCCAAAGCCGGCAGCAATGATGCTTCCCGCTTCTGCAGGGGTGACAATCGAGACATTTTGTCCCGACCGAACCTCTGCTTCGGTTAAGCCCCCACCTTTTTTAGCGGTGGCGTGAATAGTGACAACAGGTGCTGCAAGAGCACCTGTCACGACGAGTAAAAAGGCCATGAGGCCAAGTACGGTTTTCATAAATTAAAGATCTAACGCGGCACAAACATTAACACAAAAAATACAAAGTGTACACACCAGCTCACGGGAACTTTTTTATTTAGACAACAGTGTTTTGAGAGACTTAATGATTACGTCAATGTGCTTACATGTAACTTTTCTTCCAAACGTAAACCGAATTGAAGAAGATGCACATGAAGGCTTACCAATTGCTTCTACTGACTGTGAAGCACTATCGGTCTTGTTACTCGTACACGATGCACCAGGACTTACCATAATCCCCTTCTCCCCCAACTGAATAGTAAGAAATTCTGAATTAATTGATGTTCCAGCTTTCTTGAAACACACATTGAGATTCTGTGGAATTCGCTCTCCTGCTTTTGTACTTCCGTTAATTTCATATTCTAGACCACTTTGCTCGAGCTGCTTCAAAAAATATTTCTGTACAGTGGTATGTAATTCAATTTGTGATTTCTGAATTTCAATAGTTTCTTTGAGTGCTTCTGCAAATCCGACAATCAGTGCAACTGGTTCTGTTCCGCTTCGCATTCCTGATTCTTGCCCTCCTCCTAATTGAATAGGAGCAATAGGAACATGTTGTTCTATATAAAGACATCCAACACCCTTTGGTCCATGGATCTTTGCACCATCAAATGATACAAGATCTGCTCCCAATTGATCTCGATTGATTCCCAATGCTTGTGGTACCTGCGCTGCATCAGTGTAGATAAGTGGATATACTGAGTGTTTCATCTCACGAAATTTCTTCACCTCAGCACTTATCTTGCGAACAGGCTGAATGGTTCCCAATTCATTATTCACCAGCATACAACATACGAGTACAGTATCAGTATGTAGAACATCTAATACATCTTGTACTTTCACAATTCCGTTTTCTTGAGGAGCAACTTCAGTGAGCGCAATGATTCCCTGAGTATGAAGTGATCGCACAAGTTCAAGTACTGCAGGATGTTCGAAACTTGTGGTAATGATATGCGGAATAGCAATCCCCTTCTCTCGAGCTTTTCCAATCACTCCTTGTATCGCAAGATGAGCAGACTCAGTACCACCTGAAGTAAATACGATTGTCTGTGGCTGTACCGACATGAGCTCGGCCACTGACTTACGCGCAGTATCTACCGCTTGTTTTGCTTCTCGTGCAGTAGGATAGAGCGATGAAGGATTATAAAACACTTCAGCTTGAAATGGTCGCATTGCTTGCTGCACTCGCTTGGATACCGGAGTTGCCGCAGCAGTGTCAGCATATACAGTTGTCTGTAACCACTTGAACATACCTACACATTATCACAAAATTGGTTATAATAAATTCCCTATGAATCTCAATGACATCACTACCCTTACTTATATTGCACTTGCAGGATGCGGCATCGCTGTTATCTCATTAATTATTTCTATTGTTACCCACTTCAATACAAAGAAAGTATTACGAGGAGCAAGCAAGGATCTCGGTGCAAGCGTGACCCAATTAGTCGCTGATATGAAAGGATTCGATACCTTCCGCAAAGACCTCGAAGAATATCTTCGTGCAGTTGAAGCGCGCCTCAAGACAAGTCTCCGTGGAATGCACACTATCCGATTCAATCCATTCCAAGGTGATGGATCTGGAGGCTTCCAAAGCTTTGCAACTGCATTTCTCAATGAGGAAGGTACTGGCGTAATCATCTCTTCATTACATGCTCGCGACAGAATGAGTGTCTATGCAAAACCAATTGTAAAGTTTGTTTCTGAATTCGAATTAACAGAAGAAGAGCAAGAAGCCTTGTCAAAAGCCAAAGAATCGTGCAAACTCAGTTAATGGCATCAATTCCTCGTCCACCAGTAGTAGCAGTTATGGGACATATCGACCACGGTAAGTCGACGCTTCTTGACTATATTCGAACCGCCAACACCGCCGCAGGTGAAGAAGGTGGAATCACTCAACGTATCAGTGCCTACGAAGTATTGCACAAAGTTGCCGATGGTTCTGAGAAAAAAATCACCTTCCTCGACACTCCTGGACATGAAGCATTCTCAAAGATCCGTATGCGTGGCGCAAGTGTAGCTGATGTTGCAGTACTCGTTGTCTCTGCAGAAGACGGTGTGAAGCCTCAAACACTCGATGCCCTCAAAGCTATCAAGAGTGCTGGTATTCCCTTCCTCGTGGCAATCAACAAGATTGATAAACCAAACGCAAATGTATTGAAGACGAAGCAAAGCCTCGCTGAACATGAAATATATGTAGAAGGATATGGTGGAGATATTACTTCAGTACCTATTTCTGCAAAGACCGGTGAAGGAGTTCCTGACCTTCTTGATATGATTTTGCTCACCACTGACGTACTTGGTCATACAGGACTTGTTACTAACAGTGCTGAAGGAATTGTTATCGAAGCTCATACGGACAAGAAAACTGGAACAAACGCAACACTTATCGTAAAAGACGGAACGCTCAAGTGTGGCGACTTCATTGTCTGCGGAAAGGCTTGGGCACCCGTTCGATATATCGAAGATTTCCGAGGAAAGAAAATTCCTTCTGCAACCTTTTCAAGTCCTGTTCGTCTCACTGGATGGAGTGAACTTCCAGACGTAGGTGATATTTTCACTATTGCAAAGAACAAGAATGAAGCAATGGAAAAAGCAACTGCTTACAAGGAATCTGGCTCACATGGAGCCAATACTCAAGCAGTAATCACTACTCCAACTTCAGAGGCTCATATCCCGGTAGTAATCAAAGCCGATGCTCAAGGCGCTATCGATGCTATTCTTCACGAAATCGCAAAAATTAACAATGATCGCATCTCGTACAAAATCGTTCACACTGGTGTGGGTGATATTAGAGAGACAGATGCAAAGATTGCTATGGCAAAAGAAGGAACTATCATTGTCGGATTCTCAGTTACTATCGACAAGCAAGCAGATGCACTTCGCGAACGACACGGTCTCGAGATCAAGTCATTCGGCATTATCTATGAATTGGCTGATTATCTCAAAGAATTACTCATTGCTCGAACACCAAAGAAAATGGTTGAGGAACATTGCGGAACACTCAAAGTGCTCAAGTTCTTCAGTAAGATGAAAGACAAGCAAGTGATTGGTGGTCGCGTAGAAATGGGAATCATTGAAGTAGACGCTCCGGTCAAAATCATGCGACGAGATAATGAAATCGGCCGCGGTCACATTCGTGAATTACAAAGCCAAAAGATCAAGACAAGTGCAGTCAATGAAGGTACAGAATGTGGACTGATGCTTGATGCAAAAATCGAAGTTGCTCCAGGAGACAAACTTGAATCATGTAGAATGATCGAAAAATAATATGAACCATCGTCACGAAAAAAGAGAAGAATATATGAAGGAGCTCGCTGCAGAATTTATTTCACGCGAGTCTAACCGTAACTCACTCATCACCGTGACTCGTATGAGTCTTGCTGATCATGAAGATCATGCAACGATATTTATTTCTGTACTTCCTGAGACTCAGGAAAAGGCTGTAATGGACTTCCTCTCTCGCCAACTCTCAGACTTCCGTGAATTCGTAAAATCAAAGATTCAGAACGGAAAGATTCCCGTATTTACCTTCAAGATTGACGAGGGCTCAAAGCTCGCGAGAAAGATTGATGAATTGGGTGTGGAATAAGAAAAACCTCCATTATGGAGGTTTTTCTTTTAGTGCCCGAGGTGGGAATCGAACCCACACGCCTTACGGCCGCCGATTTTAAGTCGACTACGGCTACCAATTACGTCACTCGGGCAAATATTATTAAAGAACGTGAGAGTTCTTTAATTGAGGCCACGGTGAGAATCGAACTCACGCATAGAGATTTTGCAGATCTCCGAATTACCACTTTTCTACGTGGCCTTGTGTCGCACTGCGAACCATACTAGCAAATTATGCGAGATCAGGATAGAGCTGCTTCATCACCTCACACAATCGAGGCACTGCCTCTGCGAGAGGCATCTTGACCACCGTCGCTGCGGCAGCTTTGTGTCCCCCACCTCCCAATGCTACCGCAAGTGCACTTACATCGAAACGTTGTCCCTCTCGTGAACGGAAGCTGAACTTCACCACATCAGGGGCAATCTCGGTACATTGCACACCCACCTCAACTCCACGAATTGACTTGAGGGTATTTGCTACACCTTGCTTGTGCGTCGCTTCTTCTGGAATATTATTCTGCAATAACTGATCATGGGTCACAATTGAGACCGCAACTTTATTATCAAAAAACATTTTGATTGAATGCAATGCAATTCCCATGAACACCACTCGAGCGTACTCATTGTTGTTCTCTAGCTCAGAAATCATTCGATCGAATTCTGGCTCGATTTGACTAAGTGCTGCCATAATCTCGAATGTTCGTGAAGTCACTCCGCGATACTTGAATCCACCTGTATCAGTAAATATCCCAAGAATGAGACACTGAGCAATCTCACGAGTGATAGCAATATTCCACAATGAGAATAATTCGTAATTAACTTGAGCGGTTGCAGGATACGTATCTACCACGAGGTTGATAGCACCATAGCGAGCATTGGAAGCATGATGATCAATTACCACCAACTTCATATGATCAGGGATCTTTACTTCACCTTTCTTTGAAATCATATCAATCGATCCACTATCAAGTGCGATAAAGAGGTCATACTGTGAGAGATTAACTTCAAAAAAATTCTTTGCAACAATTTGATCACATCCAGGAACAAAAGAAAATTGTGAAGTTGGTCCTGAATCACCCCATATCGGAGTTACATTCTTGCCAACACTCTTGAGTGCATGATACATCGATAATGAACTTCCTACTGAATCACCATCTGGTGAAGGATGACAGTGCAAAAGAATATTCTTTGCTGCAGTAATAGCCTGCCAGATTTCTTGTGCAATAGCTTTGTGTGATTCGGTGAACATGAAAAGGATTATAGCAGAATAAGAGAACTCTCGCCTTACAGGCGCAGTACAGGCTTCGTATCGTACTCACTTCGTTCCGTGCGATACACTCAGCCTTTTCGAGTCCTCTCACGCAAGCTACCGCTTGCTCCGCGCAAAAAGAAAAACCAGCGAAGCTGGTTTGTCCTTGTGCGCGGGAGAGGACTCGAACCTCCACGGATTGCTCCACCAGTTCCTAAGACTGGCGCGGCTACCATTACGCCACCCGCGCGTGAAATGTATCATACACGAATTGTGCATTTTTTCCATCTATCACCGTACCTCCTCTCAAATCACTTTATTTTTTTAACATTATGTGTTACATTTTTACTCACGCGCCTATAGCTCAGTCGGTAGAGCAGTCGCCTCTTAAGCGAACGGTCGTAGGTTCGAATCCTACTAGGCGCACAAAATTCGGAATACTTTATACAAGTTATAGATAAAAGCCTGCAGCAAAGCGGGCTTTTATTCTACCCTTACAAAACAAGGTTATTTTGCTATTCCTCTACTTGACAATAGTATTAAATATGATATAATAGACAGCAAAACCTGAACAGGGTGTTGCACACGCAACTCCCCCACCTGTTCTTTGAAACAACCAATACACTCAAAACAAAAAATGGAAACTATCCTATTCGTGCTCGCAATCGCTGGACTTCTCGTATTCTACGCGTCGTTCACCTTCAGTAAAATTCCCGACAATCACATTCGCCGAGTGGATGTGAATAAGCGTCTGGTGCACCTGATGACAAGCAAATCGGCCAAGAAAAAAATCGTCGGTGCAATTAAAAGTCTGCCAAATAAATACTCCAAAAAGCAAAGGCTGCTGGAGTTGGCAGAACATGAAATAGTCAGTCGTGATGAATGGGTAGAAAATTGGTGGAACTTTTTCATCTTTCCTATCCTGGCAAATGTTGCAAACTTACATTTCTTAAGTTTCATTCCGTTCACGAGCTTTAGGCCTGTGAACGTAGTGAAGACAAGGATCAACCTCAACTTCAAAGAGGGTGACAAAATCTCTGCAAAGGTTGCCTACGACAAAGCTGATCATAGCGCTGAAGCAACTCCTGATCTGCGAGTTGATATCACCCGTGTTGTGTTTTTGCGTCAAGTAGAAATCATGCACGGCACGCAGTTAGACATCGTCCTCTACGTAAAAGGACTTATTGTGATCGACCCGCACGACATATTCGAAACAAACCCGGATATAAGTGCAGTAATTGATCTACTACTGGAAAGTGCGGCAGTGAACTTTTTTGCTCGATATGATTTTGACAAATTTCTCGCGCAGAACTTTACTCCTGACCCAATCAGCGAACTCAATAGGTTCTTCAAAGACACTGACCCCAGAGGTGGGGCAGGTCTCTACACCAGTGGCATTATGTGCACTGGAGAAGTCTCAGTAGTCGCATTCGACCTTAGCGAGAGCCAAAAGGCACTCGCAGATGAGAGGATTGCTCTTGAAAAACAGAGAGCAACACTTCAAATCGACAAGTTGAAAGCAGAGGGAATGGCAGCAACCATCACGGCAACCGAAGGGGCAAAAAATGATGCCCTGGAGAGACGTGGTCAAATTGAAGCAAAGAACGCTCAGCTACTGGCTGCATCGATAGCAAAGAATCCTGAGCTAGCCAACGTGCTCGCAGCACGCGAACTGGCATCAGGATCACTTGCGGTGATTGGCGGTAACGTCATGCCTCAAGTAACCATACCAACACCACCAACAAAACCAACAGGAACACCTTAAATGGGAGATATTCAAAACTGGTACCAGAGTCACCGAGACCTGGCGCATGCTGCACTTGCGTTAATTGTAGTTATCATCCTCTTCATTATCTTTGAGTCGGGCGGAAAAACAAGCTCGACGACAAGTAGTGGTGGAAAGGGATTCAAGAAGTTCCTGGCGCAAGTCATGGGCTTCTGTGTGGTATGTGGAGTTCTCTGCGGCCTTTACTGGCTGTGGACGACCTACATCAAAGGTAAGCATCTCGACCTCTTCTGGTTGAAGTATGTGATGTGGGGCACTATTGCCCTCGCACCACTGCTTCTGCTGTGGAGGTTCGGATTCTTCGGGTGGTTCTCCGATTGGTGGCAACGTCCAAAAGGCGACGACACTAAACGAAAGCCACTCTGGAAATCAGGGTGGCTCTGGCTCGTCCTCTGCCTCACGGTAGCGGGAGTGCTGGGCTACTGGTTCCGGGATAATATCTGGAACTGGGGCATCAAGTGGATGCCGTGGTCTGCGATAGCGGGGGCTACCATACTCCTAATTGTCGTGGTGTTAATCCTCAAGAAACTTCTGAAAAAGAAGGAGGGCGAGGAAAAACCCAAGGACAAAAAAGAGAAGGAAAAGGGTAAAGAAAAAGAATCTGCGACCAAGAAGAACATTCTGACGTCGTTGTGGTTCTGGCTCTTCATCGTGGCGGTGGTGGGATTCATTTCCTACTACTTCCAGAAGGAGATTGAGCAGTGGATTCGGAGTGGACAGTGGCGACACTTACCACTCTGGGTCTACATCACCGGTGGGCTCATACTACTCATCATGGTGCTATGGGTGGTCGGCAAAGAGCGGTTAGGAAAGTTCCTCGCTGGAGCGGCCCTCATCGCAATCATCGCACTTGCCCTGAACTTCGTCACAAGCGGGTTCAAGGGTATTATCGGTGAGCATAGCAGCACCATCCTCACCAACGAGGGAAAGTCGGGATACATTCCCCAGACCATCTACATCACTCCGGACCACCCGCTGCAAAGCGTGTATAAGGAAAGCTGGGACGGATACATGGAGTATCCGCAAGCCGGCAAGGTGGTGTGGCTCTACATCCCTCTCAACGGGAAGCCTGTCTACCAAGGCGGGAATCTCGTAGTGGATCAAAGTCGCGTTCTTCGTATGGAGCTGGGGAAACCCACCCACACGACTATGGAGCGTGGCCAAGACTGCAGATGGAGGTTCTACTGGACTGAACCAGGAGAAAGTGCCACAGTGACCATTAAGTTGAACTAGGGCGCGAAGAGTGTATTGGCAGAAAACACCAAAGGCGGGAGAACTCACGTTCCCCCGCCTTTTTTA
>JBDKLF010000017.1:0-18323 GCA_039795755.1 Candidatus Parcubacteria bacterium | reverse complement strand
TTTGGTGGTATTGTCATGATGATGAAAACAACGCTCTTTAATAACAGGATACGTGAGTTGGTTAAATTCTTTCGTGGAGAATCGATGCCAGAGATTGAAAAACAAGCAAAATCCGCCTCAGGTGTATTTTCGTTTTTCACCTTCGATCAACTTGCGAATCCTCGACTCGTCTTTCTGAAGATTTGTTACCCATTGACCAGTGCTTATTCCTCAGCGGTAGAAGGCTTGGTGCGATATGTCTCAGAACATGTGCCGCTACTTGCCAAGAACGACCAGGTAAGCGAAGATCAAGCCGTTGAAAATATCGCCACCTTCATGGACAGTGCGGCGGATTTTGCATTCTTTGCCATACTGAATGGTCAGGCCCAAAAGGGTTTCTACAGACACTACGTCATCAAATCGATTGAGGAACTGGAACAAAAAGGATTGGTTCACATCGATCTGTTCGCTCGAGTAGAAAAGGTAACCAAAGATCCGAATGCAGTGGAAGCAACATACAAGGAACTCTTCCAATTAATCTTCCCGCGGACAATTCCTGATCCTACACTCACTTGAGGTCAGGATTTTTATTTTGTTTTGTATTTACTAAGAAATTCTGTTTTGAATTCTTGAAAATTCCCTTCAATAAGTGACTGTCGAATGTGCTTCACCAAATTCACAATGAAGTAGAGATTATGAATCGATGACAATGTTGCAGCAAGCATTTCATCTGATCGATGAAGATGTGAGACATATGCGCGAGTATAGTGCTTACAGGTATAACATTCACAACCTTCATCAACAGGTCCGAGATCATCACGGAATTCGAGATTGCGAATATTGATCTTCCCTGTCTTTGTATAATGCTGCCCATTGCGAGCGATACGAGTAGGTGCAACACAATCAAATGTGTCACATCCTTGTTCTACTCCCATGAACAAATCTTCCGGCTCACCAATACCGAGCAAATGACGCGGTTTGTCTTCTGGTAATTCACCATTCACCCACGCTACCGCAGTTGCCATATCTTCCTTTGCAAATGATCCTCCAATTGCATACCCATCGAATCCTCGCACATTCCCCTTCACATCTTCAGCTTTCATTTCAACTAATGCTTGTGCAGACTCTTTTCTCAAGTCTTCGAATCTCCCACCTTGAACCACTCCATATAATGCCTGCAATTCTGATTGAGGAGACGAGAGATGGTGTGCGAGACACGCCTTTGCCCAGCGATGAGTTCGATCGAGCGCTTGTCGCTGATAAGCAAACGGTTCATTCGGTGAAGTGCATTCATCAAATGCCACAATAATATCCGCTCCGAGATTATGCTGAATATCAATTGATTTCTTTGGCGTAAAATAATGTGAAGACCCATCGATGTGTGATCTGAATGACACACCTTCTTCACTGATTTGTGCCGGCTTTGCCTTCGCGAGTTCTTCTGACACTTCTGGTAGCAATAATTCTGGCTCAGCACCTGCTTTAGTAAGCTTTGAAATATTCTTTCCATATGCTGCACCAAGAGAAAACACCTGGAATCCTCCTGAATCAGTCATCGTTGGTCCCTGCCAATTCATCACCTTGTGCAATCCTCCCATACGAGCAATCCGCTCATCACCTGGTTCTAAATATAAATGATATGTATTTGCCAGCACTGTCTCTGCACCAAGTTCCTTTACTTGTTCTGGAGTGAGTGACTTCACTGTCGCCTTGGTCCCTACAATCACAAAAGCAGGTGTATGAATAATCCCATGTGGAGTATGAATCTCCCCTACACGCGCTAGACTTCCTTCTATTTTCTTTTTAATTTCAAATTTGAATGACATAAAATAAAAACGATTCACTACTTTGAATCGTCGTGCTTCAAATAGTCACCACATATTTCAACATGTGTAATTACTCGCATGGTTCCCTCAGCTTCCGATGTTGCAATCTCGATTGGTAAATCAGGCATCAATGCTTCGTATTTTGAATTTGGGAAATTTTTCCTAAAGTAATCAGCACTTCTGAAACAATGGTCAATCCGATCCGCAACCTCCAGAATTGTAACTAGTGTTGTCACAGTTGGAGTTTGTCTCGACTTGAATGTATACCTTAAAATGAACGCTTTCATACCTACTCATATAATCACACAAATGAAAAACCGTCCAATTGTGGGAGGACGGTTCATTCAGCTAATAATGCGGCATTTGTGGTGCAAGGGATTCGAATCCACTCGCAGTGAAACTATGTGGATCAACAAATTCCGCAAAACGCTGCAAAGCCCCAAAGAACGACACGAGGGCTGATTCTAATGCGTGAAAGACCTCACTCATTAGAATCCTCAATGCAATCAGCACAATGACGAATCCAATCGCTCGAAAAAATCCCATATGTTTTTCGGGTGAAGGGGTTGTTATCAGACGCGACGAACGTCTGATGTGCTAATTGCACTCGTCCCTCCGTGTGAGTCATATGCGAGGTATATGAAAAGCCCCACACGGAGAGTTCCTTTGGGGCTTTTCAACGAGCGTTCGTTGCTTCCTACACTGATATTATCTCAGTTTTAATCTTGAACGTCAAGCAATTCGACATCGAAAACAAGTGTTGATCCACCTGGAATTGGACCATAATCATTTGGTCCGTATGCCTTAGTTGAATCAATTACCAATGTTCGCTTTCCTCCCACTTTCATTCCCGCTACTCCTTCGTCCCATCCAGCAATTACCATGCCTGCACCAAGTACGAAATCAAACGGTTCTCCACGTGGAATTGAACTATCGAATACCTTTCCATCAGTGAACTTTCCTGTGTAATTAACTACCACGGTCTTTCCGGCCACTGCTTCTGCTCCAGTTCCTACTACCACATCAGTGATTTGAATTCCTGGAAGTGAATATGAATTATTTGTCATCGTTGTTGTCGGAGTAGTTACAGTTGTTGTTGCTACAGCTTGTGATGGAAGACGTGTTCCTAGTTCAGGAGTATTATTATCAACATTAAGTGATAATACTGTTCCATTAAAGAAGAAGAAATACGATACCACAGCTACTGCAATTACTACTGCTACCCACTCTCCAAATGTAAGTTTTCTCATAATTTTTAACTAGCTAATACTACACTAGTATAACGCTAATTCAACTGCTTGGCATCCCCAATCTCAAATTGCCCAACTTTGCTTCTTCGTAGGGCTGAAAGTGTTGCCACAGTACCTAATCGCTTACCAATTTCCTCTGCAAGTGATCTGATATATGTTCCTGAGCCCACGTCGAATGCTGCTTTTATTTTATTCTGATTGTTATCAAAAGAAATATACACTGCTTTATGAACCATCATTTTTCGAATTGGAATTTCTACTTGATCAATCTTTCCCTCGCGAGCATATTCATAAAGTCGCTTCCCTGATCGCTTCAACGCTGAGTACACAGACACGGGAAGTTCAATCTCACCCTCGAGAGATTTCAATACTTCTTGTACCTTTTCTTGATTTACATTCAACTTTGCAATTTCAGTATCACTTATACTTTCCAGAATATTACCAGTGATATCACTCGTATCAGTTCTTATACCGAGAGCAATTTCTGCCTCGTATGTTTTATCTAATTTCAAATAATCATTAAGCTTCTTGGTACCCTTTCCAATTCCGATTATCATCAATCCTGTTGCCATCGGATCAAGTGTTCCACCGTGACCAATCTTGGGAAGCTTCACTATTCCTGTATCTTTCATCATTCTCTTGATACGACGTATAACATCGAAAGAAGTAATTCCTTCCGGCTTATCAATGAGTAGTATTTCTTTGTCCCAATCACTTGGTTGCATAGCTACTATTTACCATATAAAATGAAATCTTAGAATGACTATCATACTTGCGGCAAAGCCGACACCTGCAGTTAACTTTCGTCGCACCGAAAACACCACTGCACCTTCAGGATTCCACCAACTTGTTGAAGTTCCGAATCCTTACAAACAAAGCTTGGGTAATGTATTCTGTGTCACCTGCACGAGCACTGGTCAGAAAATTGAAAACTGGCTCGCTCAGGTTGGTGTCACCATATTACTCGAAGTAAGCAATCACCCCTGTGACACATGTCATGCAAAAATCTGCAACGCGGTCATCGGGAAGAAATCTGGAGCTTGCTAAAGCTTTCGGATTTTTTATTTTCCTTCAGAAATAATTCTCCCATCATCAAGCTTCACAATACGCTGGGCCATGTTACCAAACTCTTCTTCATGGGTCACCATGATAATAGTCTGTCCTGCAGCGTGAAGCTCCTTAAAGATTTCCATTACTTTCTTTGAAGATTCATTATCAAGGTTCGCAGTTGGTTCATCAGCAAAGAGAATCTTTGGATTATGAGCAATGGCACGAGTAATTGATACACGTTGTTGTTCTCCTCCTGAGAGCTGCGAAGGAACATTATTCAATCGATGACCAAGCCCCATACGAGTGAGTGCTTCTGAAGCAATTCGAAATGCGGTAAGCTTATCAACTTTTTGCATAAGTAACGGTAACGAAACATTTTCAACTGCAGTAAGATCAGGGAGCAACGCATAATCCTGGAACACATAGCCGAGCTGATGTAATCTGAACTGAGTCTTTTCTTCAGCAGTCATGTTCTGAGTATGAACATCATCAATAATAATCTCACCTGATGTCGGCTCATCGAGCAATGAAATCTGATACATCAATGTTGATTTACCAGCACCGCTTCTTCCCATAATCGCTACGAACTCACCGTTATTTATTTGTAAATCAATACCCTTGAGTACCTGTGTCTCAACATCTCCGTCTTTGAATGATTTTTTTAGATTTTTGATAGTAATCATATATTTATTATCTTCCGAGAATTGAATCAAGGGTATTGCGTCTTACAATCATTCTTGCCGGAACATATCCTGCAATCATGGTTGCAACAGTGAGTAAAAGCACTCGAATACCAGTACCCATAGGTGTCGCCACGAGAATACCATCACTGAATGGGAAGTTGATTGGATGGGCATTGAAGAATGGGACCAGGAATCCAAAGACCATAATAAGCCCAATACTTGATCCACAGACCGCATAGAATAATGACTGCATTACATATGACATTTCGATTGCTTGTCCTGAGATTCCAATGCCCTTGAGAATACCAATGAACTTACGTCGTGTAATAGCATTAATAAAGATCACAATAAAGACTGTAATAATCGCTACCGCGAGTCCAATTGCACTAATTACATTTCCGAGCAATGCAAACGTATCCTTAATATCTTTGAGGAATTTGGGCTGTGCATCTTCAAATGTCTGCACTCGTGCATAGTTACCGATACTATATGAGAGTAATTTCTGTTTGAACATCACCGGATCAACACCCGCTTTGAGCTTAATAGCAATTTCATCTACATTGTAATCAGTTCTTCCAATAAGTGACCGAAGTTGCTTCTCGGGCATAAAGAGTCGCATACTGATTTCATCTACTTTTGTCTTGAGAATACCTTTCACTGTTACTTCACGTGTACTGCTTCCGACTTTGATTCGTACCTTGCTTCCCACTCCAACATTTTTGAGCGTCGTAAATCCTGGTGACTCTACAGGAAAATATTGTTCAAGGAGATATGCACCGAGCACCACCTGATCAAAGTCATCTGGTTGCAAGAAACTTCCTTCGATAATAAATTTCTTTATCCCTGTAAGTTCATTTTCTTTGTCAGGATTAATACCAGTGAAGTTAGTTGAGGCGTAATTAGTACTTTTCTTGTCGTCAGACTTCTCCTTGTACCCTGCTTCAATCTTTCCCCCTTCGAGGTAACGAGCTGAATACGTCTCAACCTCTGTCATACTATCGAGAATATTGGTGATAAAAGGAGTATTCTCAATATAATCTTTGTCCTGCAGCTTCGATACAATAATATCACTTGTGTAATACTGCTTGTTCGCGTTTACTGATCCCTCAATGAGTCCCACAAGAATTCCTGAGATCACCACAAGATTGAGAAACGTAAGTACCATTACAGAAATAATCAATAAGGTAGTCCAAAGGCTCGCTCGTCGTATCTGACGAATTGCCAAAAAGAATCCTATGTAGAGATTATTGAGCATTTTTTATTACCACTTCACCTGCAGCAAGTCCTGCAACTACTTCAATGAAGCCATTAGATGCCACAGTTCCAGTAGTGATTTGCTTTTCAACTGTTTCCTTTCCAACCATGACCTTCACGTAACTAAAACCGTTTCTACGAGTAACTGCTTCTTGTGGAATAAGTAATGCACCTTCTTTTGTCTCAGTGGTGATAATTACATTCGCGGTCATTCCAGATTTCAAACGATCATCTTCATGAGTGAATTCAAAGAGCACCTTGTAGGTAGATACACCGTCACGAATAGTTTCTCCTGGATCAACAGACACAACCTTTGCTTCAAACACCTGTTCATCTCCATATGCATCAAGTGTCACCTTTGCGAGATTTCCTACTTGTACTTCTTTGATATTAATCTCAGGTACATAGGTCTCAATAGTAAATGTTGCATCAGAAATCAATCTCATTACTACCGTATTTGCGTTTACGATTTGACCAACCTTTGCATCTTGTTTAGTAACTAACCCATTAAATGGCGCAGTAATCGCTCGCTTCGCTAATTCACTTCTAAACGAATTCACCGTTGCTTGAGCAGCCTTTACACGAGCTTCCTGATAAGGAATTTCTGATTCAACACTGTGTACTGACTGACGTGTATTAACAAGATTAGAAATAGCAAGATTAACACTTGTACGTGCTGAAGAAACATCCGATTTGAATTTATCAATGTCATTTTGTGAATATGAACTTCCTACTACCTGAAAATCATTGACTGCAAGTGCCACACGATCAAGGAAACTCTTTACACTAGAAAGATTGTGTTCACTAAGGGTAACATCTGCATCAGTAAATGTTGTTGCATTCAATGAGTCTAAATGACTTTTCCAGTCAACGAGCATGAATTCAATGGTCTTTCGAGTTTTGTTCAACTCCTTTCTGAGTGCATCGTCATTAAAGGCAAATACAATCTCTGGATTATTATCGCGAGGATTATCATAGAACTGATCAACGTTGTTACGAACAGCGTTGTCAGATCGTGTATAAGCATCAGAAATCGCTTCGAATAATTCACGCTGGGAATTAAGCAATGATGTTCCACCTCCATTAATATTGTTCTGAAGTTCATTAAGCTTTGCTACTTCAGCATCGAGATCAGCCTGCGCCTTGAGTACATCTGCTGAAGCATCACTTGAAGAAACAAGTGCGAGTGTCTCACCTTCATAGGCTCGATCTCCTTCTTTCTTGTACACCGCAGCAATTCTTCCAGTAGTTTCGAATCCAAGCTCTACATCATCTGCTGGAGTTACCTTTCCTGCCACCGCAACTGTTCGAACAAATGTTTGAGGAGTGAGCGTTACCGTATCAACAGTACTTGCTGATGATCCGAATACTTTTGTAAAAATAATACCAAGAGCGATAACAATAATAATAGACCATATATAATGCTGGCGTGCCCATGCAAATGTACGTAAAAAGCGTGATTTCATATCACCGTATTATACCTTTTTTATTCAACCTTCTCAAGAACACGAGCAAGTTCACGGAGAATAATTTCTTTTGCAAGATTTGGGTCCGCAATATCATCGAGAATGAATTCTTTTGTAGTTGCAGCAGTCTGTATGTACAAATTACCGTAATTCAATATTGTATTTAATACTCCTTGAATATCTGTCGTTACATCTTGAATTGCTTCATAACGCATCGTTGATGTCTGTCGACTAAAGAGCCCCTTCTGATCCATATCAATAATACGCTTATTAGTCACCACGGTAATATCGAGATAATAATCAGTCCACATCATAAATCCCCAAATCCACATCAGCAATAAGTACGCGACATAGAAAAATGAGAAACCAGACATTAATGTCTCAAAGGGCACGCTTGTAATGAGCGTAAAGAATGGAGTAACCACCAATGGAATAAGTGCGGCAATTACAAGAACAATAAAACGGAGTGCAAAAACGAACCAATGCTTTCGTGCCGTATGAATCACATATTCATTATCTTCAAATACAATCATGTTGTTATATTAGTTTGAACATTAATCCATAGGATGCAACCAATAATGCAAGTCCGATTCCTCCAAATACCGCAATAAGTATCCATCGTCGGAAGAATCCGATGCCATAGTAATGCCAGTGATACAAAAGTGATGCAAAGGTGATGAGAAAAATAAGTGTCATTACACCTACAATCAACATCAAGAGATACGAAAAGATACTTGAGCCATTCAATATGTCAGTTACTAACTGAAAATTCATATCGAATATTATAACATAACTTGCCTTAATCTTGAAAATGTTTTAATATGTGTTACTTATGCAAATCCGAAATATCGCCATCATTGCCCACGTAGACCACGGCAAAACAACATTAACAGACGCCCTTATGAAGCAGACCGGCATGATCGATGCTGCCAGTACTTCTTCTATGGATTCGAACGCCCTCGAACAGGAACGAGGTATTACTATTTATGCAAAGAACGCCTCAATCAACTACAAAGGTACCAAAATTAACATTGTAGACACACCAGGCCACGCGGACTTCGGTTCTGAGGTAGAACGAGTACTTCGCTCTATTGATTGCGTACTCCTCATTGTAGACGCTCAGGAAGGTCCTATGCCACAGACTCGATTCGTATTGAAGAAGTCACTCGAGCTTGGTCTCAAGCCAATCGTAGTACTCAACAAGGTAGATAAGCCTGCTGCCAACCCACAGCGTGTACATGATGAAGTACTTGAACTCTTCATGGAACTCGGAGCAAATGACGAGCAGCTCAACTTCCCTATGCTCTATGCGATCGGACGAGATGGTGTTGCAATGCTCAAGATTGATGATGAACGAAAGAACCTTGACCCACTCCTTGATCTCGTACTTTCACATGTTCCTGTTGCCAACAAGGATGACGCAGCTCCAATGCTCGCTCAGCCATTCAACCTCGCCTACGATAACTTCCTCGGACGAATGGCAGTATGTCGTGTCTATGAAGGAACCATCAAAGACGGTCAGACTGTATTCCTCAAGCGTGCAGATGGATCATCAAAGTCATATCGACTCACCAAGCTCTATAACTTCGTAGGTCAATCAAAGGAAGTAGTATCTGAAGCACACTCAGGTGACATTGTGATGATTGCTGGTATTCCTGATATTTATATTGGAGACACCATTACTCAAACAGAAGAACAAGCAGCACTTCCTGCGATCCACGTTGATGAACCAACTATTGCGCTTGATTTCCTCGTAAACGACTCACCATTCGCCGGTAAGGAAGGTAAATTCGTAACTACACGACAGATTCGCGATCGACTCGAAAAGGAACTTGAAGTAAACATTGGACTCAAAGTAGATTGGGGCAACGGTGAATCATTCAAGGTATACGGACGAGGAGAATTACACATCGCGATTCTTATCGAAAACATGCGACGAGAAGGATTCGAACTCCAGGTATCACAACCAAAGGTAATCTTCCGAGAGGAAAATGGCAAGAAGCTCGAACCGTTCGAAGAAGTAACTATCGATATTCCACAGGAATTCTCAGGTGCAATTATCGAAAAGCTCGGTAAGCGAAAAGGTGTGATGACTCAGATGAAGCAAGACGATAACATGGTTCGTCTCCTCTTCGAAATCCCTACTCGAGGTCTCCTCGGATACCGAAACCAGTTCGTAATTGATACTAAGGGTGAAGGAATTATGTGTTCACGATTCATTGAATTCCGAGAATACGTTGGAGTGATTGAAAAGCGTGAAGTAGGATCAATGATGTCTATGGAAAATGGTAAAGCACTCGCCTTTGCACTCTGGAATCTCCAGGACCGAGGTGTGGTATATATCGAGCCAAGTACTGAAGTATACGTAGGTATGGTAATCGGTAACACTTCAAAGGGTGATGAAATGGAAGTGAATCCAACTAAGGGTAAGCAGCTTACTAACATGCGAGCTTCTGGATCTGATGAAGGAATTTACCTCACCCCAGCAACTAAGATTGATATTGAAAAAGGTCTTGAATTGATTCAGGATGACGAATATCTCGAAGTGACACCTATCTCAGTACGACTACGAAAGAAATATCTCACCAAGACCGATCGCGACCGAGCAGTGCGAAAGGAACGAGGATTGGAATAATTTACATAATAAAAAACCACTCAATCGTTGAGTGGTTTTTTATTTATAGAATACATTTACATAGTTAATTATATGTGTTATTGTATTTTTGGATCAAAAAGCATCTCGCTCATTGAACCACCTTTATAATGAAGACATTTTGTCTCCTACTATGCGGGCTCCTCGCTGCCATCTCGGCGGCCTTCGGAGCAGAACCACAAACAACAATCCTCAACGATACCAAGACGACCTTCATGGTAAGCGTCGCTTCGAGTGAACCACCTCCGGCTGAAAGCATCAATATCAAGAAACCTGAGTGGTTCACTCTCACCACAAGTGAAAACGACCATGGTCGTCAAATTGTTCAATTTACCGCTATCAGTGGAATGAACAACGTTTGGTATCCACTTGAGCACCGGACCGGTGATGGTCTGTGCATCGGTGGCTTCGGGGATCAACATGAGATCTTCATGCGATTTCCTACACCGATCGAGGATTTCACAAAAGCAACCCTTCGACTCTTCGTGCGAAAGGGTGATCAACCTCTACCGAAAAGAATTGAGGTCCGAAAAGTAACAACATCTGACCCGCTGCCGATCACCAAAACAACGAACGAGTCGTGGGTTCCTGAAAGGATTCGCTACTCAATGCGCCCATCCAGTGAATACTTCACCACAATCGAAGCAAAGGAGGGGTGGGTCGAAATCGACATTACCTTACTTGTAAAAGACTGGATGAAAAATCCCGCGAGCAATCACGGAATCCATCTCGTCTCGAACGAGCATCGCGATCAATGGGCACATTTCAACGGTCCGAGATCAAAGGAAAATCAACCACAACTCGTGGTGAAATAACCAATTCCCACCACAAGTTTAAAACCGGCCCATTCGTGAGAATGTGCCGGTCTTTTATTTCGCAAAAAAATATATAATTATTAGTTCATTATCTCCCCTTCCTTCTTTGCATATGCTTCATCAAATTTCTTGGTAGCGTCTTGAATAAGCTTTTCTGCATCTTTCTTGTATCGCTCTATTTCATCTTCGCCCATCGATTTATCTTTCTTCTTGCCATCGAGATCATCCATTACTTTGTTTCGCTCTTTGCGAACCTCGACTCGAGCCTTCTCAAGTTCTTCCTTTGCTACTTTCATAAGCTGAGTTCGTCGTTCACCAGTGAGTTCAGGGAAATTTAATCGAAGCCCCTTATCATCAACCGCAGCTGAAAGTCCGAGATTAGAATTCGTAATTGCTCGCTCAATATCTTTGATCACACTATTATCCCATGGAGTAATTCGAAGTGTTCGTGCATCTTCGTTGGTAATATTTGCCACCTGATTGATCGGCATCATTGATCCATATGCCTCAACCATCAAAGTGTCCAATATTGCAGAACTTGCCCGGCCTGTTCTAATACCAGTGAGCTCTTTCTTGAGCCATTCTTCTATTTCTGTAATGCGCTTCTTAAGCGGTGTAAAATCGTATGCCATAGGTACCTAGTATAAAATAAAATACCATTGCTGGCTAGGATGAACTTTCTGCTACTTATTCAGCAGTAACAACTTGTGACTGATCGCCCTGGTGTTTCTTTTCCCAATTCCTCTGGGCACGGAGCAGTTTCTTGCTAGTGCCTACTTTTTCAGGAGCTTTCCTTGGTGCATTGTTTCTTGCACTTTTCCGTCTGATTTTTAAAAAACCCATATGTAAAACGTTTCAGAAACATACTAGCTTATTTATTTATTTCGTCAAGTACTAGAGAGCAATTGCGACTGCATTTTCAAGAAGCTGTTTGATTGATGCCGAAGGACGAACGAGGCATGCTTTGAAGTACAAAAGCTTTTTTACTACTTCAATATCGGATTTTTTGTAGACAATTAATTCATCAATAAATCGTGAAGCTGCTGACTTTGTCATTTCCTCATCTTTGATCGCCTTACCAATTTGTTCAACTTCACTTAATAATGCCTCGATGGTAAATGTTTTGTTATCTGCTTTTACATTCGCATTTTCATTTACACCATGTGGCACCACAGAAGATTCTTTAGAAAAACGTGATACGAAAGTACTGAGTAAACCATCATGATTCTCAACGAAGAATATAAGTTTCTTGGATCCCGCCAATTCTTCAAGTGTTTTGAGTAATGCGTTCTGAGCCTCATGTCCCACAGTATACGCAGCGGCAATAATATATCGAGCTGACTTGAGCACGGTTTGTGATGCAATATCTTTTATTTCTCGAGCAGTATCAATAGTAAAGTTTTTCTCATAGAAAAAACTCACCTCAATCGTCTTATCCTGAAGTAATTCATTATAAAGTAATTCAGCATCCACCCTTGATCCAGAAAATAAAAACGCATGATGTCCTGAGAAATTCATAACAATATTTTAACACATTCCTAATATCGCTTCGTGATAATACTTTTCTTATACGTATCAAGATGTTCGAGCGCCACACCAGTACCCTTTACTACACAATAAAGCGCATCTTCTGCGAGTGCAGCCTTCACTCCTGTACGTCGATAGACAAGCTCCGGGAAATTACGAAGCATTGATGATCCTCCGGTCATAGTAATCCCTTGATCAATAATATCTGAAGCGAGTTCTGGTGGAGTTTCTTGTAACACATCTTTGATTGCTTTGATAATTTCACGGAGCTCCTTAGAAATAGCTTTTACAATTTCATTAGTCTTGATCTCGGTTGATCGTGGAAGACCAGTAAGGAAATCTCGTCCCTTTACAATTACTGACAATTCCTCGTCCATAAACACCGCTGATCCAATCTCAATCTTGATACGTTCTGCAGTCTTGTCACCAATTGCAAGATTGAAATTCTTCTTTATATAATCAGCAATTGCTGCATCAATTCGATTACCTGCACATTTCACTGAAGTCGAAGCAACAATACCTCCCAATGAAATCAATGCAACATCAGTAGTACCTCCACCAATATCAACAATCATATGACCCTTTGCTTCATAGATAGGAATATTTGCACCAATTGCAGCAAGAATTGGCTCTTTAACTACATACGCGTTCTTTGCACCCGCTTTAATCGCGGCTTCTATCACCGCACGTCGCTCAGTAGAAGTAACTCCTGCAGGAACTGAAATCATCACTTCTGGCTTCCACATGCTCCACTTACCCATCGCTTTGTTGATGAAATATCGCAACATTGCTTCAGTCACTCGATAATCAGCGATCACACCATCTTTCATTGGTCGATACGCAATAATGCTCTCAGGAGTTCTTCCAATCATTCCCTTTGCTTCAAGTCCTACTGCAAGGATTTTGTTATCTTGTTCAGAAACAGCAACCACTGAGGGTTCATTGAGGACAATGCCCTTACCAGGAACAAACACGAGCGTGTTCGCGGTGCCGAGATCTATGCCTAATTTTGGGGTAAACCATGCCATATTCGTAGGTCAATAGTAAACTCTTTTAGAAGTAAGTACAATGTAGACATATATGTATCTAATCCGTGCAATTCCAATAGCAAAGTCGATGGGCAAAGACAGTCTTACGTATTTCAGTAAAGAAGCATTTACTCCTGGAAATATCACTACTATTTCTGTACGAAATCGTGAGATTTCTGCCATTATTCAATCTGTAGAACCACTCTCATCGGAGCATCGTGCTGATATTAAATCTCTCCCCTTCATTGTAAAAAAAATTGGTGAGAGTAATGAGCAACCATTCTTTCTTCCTGAATTCACGCGTAGCATTGAGCACACTGCTCGCTATTTTGCTACCTCTCAAGGCGCACTCTATCACGCACTTACCCCACAAAGCATACTCGACAATCGGGCACTGGTTGTAGCACCACACACAACTCCTTCTACACATCATGAGTCGCATCATTCGGTGATATTTCAGTCAGACAACGACACACGCATTGCTCATTACAAAATGCTTATTCGTGAAGAGTTTGCCAAGAAACAAAGTGTATTTATGCTTGTTCCTACTGCGCATGAAGCTTTGTACTATCAATCACTCTTTGAAAAAGGAATTGAGCAACATGTATATGCACTACATGGAAGCCTTACAAAAAAAGAAACCCTTCGTCTCTGGAATGCTATTATTACCTCTTCTCATCCAGTACTCGTAATCGCAACCGGTCTCTTCCTCTCGATCCCACGACATTGGAGTACCATCATTATCGAACGTGAACACTCACGTCATTACAAAATGTCACAACGCCCACATCTCGACATGAGAACTATTGCTGAAGCACTCGCACAAGAAATGAAAGCACTTTGTATCATGTCTGACAACATGCTCCGTATCGAAACACTTCATCGCTACGAACAAGGTGAATTGCAAGAACTTGCCGAACCACGATGGCGCAACATTGCTGCGGCAACGAGCACTTTGATAGATATGCAGAGCTACAACAAAGAAAAGAAGGATTTTGTGATTATAAGTGATGAGCTCAAGGCATTACTACAAAAAAACACTTCAACTAATCGTCATCTCTTCATTTATGTAGCACGACGTGGATCGGGCTCGCAAACCATCTGTCGTGACTGCGGAACAACAGTGCTTTGCAACAACTGCAGTGCCCCGGTAGTGCATCACACAGACTTCTTCTTATGTCACACCTGTGGTACCAAACGAGTCGTAGAAGACACCTGTACGACCTGCGGCGGATGGAGACTTGAAATATACGGAGTTGGTATTGAGAAAGTGATAAAAGAGATTAATACAATTGTTGGCAACCATAACGTATTCCGTATTGACGCAGACACCACACCTACACGCAAGAAAATACTTGCGGTCATTGATGAGTTCAATAATACTCCCGGAAGCATTCTTGTGGGAACTGACATGGCATTACTCTATCTCAATTCACCTATTGAGCACGTTGCAGTCGCATCACTTGATTCACAATTCTCAATTCCCGACTTCCGTATTAAAGAAAAAATATTTCACACATTACTCAGGCTTCGCTCAATTGCATCACATGAACTCCTTATTCAAACACGATATGCAACGCTTCCATTATGGGACAAGGCGGTCAAAGGTAATTTGATTGACTTCTATCGAGAAGAATTACTCCTGCGCAAGAAATACCATTATCCTCCGGCATGTACACTCATCAAGATTAGCTACACTGGATCACCAGCACTTGTGCGTACTGAGATGCAACATCTCAAATCTGTATTACAAGAATGGGATGTATCAATCTTTCCTGCATTTATAGAAATGAAGCGTGGAATGTTCACCATGCATGCAAGCATTCGTATCGCGCGCAGCAGTTGGCCTGACCCTCAATTACATAGTATTTTGAGAAGTCTACCCCTTGGCTACGATATAAGTGTTGATCCAGAGAACCTTTTATAATTCAGATTTTTGTGTTATAAATTATTCCTATGAAACGAGCGATTATTCAACGTGAAAATCCTATATTACGTAAGGTTGCAGCAGAAATACCAAAGGAATTATTTGGTAGTAAAAAGCTCATGCAACTTATACAAGACATGAATACAAGTCTCGAAGGACAAGACGATGGAGTTGCCATTGCTGCACCCCAGATCGCTGAGTCTTATCAGGTATTTACTGTTTCGCCCCGAATCCATCAAATACTCAAGAAAGACACTATTCCTCTCACTTATATCAATCCTGTAATTACGAAAACTTCAAAAGACAAGAAAGCCATGGAAGAAGGATGTCTCTCTGTTCGATGGCTCTATGGAACTGTTCGTCGAGCAAGTCGTGTGACCATCGAAGCATACGATGAGCAAGGTAACAAATTCACACAAGTTGCATCTGGTCTTCTTGCACAGATATTCCAACATGAGACCGATCATCTGAATGGAACCCTCTTCATTGATAAAGCAAAAAATATTCGAGAGCTTACCCCTGAGAAATAATCTGAGGTACAATACCTACTATGAAATTCGCTTTTTTTGGAACTGATGAGTTTGCAGTGCACGTGCTTGAGACACTTAAGACTCGAGGAATTATTCCATCGCTTGTAATCGCTACTCCAGACAAGCCAAAAGGGCGCAAGCTTATACTCACCCCTCCACCAGTCAAAGTCTGGGCACAGCAGCAACATATCGAACTACTTCAGCCAGAGCAACTCAAGGACGCTGCTTTTGTTGAACAGTTACAACAATATGAATGGGATTTTTTCCTCGTAGCTGCATACGGAAAGATTATTCCAGAAAGCATTATCAACATACCCGCACATGGAACGCTCAATATTCACCCTTCATTGCTCCCTCTCCTTCGAGGACCTTCACCTGTCGCAACTGCAATACTTAGCAATACGAAGCAGACTGGGGTAAGTCTTATGAAAATTGATGAAAAGATGGACCATGGACCAATCATCGCTCAACAAACACTCGCCATTACCGACTGGCCTGAACGTGATGAACTTGAGAAAGACTGTGCAATTATTGGAGCAACATTGCTCGCTGATAATATCAGCAACTATCTCACGGGAATACTTGTTCCAAAAGCACAGGATGATACCCGTGCAACCTATTGTCACATGATTACCAAAGACATGGGCCACATTGACCTTACTAATGACCCTTATACCAACTGGCGAAAGATTCAGGCACTTCATGGCTGGCCAGGAACATGGTTCTTCGTACAGCACAATGAAAAGCAAATTCGCGTCTCAATTCGAAAAGCACATTACCAAGATAATGTGCTTACGATTGAAACCGTTGTTCCTGAAGGAAAAAAAGAAATGCTTTACTCAGACTTCCTTCGCGGAATATAAATTCTTAATTACTAAGATATTCTGAGAATCGTGACTCGGGATTCCACTCTTCACTAATAGCAAGTGCGTGCTGTGACATATAGACAAGTACCGCAGTGATTGCAATACAACCCAAAAGTACAAGATTAGACACCCAAGGAGTTGCTTTTTGGTGTATATTATTCATTTCCTTTCCAAGGCAACATGCCTTTTATAAAATGTTTTACCTTACTCGCTCCTTTACGGAAGCTTGAACGACTTTTTTCTTTTGATGATTTGATCTTTTCCATGATTTCATCTTTGAGCTCATCAATTGCAGCATAGAGATCATCTTTTATTACCACTACATAGTGTTGTCTACCATCAGCACGAATATTTGCTTCAGCCTTGAACACTTCTCCCTTTGCATGGTGTTGAGACTCCTTACCCACCTCTACCTCAACCAATACTTCATCAGGACGGCTGAATAACTTACCTACACCCTCAAGCTTCACCGTAACATAATTCTTAATTGCATCAGTCAGTTCAATTTGAGCGCCTTTTATGTTGATGTTCATGCTTTGTGTATTACTTATAACTTCTTAATTATATCACTATAGAGAAATTGTTTTAATCATTATCGGGGATAACTAGAAGCTTTGATGGGCTATGGTGCCCATTGATTATTCTCACCGTAGAAACTGCAACCTTGAAATGCTTTGCAACAAGTTCAATTATGCGACTATTTGCTAGATTGCGTTCAGCTTTCACTTTTACGGATATTTTGAACGAATTCTCTTTGAGCACTTCAACAAGCTCTTTTCGCTGATTAGTGAGTGCTCGGACTTTGATATACATGTCGTTAGTATAGCAAATCATTTACAAATCAATAAAACCATGTCAATATCTCCATGAACCCATGATGTTTTTTATCATAACTGCAGCGCGAATCATCGGCGCAATCTTTACCGCTCTAGGAAATGTAATCGGTATAACACTCTGGATCAAATTACATCGCAAGAACAAACGCGCAAAAATCAGCACAGCAACATTACTCACTCTCAGACAATATCTTGCTGAGCACAGGAACGAAAGAGTTGTTGTTCACCTCGAGGTTGCTCAGTCTAAAGTAATTGGTGGAGTAACGGCATACAATGTCAGAATTCCCCACTTTATCGCAGATTGGAAGTACCCCACAGTCCATTGTGTTTATATCAAACAAGAGATACTCGACGGTTTCTACACCTATATCGAGTATCATGACGGTTTGATGTTTACGCTTTTGAATGCTGAGGGGAACGAGTCTGCTTTTGCTTTTGTAATTCGACTGAATGACAAACAGCGACGTAAAGAAAAAGAAGATCGGGGCGATCGCAAAATTATTATCCCCCGCTTTCCTCAACCACAAACCGTGCTGATTGATCCTCAAGGAAGAAGGATTGAGACAGAAATTCTGCCATTTGATGAGGAACGACACGAGGGTAGTAGAAGGCGTCGATTGTTCAAACGTAATA
>JBDKLF010000016.1:0-7166 GCA_039795755.1 Candidatus Parcubacteria bacterium | reverse complement strand
ACAAAGCAGTGATTGAGCGCGCAGCACGTGACTCAGGAGTTCCCGCACGACTGATTGTTACTCAACTTGTCGTAGAACAGCTTCGGCTCTTCAACTCAGAACGCGAAGCTTACAAACAATTCTTCCAACCGCTCAAAATCCTTGGAAGCCAAACCCAATTCTCATGGGGTGTCATGGGTATCAAGGAAGAGACTGCAATTCTTACTGAAGCCTATCTCAAGAGTAGTTCTTCACCTTTTTATCTCGGCACATCATATGAGCACGTGCTCGACTTCAGCACTACTACTGATATCAAGAATGAACGGTTCGTTCGCATGACTGATCAACATGATCATTATTATAGTTATCTCTATGCAGGAATCTTCCTCAAACAAATCATGACACAATGGGAAAAAGCTGGATTCCCTATCAATGACAAGCCAGACATTATTGCCACACTTTATAATCTCGGATACAGCAAATCACAACCGCATGCGAATCCCGAATCAGGTGGTGCGCAGATTACCGTAAGCGGCACAAGTTACAGCTTCGGCTCACTCGGAGCAATCTTCTATTATTCAGATGAATTATCTGATATCTTCCCTCGCTGATCAGAACTATCAGCATTTCTCCCTACGAAGTAATAGTAGATGAGATCAAGTATTCCAAACGTGTTCACAATAAGAATTACCATGAACCAATTCCGTTCATGACGCTGTGCTGCTTTCCATAATGCAAGACCTTTCCAGACAATACTCCAGAAGGTGAGCATAAGAAAGAATGCCGGATGCTGTTCAATAAGTGCTTGAATTGATTGTAAGTTCATATAATTATAGTTATATCACATTCCAAATCTCATCGGTTACCGGTCGACCTGATAAATTCTCTAACATATACACAATCATTTCTTCATTAGTTAACCCACTCTGAGCAAACAGTGCCTGAAATGCTTCTTCAGCAAGAGGAAGTACAGAGGTAATATCTATCAACCACTTACCTTGTTCCTTTTGTGCGGTGAATTTTATAGGAAGTACTTTTCCATCTGCAACAAGTTCTATGTACGCTTTATCACCTACCACTTGTACCGAGTTGACCACCATTATCTTTACTTGATCTTCACCAATGAGACCTTTCTCGATTGCGAATTCAATATAGTCTCTTCCGTTCTCTAATGTACTAATGGTAGCCTTATCGAATAATTGTCGTGTGATCAAGACAATCATTTGATCAATAATACTGCGCTCTTGAATTGTTTTCTTACTCCCATACTTGGTAAGCTCAAGCATCTGGTTGTAATAGCTTATTGTATGACTATCTACATATGTCACTGCAGAGACACCATCTTTGTTAAGAAGACTATATTTGTATCCCTCGAATGCTCTTTTGACTAATACCTCATCGCTCGTTGTTGCAAGTGAAGCTACTGGTAATGAACTCGAAGAAATTGTGTTCTGAGTAACAACAGGTGCTTCATGCTTGATTACTACTTCATCACCAAGAAACATGTACCCAACAACTGCAACGAGACCAATAATACCCACACCAATAAAAGCTTTTAACAAATGACTTTTTTGTATGATTTCCATTAATCATATAATATCAAAGTACCTGATGATTATCACGCCCAAGCCAAATACCAAACAACTGCAAAGCTTCACAAAGACCGTCTGGGACTACTACCATACACATGGCAGACACGATCTCACATGGAGACATGATACGAGTCCTTATTCTATTGTCGTATCAGAAATCATGCTTCAACAGACACAAGTCACCCGAGTGATGACCAAATACGCTTCATTTATGAAAAAGTTTCCAAATTGGAAAAAGCTTGCACAAGCATCAGTAAGTGAAGTACTCAGTGAATGGAAAGGACTTGGCTATAATCGTCGAGGCTTGGCACTACATAACATTGCAAAAATTGTTACAGAAACATGCAAAGGTACACTTCCTCAGGACCTCGAACAATTAGAAGCACTTCCTCATATCGGACCCAATACTGCACGATCAATCTCGGCATTTGCATTTAATATTCCCGTGACATTTATTGAGACTAATGTGAGAACAGTGTTTATTCATCATTTTTTCAAAGACAAAACAGCAGTTCATGACAAGCAACTTATGCCACTTATCGAAAAGACAGTTGACCAGACACGCCCTCGTGAATGGTACTGGGCACTCATGGATTATGGATCTCATCTCAAGCAGACCCTTGGGAATCTCTCTCGCCAATCAACCCATTACAAGAAGCAAAGTGCTTTCAAAGGATCTAATCGAGAATTCCGATCCAAGATTCTCACTCTCATTCATGAGAAGTCACGAACAGAACATGAATTAGAAAAAATATTTCACGAATCATTTGATAAAGAAGCATTGATGAAAAATTTGCATGACATGAAAAGAGAAGGATTCATAAAAAACGAACGAAACATGTGGAAAATCGTCTAAAACCCTTGACACACCTACTCATATAAGTATGATGAAAATATGAAAAAGTTCTTTGGTATTTTATGTTTTTTAGTGTCGCTTTTTCCAGAAAAAACAATCGACACAACGAAGCTTCTTCGTGAACTTCTCAGACTCCACAATGAGTTAGATGAAGGTCATGCACACTTGGAGCAAATCACTAGTGCAACATCTCAGAGACTTATCGCCAATCGATGGACAAGTCACTCTATTCGTTCCTTGGAGCAGAAATTGAGTGAAACCAGACACAGACTCCGATTGGTATCCGATAGAATTCGAAGCTATGCGAAGGCCAGTTCCACTGGCAATAGCACTATCGATTTCAGAATTCGAATTTCAAAAGGAATCATCTCATCGGAACTTGCGCAACAAGCAATCGACCCGCCTAAAGCACAAGCCACACCTAGTAGCGCCACGGCATAGCTGTGGTGTTTTTATTTGATACAATATGCCTACCATGAAATTAGGCGAATTCACCCGCATACTCCCTACTCAAGAAAAAGCCTTGAAACGCTTGGGTATCAACAGCGCGCTCGACCTCCTCTACCATTTCCCTACCAAGTACAATGATCTGGCAGAAGCTACCACTATTGCATCACTCAAGGGTAAGCAATCAGTGGTGATATTCGGAAGAATTAGCAATCTCGAGACCAAGAAAGGATTCCGCAGCAAAGTCCCTATGGCAACTGCACGTGTAACAGATGATACCGGATCAATTGAAGTAGTGTGGTTCCATCAAGCATATCTCGCAAAGATGTTTACTGATGAATCACTCGTACGAGTCGAAGGAATGGTAAGCGAGCGTAAGAACGGATCATTATACTTCTCCAATCCAAAGATCGAATCAATTACCAAAGTTCCCACCGGAGTCGGTGATTCATTATTCACCGACACTGATGATCATAGTCTTCACCCTGTCTATCCAGAGACCAAGGGCATTACCTCCAACTGGATGCTTCATGTACTTCAGCGAATCTTTGCTTCGCCATACTTCGAACATATTCCCGATCCAATTCCCGAAACCATACTTGAGAAATATAATCTCCCTCGATTACAGACCGCACTCGCCTGGATTCATGCCCCAAAGAAAAAAGAGCATTACGAAATGGCACGCAAACGATTCTCATTCGAAGAAATCTTTTTCATTCAACTTGCTCGCCAACAAGAAAAGCATTTACTCTCAAAAGAGCATTCGTACGCAGTTGATATTCCCGATACCACAGTGAATCAATTCATTTCTCGATTCCCTTTCTCATTTACTGAAGGACAAATGAAAGCTATCAATGATGTGCGCAAAGACTTTACTACAGGACATCCGATGTCTCGATTACTTGAAGGAGATGTAGGATCAGGAAAGACCGCCGTCGCAGCAGCAACTGCATTTGCCATTACTGTTACTCGTCCACGCGGACAGAACTTCGGGACATTACAGACTGCTTATATGGCACCGACCGAAATCCTTGCCAAGCAACATTTCGAATCATTCATACAATTCTTCTCACATCTCCCTATTCAGATTGGACTCATTACCGGATCGGGCTGCAAGAAATATCCTTCCAAAGTTCACCCCGACAAGCCAACTGATATTTCCCGTACACAATTATTGAAATGGGTGAAGAATGGTGAAATCTCCATTCTCATTGGTACACATGCATTAATTCAAAAATCTGTTGAATTCAAACATCTCGCCTATGTCATCATCGATGAGCAACATCGATTCGGAGTGAATCAGCGTCACAAAGTTGCACGCAAAGACAATCATCTCCCCCATCTCCTCTCAATGACTGCAACACCGATTCCTCGTACCCTTGCACTCACCCTCTATGGTGATCTCGATCTTACTGTCCTTGATCAAATGCCTACAGGAAGAAAGCCGGTGATTACTGAAATCATTATGCCCAAGGACCGAACGAATACGTATGAAAAGATTCGACATGAATTACAGGCCGGCAGACAAGCATATATCATCTGTCCTCGCATCAATGAACCAGATCCAGACAAAGAACAGACCGTGAATGCTCGCAGTGCAGTAGCTGAAGCAAAACATCTCAAAGAAAAAATCTTCCCCGAATACACTATCGGTGTGATGCATAGCAAAATGACTCCCAAAGCAAAAGACGATGTCATGAAAGATTTCTCAGAGGGGAAAGTTCATATTCTCGTCTCAACTTCAGTAGTAGAAGTAGGAGTAAATGTTCCCAATGCTACCGTGATGATTATCGAGGGTGGTGAGCGATTCGGTCTGGCTCAACTCCATCAACTACGTGGACGCGTGGTACGAAGTAATCATCAGGCGTATTGTTATATCGCAGTAGAATCAACAAGTCCCAAGACCACCGAGCGGCTCAAAGCAATCAAGAATGCCAAGAACGGATTCGAATTAGCAGAAGCAGACCTCGCTCAGCGTGGTGCGGGCGGACTATCAGAGGGTAAGCAATGGGGTGTCTCTGACCTCGGCATGGAAGCAATCAAGAATATCAAAATGGTCGAAGCTGCCCGCACTGAAGCAACCGCACTTGTTGCTACAGATGCCACACTCGCAGACCATCCCCTTCTCCTCGAAAAGATTGCAGTTCATCGAGAAACACACTTCGAATAACAATATACCTTTGCTCGGTCTAAGTTTATTAACCTTGTGTAAATGAGGTGGCAATAAATTCAATAGTGGTCTTGTTACTCATTCCTGAATCTATAACAACATACTTAGTCGAGTTATAAACTTTGTAATACTCTACTGTATTTTCGGTTCCACCGTCAGTCATGCCAAGGTTTTTTGTATACCAAGTTTGACCATTAAGTGTTATTTTTGTAGCACTACTCAAATCAATATATTTATTCTCAACAAGCGAAATATTGACTCGATCAGTTGTTAATATAGTCTTATTCATAACCTGATCCGCTTTACTTTTAGGATAAGCTATCGTAAGACCTATTACAGGATTAGCTTCCGAGATCTCCCAATCAGATGGGTATGAGAATCCGTAAGACGCTCCTAGATAGGATTTTGTTGTAACTTGTTGATTAGTTTTTATATCTAGGATGATCGGTACTTCCACTGTTTCGCTTGGTTCGATGGCTGCTGCATTTTCTGCAGTAAAGACAATCTTCATAGGAGTACCAGATGGAATCCCTACGCCTCCATTATTAAAATTAAGAACAATCTCAAAAGAAGTTGTTTTAGCTGTCCAATCAGCAACTTTTACAGGTACTGAAACACCGATAGGTTTCCAACCTTTATTTTCATAGTTAAAAAATAATTGTGCTGTACCAGCCTGCCCCTCAAACATCTGCCAAGAACAGTTTGTCGCACTATTATCAACCGTCCCTTTTACAGTCAAAGGGAAAGAGACTTTTGAATTGGCAGCAAGAGAGGTAACGACCAGACCACATTTTTGCATTTGTGTGACCAAGTTTTTTTCCACAGATTTTTCTTCTGTTTTTACCTGACTTTCGTTTGAAGTAGTTATTACTGTATTATCAATCTCTATATTTTCAGCTACTTTATTTTCTTGATATACGTATACCCCACCACCTACTGTAACAAGAGCGATAAGGATAGTTATCACAATTCCTATGAAGCCTTTTTGTTTATTTTTCATATGACTCAATACTAGCTTAATTTAAGAGTTCTGAGTAGCAACCTTCCACCCACCTCGGTCTGTCTCACTGAATTGTGCGCCCACTAGGAATCGAACCTAGGACCATTCGTGTATAAGAAGAACGCTCTACCAACTGAGCTATAGGCGCATAAATGACATATTACACACAAAATGTCATTTGTTACAAATAATACTATACCTGATGTTCAATGTCCTTCTTCTGCTTGAGAGGAATACCGTGAGCTACAATGATCTTTTCATATTCATCTCGTTCGATGGTCTCCACCTCAATCAGTCGCTTGGCAACCACATCGAGAACGGTCTTGTGTTTCTTCACGGTTTCTTCTGCGATATGCAATTGCTCAGTAATGATTTTCTTTACTTCACTATCAATAGTAGTACTCATGGTCTCAGAATATGAACCGTCTTCTACCCCCTTACCAAAGAGTGCTCTTCCTCCATTACTCTCAAGTGCAATCGGACCAATATAATCAGACATTCCATATCGAGTGACCATATCTCGTGCGAGTGATGTTGCTACCTGCAAGTCATTTGATGGACCGGTGGTAATATCATGGAACATCATCTTCTCTACCACATATCCGCCAAGTGTCACCGCAATATCATCGAGGAATTCTTTCTTACTCTGCATCTTGTGATCATCGAGTGGGAGATGCAAGGTATACCCTGCTGCACGACCTCGACTGATAATTGAGATTTTGTGCACAGGATCAGCATACGCAAGCACTGATGAAATGATTGCATGACCTGCTTCGTGATAGGCGGTGATTTCTTTTTCTTTCTTCCCGAGCACATGTGTTCGTCGTTCAGGACCGAGCATCACCTTCTCAATTGATCTGATGAGATCGTATTGAGAGACTTTGTTTCTATTTTCTCGTGCTGCAAGAATTGCTGCTTCATTCATAAGTGAATACAGATCCGCTCCGGAGAATCCTGGAGTTCGCTCTGCAATCACTATGAGATTCACATCTTCTGCGAATGGCTTACCTCGTCCATGCACCTTGAGAATTTCTTCTCGATCAGCTCGATCAGGAAGGTCCACTGTCACACGTCGATCGAATCGTCCTGGTCGGAGAATTGCAGGATCAAGTACATCTGGTC
>JBDKLF010000015.1:0-15173 GCA_039795755.1 Candidatus Parcubacteria bacterium | reverse complement strand
TATGTGGAAAAAGATTGGTGTACAAGTTGAAGTAACCTCATTTGAACCTTCACAGTTCAACTTGAACGTATTGCGTCCACGTGAGTACCAAGGCCTACTCTTTGGACTCACTATGGGACGAGATCTCGACTACTATGCATTCTGGCATTCATCACAGCGAAATGACCCAGGACTCAATATTGCCCTTTACACGAACCCAAAAGCTGATAAACTATTGGAATCAGGTCGCACCGAAAGCGATCCAACCAAACGAAAGGCTGGAGAAGCTGACTTTGCCTCAGAAGTACGTAATGACACCCCTGTTGTATTCTTATTTTCCCCTTACTATCTTTACGCAACAGAAAGACTCAACGGATACAACGTGCATGGTTTGCGAACAGCTGGTGACCGATTCTACGATATATACCAGTGGTATATTGAAACAGATCATGTGTGGAAATTTTTATTTGTGCAGAAATAATTAGCAATTTAATTACATTATAATGACAACAACACAACCACAGCCACAATCACAACCGGCTCGAAAGCCATTTCATGGCAACAATCGTGACCGACGAGGAGGCTCAAACAATCGACAACGACCAATGCGGTCAAATCGCGACAACGGTCCACATCGCGGAGAACAGCGAGAACGACGTTCTGAAGACAAAGTAATTCCTCCAGTAGGAGAAAATGTACGTATCATTCCTCTTGGAGGAGTAGAACAGATCGGACAGAACTGTACTATTATTGAATACAAAGACACTATTATTGTTATCGATATCGGATTCCAATTCCAAGACGAAGCAACTCCAGGTATTGATTACATTCTTCCAAATACAAAATACATTGAGGAACGAAAGGATAAAGTAAAGGCGGTAATTATCACTCACGGTCACTTGGACCACATTGGTGGTATGCCTTATATCATGCCTCTCATTGGCAATCCGCCAGTATATACACGAAACCTCACCTCGCTCATGATCCAGAAGCGACAACAGGAATTCCCTCATCTTGATCCACTTGATATTCGAGTGGTTGAGAACGATTCTCAAATCAAGATCGGTGACCTTGCGGTGAAATTCTTTGCAGTAACCCACACTATTCCTGACTCTATGGGAGTTATCGTTGATACTCCATTTGGAGCAATCGTGAACCCTGGAGACCCAAAGCTCGATCACGACGACACTATTCCGACTGAAGCAGAAAATAAAGAATACGGAAAATTCAAAGACATGAATGTATTGTTCATGATGAACGACTCAACCAACGTTGAGAACGCCGGCTTCTCTACTCCAGAAAAGCTCGTACACAAAGGTCTTGAAGAAATTATTACCAACATCAAAGGCAGATTGATCATTGGAACATTCTCATCTCAGATGGAACGCATGATCAAGATCATCGAAATCTGTGAGCGATTAGGAAAGAAAATCGCTGTTGAAGGACGCTCAATGAAGACAAACATTGAAATCGCTCAACTCGCAGACATGCTCAAGATGAAGAAGGATACTATTATCAATACTCAAGATATCGATAATTATCCACCAGATCGTATTGTAATGCTCGCAACAGGAGCACAAGGAGAAGAGTTTGCTGCGTTAATGCGCATCAGTACCAATCAGCTCAAGTCATTCAGACTCAACACTCGAGATACTATTCTTCTTTCATCATCAATTATTCCAGGAAATGAAAAGGCGGTAGAAAAACTCAAAGACAATATCGCTCGACAAGGAGCTCGTATTATTCACTATCGAACTTCTGACGTCTATATTCACGGATCAGGACACGGTAACAAGGGTGAACTCGAGTGGATGTTAAAGCAAGTGAAGCCAAAGTTCTTCATGCCAATTCACGGTAACCATTATCGACTCCGAGCGCATGCTGAACTTGCAGAAGCAAACGGTGTTCCAAAGGAAAACATTGTTATTCCAGACAACGGAACCATTGTTGATATCTGTGAGAACGGAACCAAGATTAATGTACTTCCTATGAAGGCACCTTCTGGACTCGTACTCGTAGACGGATTCGCTGTAGGTGATATTCAAGAAGTAGTACTTCGAGATCGACAATTACTTTCATCAGATGGAGTGTTTGTTATCTTTGCCATTGTAAACATTTCAACAGGAAAGCTTCGAAAGTCACCTGATATTATCTCTCGAGGATTCGTCTATCTACGAGAGTCACAAGACCTCTTACGAAACGCACGATTCATCATCAAGAAAACAATTGAAGACACTACCAACGGAATGAATCCAATCAATTTCGATTACATCAAGGATAATGTGACCGATCAGGTAAGTAAATTCCTCTTCCAAAAGACTGCGAAGCGACCGATTGTGATTCCAGTACTCGTAGGAGTGTAAAAAATACAGTAGAATAGAGTGATGCGGCACCTTCGATTGCATCATTCACTTCAGACAAAACCAACATCAAAGACATTTCCCGTGTACCTTGGTGTTCTTTTTGTATCATTCCATTACTTCATCTTTGTATACATCAATTCAAGTTTCCTTTCCCAGTTCTTACAGGACTCATGGATTGGCTATGTCTACATTGCTGGATCAATTGTTAATATCACCATCCTCCTTAATGCACATCGCATACTCAGACGATATGGTAATTTCAAATTGCTCATTACTCTCATAGCCCTCGAATTCGTCGCACTACTTACACTTGCACATACTGTCTATGCTCCCATTGCAATTATTGCCTTTATCGCTCAACACGCACTCAATCCAGCAATTGTATACTGTCTTGATGTCATACTTGATAGTTATTCCAATCAGAACGAACAGGGACGCAATCGGGGACTATTTCTTACCATCATCAATACCCCACCTATTATTGCAACAGTAATTACAGGGTATATTCTACATGATCATAACTTTGGCGATCTCTACACACTCGCATCACTATTCCTTATCCCACTTGCATTCATTGTTATTTCTCAGTTTAGAACATTCAAAGACCCATCATATAAACGAGTTGAAGTACGTAAAGTATTCACTCGTCTCACCTCACACAAAGCAATACGCAACATACTTATCGACAATGTGGTGTTACAGATATTCTATTCAATTATGACGATTTATCTCCCTTTGTATCTACAGAGAGTAGTTGGATTCTCATTGTCTGAAATTGCACTCATGTTCAGTATTATGCTTATTCCCTTTGTAATACTTGAGTATCCCGTAGGAAGAATTTCTGATGAGCGTTATGGAGAAAAAGAACTTCTTATTGGTGGCTTTATCCTTATGGGAATTGCTATTTCAACTATTGGTTGGATGGACACCCATTCATGGATTATTTGGACCATGATGCTCGTGGCATCGCGAATCGGAGCAGCAGTAGTAGAAATAGCAACAGAAAGTTATTTCTTCAAACAAGTAAAACCCACTGATGCAGACATTATAGGAGTGTTTAGAATGTCTCATGCTGTTGCTTTTATTCTTACTCCTCTTATTGGTGCAGTGGTACTTCTTTATGTTCCCCTTCAGAACATGTTCATTATAGGTGCAAGTATTATCTTTATTGTAGGATTGCGCTACGCATTTGACTTGAGAGATACAAGATAGGCCACTATAAATCCAACCGTATTGCTCACTAGATCAAGTAGTGTGTCAGTGAGACTCGGTGCAAATACAAAATCAACATGTTGCTGAAGGAACGCTTCAAGTACTTCATTAAAGAGACCAAGCAAGGTCACGATCATGAATCCAGTAATAAATACAGTCGATTGTTTGAGAACAATACCTGCATCTTGCAATGCTGCATGTGCAACAAGAAAAAGCACGAATCCACCACCAAAGGCATGTAAGAATCGATTACCGAGCACCGGATCAGTAAAGAAGTTAAAACTAATATAATACGTCGCAATACTAAGTATCGTAAGTATCACTATTGAGAAACATGATTTACGTGAAAATGGTTTGTATTTCTGAGTAAATATCTTCTGAAAGCCTACATAGAGTACGGAATAGACTACTACCATTCCAACCGTAATCAACCCAAGATACAGTGCACCGATTCCAAATGACATATTATTGCTTGGTACTTAGATAAGCATCAACTGCGTCTTTGTCAGTATCTGCGAGCATATAACCATCAATAATCACCACCGGTGCTTTGGTCTGTCCTGAAAGCGTCTTCATCTCTTCAAATAGTGAGGGACTCTCGGTAACATTCTTTTCTTCATACACAATCCCCTTTTCTTTGAAATAATTTGTCACTCCGATACACCACGGACAACCAGTCTTTATATATGCAATGATATTCATAATAGGTATTATACCAGTTTTTGTAATTCGAGAAGCATGAACAGTGGAAACTCCTTTCGTGCCTTGTCTTCTGCTTTTTGGCGTGGACCTGGCTCACTCTCCTTATGAGACCCCCATTCTTCGATACGAGTGATCGCGAATCCTGCTTTGAACAGTGCCTTAGTGTAGACTTGCAGCGGTCTATGGAATGACCAAGTAACGATTTGATCTTGTATAGGTGCTCCAGGATTCATAATCATTTCTTTTTTGCTCTCACTCATATATCCATCAACACGACGATACTGAACATAATTAATCGTATCGAATTCCCAAGACGATCGCCCTGGAATTCTGAATGATGGATGATTAAGTACAATGTAACATTTCCCCTGCGATTTAAGTACACGAGCAATTGATGTGCAAGTATCCTGTAATTTCTCAATATTCTGCAAAGCAAGTATTATCGTTGCTTTATCATACTGAGCATCAGTAATACCTTGTAATGATTCAGCACTCCCTACAACATATTCTATGTCCTTTGATTTCTCACGTGCGATAGCAATGAGATTCTCTCCAATATCAATACCCGTTACATGCGCACCAGCATTTTGAAAGGCACGCGCGAAGAACCCCTGCCCACATGCAACATCAATGACACGCTCGCCTTTTGTGATATTCATTACACGTATAAGTTGTGGCAATACTACTTTGGTCTGGTATGAATCATCTGATTCAACCACTCTGTCATACCACCCAGCAACCTCACCCCATGATGTCTTATCCTCTGCCATGTTTATGCTTTCTTTGTCTTCTTGATGTCTTTCTTAACTTGTTTTACTACCTTCTTTGCCTCCTTAGCAATTCCTGAAGCGAGTACCTTGAAGTTATTCCATGATTGCGTTGCTTCCTTACTCATATCAACCAATTCCCACACATCTGCATGTGTAGCTTTCTTGTACTTAGCCATTACTTGCTTGGCAACTTTGTCATATGCAGCCTTTGACACTGCTTGTACCTTATGTGCCTCACGGATAATTTCTTTCTTCATTGCTTCAGTTACCTTCTTTACCTTTGGATTGTCTTTGAGTGCATACGCTGCTGCGCCAACCACTGCAGCTGCAATACCTGTGCCAATTGCTGCATTACGAATACTATTCTTTGTGCTTTTTTTCATGTTGTTTTTTGTTACGTCTTTTAAATAATCCTCCGCCCAACTTTACTATATATGCCAACATTCCTTTCAATCCTGACTTTCTCAATTCATCAAGATCTTCTGTTACCTTGACCGTCTGATCTCTCAATCGATCAGTAACGTCTTTCATGTTTTTAACAATTCGGAGAATATAAATAATAATTATTATTCCACCAATAGTAAGTAATACCACCGCAATGGTAGTTACAAAAAAGAATATATCTGCCTTAAGTACTGATTCCATATTATTTTGCAAAGGTTACTGGTACTGCAATCACTGCATCGTGTTCCGGCAAACCAGATGGGTTATCTTTCTTATACAAAACAAAACCATGAGTTGTACTTGTTGCAGGAACAAATGTAATTGTAGCATCAAATGCAACATATGATTTGGTCATCCAATCACCTTGTGCGTGAGCAACACCATTACCAAGCAATGTACCGTTATTATCAATTACTTCTATAGGAAAACTCCCTTCAAAGAACCACGTTCCTCGAGCTTTACCTTTTGTAACAAATGACTTCGAAAGCATCTCGTCTGACTGTGGAATATCAATAATTACAGAAGGAAGTTGTTGTTCAACAGTATCTTGTACTGCAACATGATCTGATTTCATTTCACTTCGAAATGCAAATGCTCCACACAATAATCCAATGAACATAAAACTTAACACATATATTGAGAGTGGTTTTTTCATATCTATAGTATAGCAAAAAGTCACGGAATATCCGTGACTTTTTACACAATTACTCGAAAGTAATTATTACATTGTTTGCATTGGAGCAGCTGATGTTGAACCAGATGACTTAGCAGCAACGAGGAGTACAATTCCAAGCACAAGGTGAAGGAAGTTGTCTGCACCGTTTGCAGCTGCAATACCGAGAAGCATTCCAGATCCATTTGTTCCGAACTGGTAGAATCCTACTACTGCAAGAAGGAGATAGATTGCTCCAAATACCTTCAAAGCACCTGCTGAATTTCCATTCTTTGCTGCAACCGCAACAAGAACGATACCTACCAATAAGTGAATTGCATCATGAACACCGTCGGTAAGGAATAGTCCGAGAAGTGGTCCTGAGGTTACAAAACCAAGAACTCCTACAAGGAGGAACACGATACCGAAAACCATAGCTAATGTTTTTGCCATATGTTTATTTATATCTAATAAAGCCACACTTACTATTATACAACGCAAGACAGCTGCTTAATTTGTCTTTACCACAAATATGTGGATAGACAAGAAAACCTAGTCATTAAGATCTTTTTCGATCTTGAGCACTACAACACGATACACACGCAAGAGCACGAAGAGCAATGTGATTACCAAAGGTCCAAACAAGAATCCAATAGGTCCAAAGAATGCCAAGCCACCCAAGACGGAGAACAAAATGAGCACATGGTGTACATTTGAACCCTTTCCATAGAGATACGGTGCAAGAATATTATCAATAAGCCCCACGAGAATGAGCTGCCATATCGCCAATCCAACTGCTGCACCAGTAGATCCCTGAATAACAAGAAATGCAATTGCTGGCAAAGCAACCAAAGCGGTTCCTACACCAGGAATGATTGCACAAATTACCGCAAGACTTCCCCATAGTGTTGGGTTTGGAACTCCGAATATTGCAAGACCGATCCCCACAAGACACCCTTGCAACAATGCAATGAAGAGTGTCCCCTTCACCACTGCGTTAATTGCATCTTTCATTTTGCTTATGATGTATACATCAATCTCATCTCGTAATGGACTGATTGATACGAGCTGTGCCCTGAATTCCTTACCATCTCTCAAGAAGAAAAAGAATGCAAAAATACCTAAGAATATATAGAAGATAGTTGACGCTGTGGTGCTTACTACAGTTCCTGCATATGTCTTCACGAAGTTTATAGCACCATTCGCATATGATCTCAAATCAACACTGAAGTCAGGAATGATTTTTTGTATCGGGGTCTGAATAGCATGCGTAATCGCAGTAAGATAATCACCTTGACCTGTAGTAATACGTGCATATAAGTCCTTTGATTCACCGAATACATTAGTAAGCACTAATGATAAGAAACCAATTCCTACTACAGAAATAACTCCTACCACAATTCCGGCAGCAACATTTCGATGATTACCCACCTTGAGAAGCACTTTGTTATACAAAGGTTCCATTACCACAGAAAAGATTGCAGCTGTCACCAACACTGCCATGAATGGCAAAAACACAAAGAACGCTAATATACCAATAGCACCGAATAATATAAGAAAAAAGGTGAGTTGTACTTTATCTGAATTCATAAAGCAATTATACGTTATTTTGGATCAAAAATCATAGGGAGTATTTCCGCACCGCTCAGATAGTCTACAATTCTTTTGCCACCATATATAGACGGTAATAATCCAAGTCCATTACAACCGAGATTGTACATAAGCACTGGGTTACGAGGATGTGGACCAATCAGTCTAATTTTGTTCGGAGTATATCCCATAAGTCCATGCCAGGTGAACTGATATTCAATCTTTTTGTTCGGATCTTTGTCATAGGTATCTTTTACAAAAGTATCGATAACTTCTTTTGCATCTTCGGGATACTCGTAATCCTCAATATATTTCTTTCTGTCTTCAAGGTTCTTTACTGGACCTCCAATTGAAATCAAGTTCTGTGGCTTACCATCATATTCATATTGTCGGCGTGAGAGATAGAAATAATCATCATCATAATCAATTCCCTTTTCACCGAAATAACTTACCGCAAGCGGCGGCTTATTCATTGTCTCAAGATATGCAGACATATATCCAACCACACCTGAAACATCTTTGTGAAATACCTTATCAATCTCGAGATTTCCTTGATTAAAGATCTTAATGTGTTCGAATCCATTGGTACACAAGATTACTCGCTGAGCATTGATGGTATAAAATCCCGCATCAAGGAGTGCACCATTGTCTCTCAGTACTACCTTCTGAATATCGGTATGCTCATATAATTTGAAGCGTGTTCCATAGGTAGCAGCAAGATAGGTATAAATCCCTTCAGATAATAGTGCTGAATTTGCAGTACCTTTCTGATATGAAAACGATGCAATATAAGAACTATTCTCTGTCTCAAGCGTCTTAAGAATTTCTTCATGAGGAACAAAAGTAAACAACTCTTTGTACTTATCAGGAATTTCTTGCGCAAACACTACATGGTCTGCAATTTGAATTCGTTCGGTTTTTAGTTTTGCTTCTTTACGGTACCAATTATTTTCTAAATTAAGTAATACCTGATCTTTGGTAGTAACCCCCATATGACCTTCGAATCGAGCTAGTGGAATATTCAATCCCGCAGTGGTATACATGAGATCCAGTAATTCCCACGCAGATTCAACCGCACGATGTGCATCACCAGTTGCCTCAAGTCCGAATTCTTTGACCATATCAGCAAATGGCCGTTCGAAATATGTTGCGAGATACCCCGCGTTGTGACCAGTTGCACCGTGGGCAACTTTTGATCGGTCGACAAGCACCACACTCTTGGCTGTCTGAGTGAGGAGAAAGAAACAAGTAGAGATACCAGCAATTCCTGCTCCTACTACCACCACATCAGTATTTACATCTTGATCAAGAAGCACCGGCTCTCGATCGCGTTTGAGTTCATGTAACCATGGGGAACGATTTGTCATAGAATGATTATAGCAAATTTTTCAAAAAACTCTTTCTGTGAATAACACTTATTCCGTGTTTCTTGATAGCCTGTCGATGTTTGAGTGTTCCATAGCCTTTATGAATATCTAATTCATACATAACAAATTCTTTTTTCTTTGCAATCTTTTTCATATACTGATCACGAATCACTTTTGCACAAATTGATGCAGCAGAAATCACCGGAATTGTCGCATCGCCTTTTATCACTGTTTGTTGTTTTTTAAATTCAGCAGGTGCCTTGAGACTTCCATCGAGCATCACTTCGCAGTTATTTGGATCAATTTTTAATTTCTTCAATGCCTTTTTCATAGCATCTTTAATTGCAGGAACAATCCTGTGTGTATCTATATAAGTAGCAGAAGATTGTATTACTTCAAACAAACACAATCCTTGTTGCTGTTCAGCTTTAATCAATCCAAATATTTCCTCTCTTTCTTTTTCTTTCAAAACTTTTGAATCTCGCGCTTTCTTGAGTGCTTTTGATTTTGCTTTATAATCTTTCCTTATAGCAAAAACTCCCACTGCCACTGGTCCTGCAAGTGGTCCACGCCCTGCCTCATCTATGCCAATAAGCCACTGTTTCTTGGATTCCATTTCTCTATGTATTCTTTTACTTTGAATCTTTTTTCGCATCCTGATCGAGCCATATAGCGAACTTCACCAAAGATTGGTCGAGTGAACCATGGTCTGTCATGCACTCCGCCAATTGACCACGCGATTCCGGTGTAGCCATTCGGATCACGACCATCGAGCTCATATCGATCATTCAAAGTAATTGCAATTCGCAATGCATTCTCAGGAGACGCTGACCATTCGAGTATTTTCTTTGCCCAATACATACGCATGTACCCATGCATTTTTCCGGTGAGAAGTAATTGTGTCTGCGCTGCATTCCACAACTCATCATGAGTTGCAGCTCGTTCGAACTGTGCAAGAGTATAAACATATTCACGTTTATTATGAGCATGCTGTGCAAGGGTCTTTTGTGCCCAAGCAGGAAATCCTTCTACCTGATCATACTTATCATTGTAATAGCAGAAATTATCTGCAAGTTCTCGACGAACAACAAGTTCTTCTATAAAAGCAGTGACACTATCACCTTCCTCACCAGAACCATTTTTCTTTTGATCAATGACATGCCCGATACTTCTTCCGCTTGCTTTCAATACTTCGAGTGCCACACGTTGCGGAGCAATCTGACCGTAATGTAACCATGGTGAAAGATTAGACTGTCCATCGACCGTTGCATCATTACGAGCATTATCATATGTCTCGAGCTTGGTAGCGATGAAATGTTTCAACTCTTTCATGCCTGCTGCATAACCAGGAGTACACCAATCGACTTTTGTAATTTCTTGATTCACACTTCTATCTTCAAGCATTTTTTTCCAATGAGCACCATTCATATGTTCTAATGCTTTCGCATTATTCTGTGCTTCATGTTGGTAAGGATGTTTTTTGAGTGTAGGAAATTCATCAAGGAACTCAGTAATCAGTTTGTATACTTTTGGCCTAAAGGTATGTGCAGCAAATTCCTGTTTATCTGAAGCAATCCAACATGGAATAATATTATGTGCATCCACTTGATACACAGCAACCACTGCATGCTTTGCAACATAGTCAGTCCATTTTTTGGAAATATGTACTGGAAAGAAATCAGTCACAATAGCACCAACTTTGTACTCATCTGTAAAATGCACAATATCTTTCTCAGTATGCTCACCTGAAAGTACAATAAATGGAATGTGATGCTCAGCCAAATATTCCTGAACTTCTTGCAATCCTCGCACTTTGAAATCATGCTGTCTTATTCCCCCACCCAGAAATCCCGGAGCAAGATTGTACACCACAAGTAATGGTGCTTTTTTCTCTAGTGCAATCTGCTGTGCATAGAGCAATGCCCAATTATCATGTGCGCGTCCATCTCGATTCATCCAATAGACAATCGGCCCTTCACCAATTTCTTTAGTATTCAACTTCCTCACCCGCTGCTCATTGATCATGAGGATAGTATAACAAAATAAAATGATCGAGATTAGCACAAAACTGGCTCGATCAAACCCTCACGTTCAAGCACCTGATGCTCCAGACATGCAAGTTTTTGTTCCCATGTCGGATCATGACTGAAGAAGTGGTCACCTGGCTCTGTTCCCATGTGGGCACACAAAACATTGAATTTCTGCTCTGGTGTTTGTTCTGTGCCATATTGTGCATACAACTGAGTAAGGAAAGCTTGTGCATCTGGTGGCCAAGGTTCTGGATTGGTGTTCATAGATAAGGACTGTTTCCTTAGTAGATTAACAATTGTAAGCCGTATAAGTCAAACTAGAGAAAAAGCACTTTTAACCCTATAATGAATATCACTTCTATGTCGAACTTCATCCACTTACACACTCATTCTCACTATTCGCTCCTCAACGCCCTGCCAAAGATTCCTGACATGGTAAAGAAGGCAAAGGCGTGTGGAATGAAAGCCTTGGCACTCACTGATGATGGCAACATGTACGGCATGATTGAGTTTTACAAGGAATGTCTCAAAGCCGAGATCAAGCCAATTATTGGTGTCGACTTCTATCTCGCACCACGAACACGGCATGACAAGGAAAATCGAATTGATTCCAAGCGTATTCGACTGGTACTTCTCGCAAAGTCTGAAAAAGGCTATCGTAATCTCATTCAACTCGTGACCAAGTCGCATATGGAAGGCTTTTACTACAAGCCACGTATCGACAAGGAGTTACTCGAACAATACTGCGAAGACCTTGTGTGCATCGCACCAAGCTTCTCTTCAAATATTGTTCAGGCACTCAAAATGTCCGATCGTGAAAAAGCAGTTGAACATGTAAACTTCTACAAAAAGCTTTTCCCTGACTTTTATATCGAAATCACTCATCATCCCGAAATAGACAATCATGAAGAAGTTATGCGAGACCTCAAAGCATTTGCACAAGAACATCATGTCCCTATAGTTGCTGCGCATGATGTCTACTACATGGAGCCAGATGACAAGCGAGCCTGCACTACCCTACGCGCAGTATCAAAAGGAATCGGATCATCAATCGGAGAAGATGATGATGGAAACTTTGAATTCATCAATGGAGAAAAAGCTGCTGAATTATTCAAGGACGAACCCGAAGCAATCGAGAATAGTTACAAAATTGCGATGGAATTATGCAACTGTACCCTCGAGCTCGGTAAATGGAAATTCCCTGTGGTAAATATTCCTTCAGGACTTTCGCCTGACGACGAACTCAAGCGAATTGTATATGAAGGATTCGCGCGTCGAAAGGTTGAACAAACTCAAGCAGTTATTGATCGAGTAGAATATGAACTTGGAGTTATTCGCACAAAAGGATATGCCGCATACTTCCTTGTAGTAGCTGACTTGCTCAAATACGCCCGCGAACATGGAGTACTTTCTAATATTCGAGGATCAGTATCTGGATCGATGGTGACGTATCTCTCAGGTATTACTAATATTGATCCACTTGAGTTCGAAATTCCCTTTGAACGATTCCTTAACCCTGATCGACCATCAGCTCCTGATATCGACATGGACTTTGCCGATAATCGTCGTGATGAAATGGTGTCATATGCACGACGAACCTATGGTGAAGACAAAGTAGCTCAGATTGGAACATTCGGAACTATGGCGGCACGAGGATCCGTGCGAGATATCACTCGAGCACTCGGATATCCCGTAGCAACCGGTGATCGTATTGCCAAACTCATTCCTATGGGATCGCAAGGATTCCCTATGACACTCGAGCGCGCCCTCGAAGAAGCAGTAGAGCTCAAAGATGCTTATGACAAAGAAGATGATGTCAAAAAGATTATTGACATGGCCATGAAGATTGAAGGTGCCGCGCGACACATGGGAGTGCATGCAGCCGGTGTGGTAATTGCACCAATTCCCCTTACTGACGTAGTACCACTACAATTCGATCCAAAAGGTGAAGGAAAGATTATTACTCAATACGATATGTATAGCGTTGATGAAGATAATGCAGGATTGCTCAAATTCGACTTCCTAGGACTCAAAAACTTGTCGATTATTGCCGATGCAATCAAGCTCATCAAATTACTCAAAGGTGTGACCGTGGATTATGAAGATATTCCTATCAATGACAAGCTTACGTATGAAAAGTTAGCAAAAGGAGAAACTGCCGATCTCTTTCAATTGAACGGAGATGGGATGACCAAATTCTTGGTTGATCTCAAGCCAACTACTATCCACGATATCAATGCGATGGTAGCACTCTATCGACCAGGACCGATTCAATTCATTCCTGAATTCATTGACCGTAAGCATGGTCGTGTGCCAATCACCTATCTCGACCCTGCTCTCGAATCAATTCTTGCAAAAACCTACGGAATTCTCGTATACCAAGATGACTTGCTCATGATGGCGCATAAGCTCGCGGGATATACTTGGGGTGAAGTAGACAAATTCCGAAAGGCGGTAGGAAAGAAAATTCCTGAAGAAATGGCAAAGCAAAAGGAGAAGTTCATTCAAGGGTGTGTTACTCATTCAGGTTGGCCAGAAGCAAAGGCACAAGAATTGTGGACATGGATTGAGCCTTTTGCTGCTTACGGATTCAACAAAGCTCACTCAGTGTCATACGGGCGTGTGGCCTACATCACTGCTTACCTCAAAGCCAACTTCCCCGCTGAATACATGGCATCAGTAATGACTCATGATTCGGGAGATATTGAAAAGGTTGCAGCATCAGTACAAGAATGTAAACGTCTCAAGATTCCGGTACTTCCACCAGACATCAATCAGAGTTTCCGTGAATTCACGGTGATTGTTGATAATGATAAAAAAGAAACGATTCGATTCGGACTCGGATCAATCAAGAACTTTGGTGAAGGAATTGCTGATGCAATTATTGAAGAACGAAAGAATAGTGGAACATTCACCTCACTTGAAGACTTCTTGAAGCGTGTTCATGATCGAAGTCTCAACAAAAAGTCAGTAGAAGCCTTGATCAAGGCTGGAGCAATGGATCGATTCGGCTATGATCGTAATTTGCTTCTCGGAAATCTCGACAACTTACTCGCCTTTAATAAAGAATCTTCGAGCCAATCAAATAATCAAGACTCATTATTCGGTGGAACAGAAATTGATATTTCTGGTCTACGACTTGATCCTGTTCCTGAATCAACTATGGACGAACGTCTCATGTGGGAGAAGGAATTGCTCGGTCTCTACATCACCGGTCATCCTCTCGAGAAACATCGTGCCAAGCTCGAAGCTCGTGGTGCAACCATTGCACAAATCAGAGACCATGTTCCTGAAGACAAAGAATGCGTCATCGCAGGAATTGTAGAAACATGCAAAGAACTCCTTACCAAGAAAGGTGACAAAATGTGCTTCCTTAAAGTAGCAGACTTCGTCACCTCTATCGAAGTTGTCGTCTTCCCCAAGACCTACAAGAAATTCGAAGAATTCTTCAAGCCTGACACCTGTATCATGATCAAGGGCAAAATGTCCAAGCGTAATGATGTCTCGAGTATTATTGCGGATGCGGTGAAGCCACTCTAAGATATTGAGTTTTTACTATTAAGTGCTATAGTCCGGAGAGATGAGCACTCCAAAGAACAAGAAAAGAAAGTCTCCAGACAGAGAGGGCTTAGTTTTTGTGGCTGGTTTCGGCTGGGCACCAACCATGGCATCCGTCATGAAAAACATCGCTCCGAAACTTAGGAAACTTGCCGAGAGGACTAAGTGGCGAGAAACACCAAGTTGGAGACATCCTCCTATAAAATGGGGTTTCCGCACTACCTAGCAAATTAATAGACTAGGTTTTTATTTTGCCCAAAAGGCTGAAAATTGCTAGTATGGACCCTATGAACAACACAGAACAATTAACCCAAAAAAGACACACTTTGGCCCATCTACTGGCTGCAAGTGTACGAGCGATGTACCCTGGTGCAAAGAATGCAATTGGACCCTCAATTGATAATGGTTTCTACCAAGACTTTGACCTTCCTGAGGCAATTACCGAAAAGGACCTTCCCAAGATCGAGAAGAAAATGCGCGAATTTCTCAAAGGTTGGTCAGGATTC
>JBDKLF010000014.1:0-12960 GCA_039795755.1 Candidatus Parcubacteria bacterium | reverse complement strand
CAATCTCTGTTCTGCTCTGCTTTGGAAAATACTGAATATACTCGAGTGGAAGCAACTTCTTCATTTCACCATCTCCTACCACTGTCACTTCAACACATTCATGTACTTCATTAATGACACGAGTGAGAAAAGGAATATTTTTTTGCTCAATCAAGCGACCAATATACAATACTCGAGATTTTGTACGTGTACTGTTTTCATTTTTTTGTACCGCAAGCAATTCATTTCGATTCGCAGGAACCATCGGCTTCCAGAATACTTTATCGCCGTATTTTTGTTTCAAAAAATCATATGTCTCGAGACCGTCAGTCTGAATCGCATCAGCGTGCGTAAATAAGACAGTTCCAATCCAGGCATATATTCTGTTCCAGAGTGAAAGCTTTTTCCAATGTGGATCAAATATATTTCCACCATAGACTGATAGAAGAAATTTCTTTTTGTACCACCATGCAAAACACATACTTATCCAACCTTTTGCAAAAGGATCTGGTGAGACAATAACATCAATATGTTTCTCTTTAATAAGATTCTTAATCAGTGAAAAACTTTTGAACCATGAGGTCGCTGCATACACTGTTATATTATCTGCAATCTTTTCATTACTAACAGCTGTGCGAGAAGTACAATGAATATACATTTCATTCACCAATGGACTATAGAGCACCATTCGTGCTCGTGCGTCACTTCTCGGCTGCAATATTTCTCTATCAGTTCCAATACTTAGAATATTCATAATATCTACATTATGCACTAATTAACTCACCGGCGATTTGATCCCAACTATGGGTTTCTCTAAATGATGCTACTCTTATGCACTGATTCTGGTAATTTTCTTCATTCAATAACCACAGAACTTTTTCTTTGATATCTTCTTTATTCAATGGATCAACCCATACTCCAATATCTTTCAATGTACTGTAGAGACCACATTCTCGGGTGCAAATAAATGGCTTACCACATCGTACTGCATCAAGAATCATATTGGGACTAATATCTCCTAACGACACGAGAATCACTGCGTATGATTGTGCGATTGTATCAAGGAATAACTCATGTTCAACTTTCTCTGCATTAATTTTTGCCCCATCCTCTACAATATGTTTATCATCAAAGACTTCCTGCAACATATCAATATTCTTCCATACTAACGGCCGTGTCGATGCAACAAAAGACTTTCCTTGTGGAACCTGAGGTGGAATACGATTTCCAATAAAGTTCTCAACAATCTTTACCTTAATTCCTCGAGTTTTTTCGAGCTGATCAATATGATACGGACCATTCCATATCTCTCGCTGCCATTGAGTACTAAAGACAATAGCTGATGCTTTACTGAGAATCCACTGTGTCATACGAAAGATCCATCGTTCTTTGCGAGTAAGACTTACATCATGAACGTGTGTCACTTCTGAGAGATAAAAATCTTTGAACAACACTTTCTTCTTGGTACGCTCAACATACGCTTCCCACAAGAAATCTCCGCCGGTTCGAACAATAAACTTCTTTCTAAAAACCACTGAGAGCATTGCAATGGGCCAAGCCACAGAAAACGTATCGAGCACAATCACTTTGTCTGCTCGTAGATATACCCACATACTCTTCAATGCAAAATATACATGTCGAAGTACAACTGGCAATATTCGCTCAATCTTGCCATAGGTCTTTATGGTCACTTGATCACCACGCTTCCGAAAAGCATCCTCAACACCTTTTGCATATTGTGCAGGACCACCAATTGCTGGAGGATATATACCGGTAGCTATGAGTATTCGCATGAGTCTATACTACCTTTTTTACCATGCTTTTTCTATACCCAAAGCACTATTAAAGAAACCCGCCAAATATACCGACCACACCTATTATTATAGAAATAAGAAGAAGTATTATTCCGCAAAACTGATATATCGTTCGAACAAAGCCATGTTTGAATAGCTCAAACGACATATTCCACCCCGCTTGCTGAGCAATTGATATTACAGGATCAATCATCACGGCATTTCCATATGAAAGCTTCTTTATATCAATTACCACCTTTTCATCACGAATATTAAATGATGGAATACTACTCATTCCACTTTCATATTGGAACCCTCCCTTCCACTGACTAGAAATACCCAGACCATTTGTACCAATATCACCACTTGTATGCAGCGTGGCTATATAAGCCTGTATGGCATGCTTGTGTTCAAGAAAACGAAAAAATATTTTGTATTGTACCTGTTGTATACCAAAATTAAGCAATTGATTGTACACAACTTTCTGACTCCATGTAACTTCAAGTGAATCATTTGTATCCAGGACTTCAAAAACATGATTACCATCAACCTTCACTGAGTCGAAAAGGGTAACTATTTCTGCCTTGATATCAGACAAAGATTTTTGTATTACACTTTTAGGAGCGACTATGCTTATTGGATCAAATTTAACAAAAAACACATACCACCACAAAAATATCCACACACTTGCAAGTACCAATAACTTTGAAACTTCTTTGAATGACTCATCTTGTGGTAAGACATTAACACCACACAGATACAAAATAAATACACCCAATGGAAATACAATGATCAAACCAACCGACTGAACAACTTGAGAAAAAATTACTTTACTAAACACAATAGTAATATTTTAACATACTTCATTAAAGATACGCTTCATCTGTCCCGCTACATTGTTCCAATCATATTTATTTTGAACCATTGCAAATGCACTACTTACTACATGCTGTAATAAGTTTTGATCCTTGGTTATCTCAAGCACTTTCTGCGCAATAGACTGCGGATTGGAAACTTCACAAAACAATCCAGTCTCTCGATCTTTCAAAAAATCCACGATTCCACCTATTGGTGTAGCAATCACTGGAATACGCGCCGCCATTGCTTCGATAAATGAATTGCCAAATCCTTCTGAGAGCGATGGTCGAATGAATACATTAGAAGCTTGAAGCCATACTGGCATATCAGCATGAGAAACATAATCAGCAAAATATACACGATGAATAAAATCATGTGATGCAACCTTTTGCTCAAGCATCTCTCGTTCTTTACCCTTGCCACAAATAATTAACTTATAGTTTGCTGGAAGATGCACCAATGATTCAACAATATCTCCTACAGCATTCTTTGGTACAAGACGTGAGGTAGTAATAAGCAACACATCACTCTCCTTGCGTGCAAATGTTCCTGTTGCAGAAATCTGTGCGTAGACTTCTTGCTTTTGTGTATCAGTAACAACTTGTGAAAAATGCTTCACATCAACACCATTGGGAACTACGGTAATCGGACATTCTCGTCGAGCTTTACCAATTTCATAACGCATTTCTCGAGCAAAATCAGCGAGATAGTTTGAAATCGTCTGAATATAATCCGCTCGGGTGAATATCATTTTGAAAAACATCCACAATGGCTTGCCGCGTCGCTTGATAAAAGGAATTGGATCACCTTCTTGCAAAGTAAGTAGGAATGGAACTTTTGGATGGAATAATTTGAAGAATAATGCAGCAAAAGAATTGTATGTCGCCATCATGGACCATATTGCATCATATCTGTGTTTCCTATTAAGAAAGATCGCCTTCCAGAAACCTGTCTTTAAGTACAAATATTTATTAAATGCATGGCCAAGTAAAGGAATACCGACTCGATAGATGTTTATATTGCCGATACGTTCGAATTTCTTCTCACCTCTTGAGCGCAAAGTTACCATATCAAACTCAATTTCAGCAGATGAAATTCTGTCTGTAATCTCTTTGATCGCTACCTCTGCTCCACCCACGAATCGTGGATAATAAACGAGTGAAAAGATGAGTATTCGCTTCTTCATTTAATTTAACTTAACTTTATGAATTTCTCCTGTTTCTATATATTTTTTAATTTCATCAACAGTCATCAAAGGGTAGTAATCTCCATTGATTTTTGTAAATCGCTTCCATTTTTGTATACCCACTAACAATAATGCATTGTTAGTATGGGAGTTGATTGGAAATTTTTCACTCCCAATTGTCTCAACGCTGTCAGAAACATCTATCATCTTACCTTTATAATTTCCGCTCAACTTGTTATAAATTGATATATTTCTAAGTGAGAAAATGAGTGGTCGCTCCCTTGATTCCCTTCTTACATAAGTAAGTTTATAATCTTTTGCTAATTTTTTTATTTTTTTACTTCTTAATGGGGACAGAAAAAAAACAACAAGCCAAGTAACAAATATTATTAAAAAAGTAAGAGCAAATATTCCGTAAAATTCCATGGATTTTGATTAAATTATTACACCAACTATACCATATAAATAGGCGTCAAAATATGCTATATTCATAGTAATGAACTACGAGGAATTACACCAATCCACCTTTCATTTCAAGGGTTGGGAGAAAGAAAAGAACTCAAACGTATTTGCCTTTTCATATGCAGTACAAACTGAGAAACAGCTTTTTACCTATACTGAAACACTCGAATTTCCTGCTGAAATTACGATCGACGTTAATGATACAACAACTGCATATATTCTTGATCAACTTACTATTGGATTAGGTATAAGTTACTACAAAGGATTTCTTTCAAAAAACATTGATCTCCATCATGCACCACTCTCTAATGACGAAGTGGCATATTGGAATACTGTATACACCAAAGGACTTGGTGAACTCTTACTTAGAAACAAACTTGATAAAAGTCTCATTGCTACTTTCCCTGTTACTGAAAGTTCAGACAAAGACGCTAAAGTAAATACACCAACACTTTCGACAAAGAAATTGAAAGAAGAAAGCATGCTTGGCTTTGGTGGAGGAAAAGACACTTATGTATCATTTGAGGAGTTAAAAAAATCAGAAACACCAGCAACATTCTTTCTTATTGAAACAAACAAAACCTATAATGCACTGCGAAAAGATATTCAGGAACTGAATTTGCAATGTGTATTTGTCAAAAGAACTATTGATCCGAAGTTCATTGGAGACATAAAAATGCTATCACTTATAAATGGACATATTCCTATCTCAGCTATTTACAGCTGGATCGGTATACTCATTGCTTACACTACAGATCGAAAGTATGTATCTCTTGGTAACGAATCAAGTGCCGAAGAAGGAACTACGGGAGAAGTAAATCATCAATGGAGCAAAACTACGGAGCATGAGAATATCTTATCTGAAATGGTTCACGAGCATATTCATCCTGAAATGAACTTCTTCTCACCTATCAGAAAATTCTCTTCAATCAAAGTTGCAAAAACACTCTGTGAATATCCACAATATTTGGATTATTTCACCAGCTGCAGTAAACAGTTCAACCAACAAAATACAAATGAGAAACGCTGGTGTAATGAATGTGCGAAATGCCTTGGTACATTTATTCTACTCGCACCATGGATCGGGGTTCAAAAGACCACTGAAATATACGGAGAGAATCTTCTCAAAAAAGAAAGTCTCAGACCAATTCTCGATGAACTCACAGGAAAGGCACTTACTAAGCCCTTTGAATGTGTTGCTACCATAGACGAGACTAATGCATGCCTCGAGGCAACCAACAAAAACGATACTTCAATATTAGAAAAATATATTCATGAATAATTATACTGACTACAAACAATTCACCATTCTCGGAGACGGAATTGAATCACATTCAATCAAAGCATTTCTCATTAAACACGTACCTCATGCTGAGATACGCATCGTACCTCAAATCAACGAATCAAATTATCAGGAGATTATGAATTCAATCAGTGACGAAAGTCTCATCCTCAAATCACCGGGAATTCCACCTCGCTTTGTTACCAAGCCATATACCACCGGAACAAACATATTCTTCCAAGAAGCTCGTGCTCGAGGATGGAATATTATTGCTATCACCGGAACAAAGGGCAAATCAACAACAGCGAGCCTGACCTGTGCAATGCTTAAAGCACATCAGATTGATGCAGTGCTCGCGGGGAATATTGGCATCGCGGCTGTGGATCTACTGGACAGACCAGACTATCTTGGCAAAGCACTCACGGTAGTACTCGAGCTCTCGAGCTATCAACTCTTTGACCTTGCATATTCACCTGACACTGCTTGTATTATCAATCTCTACAATGATCATGCAGACTGGCATGAAGGTGAAGAAAATTACCACAACGCAAAACTCAATCTTGTAAAAAGAAAAGAAACAGACATTCATTCAGAAAAGAAACTGTTCTTTGTTTATAATGCCAATTTCCCCAAGCTTCAAAAAGCATCTGAACAGTCTCATATTATTCCGTGCCCCATTGATACAGACTCATTCTCACACCATGAAATACCTGCTCATATTATTGGTGAACACAACAAACTCAATGTAGAGGCAGCATTTGCTGTAGCCTCACATTATGGAGTAACAAAAGCTGAAGCACTTGAAGCTCTCACCACATTCAAACCACTTCCACATCGACTTGAGCTCGTAGGAACATTTCATGATATTGATTTCTATGACGATGCTATCAGTACCACACCAGAATCTACTATTGCAGGTATTGAGGCACTTACAAAAATGAAATCAATCTCAACTATTTTTCTCGGTGGAACTGACAGAGGATATGATTTCACTTCTCTTGTTACCACACTCAAAAAATACCACATAGAGAACATTGTTCTCTTCCCTCCTAGTGGAAGCAGAATCTTTGAACTAATCAATGAATATACTGATGCAGATTTTGTACCACACATATTCGAGACAACAGACATGACCGCTGCGGTTGCATTCGCATTTGAAAATTCAAAAGAAGGCACCGCATGCCTTCTTTCTACTGCATCACCAAGTTATTCATTATGGAAAAACTTTGAGGAAAAAGGTAATGAATTCAAGCGTGCTATTCAGGCTTATCAACGTGAAGTATAGATCGTAATTCTTCTTCTGAAATTTCAAAAGGTTGCTGCTTCTGCTGTTGCTTCGGCTGCTCTACTGAGACTACTGGATCAGGCTTCGGAGGAGTAACTGTTATTGAAGGAGCAGGTTGTGATACTTGAGCCTGTGGTGATACTTGTGGCATTGCTTCCTTGAGCACATCCTTAAGCGCATCTCGAAGTGAAGCAATATTTTGTGGACTTGGATTCTTTGATTCTTCGCGTGCTTTTACTTTTTCTTTTTCTACTCTACGAGCATCATCATCTGCGCGAGCTTTGAGGAACGAGAGTGAAACTGCATTACGAAGCCCTGCCTCACGTTCTGCCTGGGCCTCATCTTTTTCTTTTTGTTGTTCTGCAGTTAACGCAATCTTAAATGGTTGATGTGTCTCCTTTTTGATTTCCTTACGGGGTCCATTATCACGCGGTCTATCATTGAATTGTCGAGGCTTATCTTGTCGAGGACGGTCGTTATTGAACTGCTTTCGTTCACCACTATTATTACTCTGAGAATGTTCGTTGGCAGCAGCATTGGTCTCGTGCCACTTCTTGATGGCATCTTCAACATCACTACGCTTTTGTGCGAACTGTTCACGTGAGGCAGCAATAATTTGATCCACGAAGACCGTCTCGGGCTTAGGTGGTGTGTTGATGGTAGTTGCAGAGAATGGTCGTGATCCAATTCCATCAATCATGAGTTTGAGATAAATCTGTGTAAATCCAAGATTCACAATATCTTCTGCAGTAAAGACTGGTGCGAATTCTTTCTCCAACACCTCAGCATCGAATGCTCCTACACGATACGAGATCATGGTTCCCACGTTACCGAATACTGCAGCTCGCACTTCATCCGTCATCTGTTCAATATACTGGTGAGCAATAGTGAGACTTAATTTGTATTTACGCGCTTCAGAAAGAATTCCTGCAAATGACTCATTGGCAAAGTTCTGGAATTCATCCACGTAGAAATAGAAATGTGGAAGTTCTTTGAGTGTGCTCGATGATACGTCCGCTCGGCTCATTGCCGCGAGATAAATCTTGGTAATAAGCATAGCTCCAAGCAAGTTAGCATTTGATTCACCCATACGGCCTTTAGACAAGTTCACGATAACAATCTTTCGCTCATCCATTGCCTTTCGAATATCGAATGATGATTTCGGCTGACCAATAATATTTCGAATGAGTGGATTAGAGATAAATTGTCCAATCTTGTTCTGAATCGCAGGTGTTGCTTCTGATGCAAATCGATCCGTGTACTTTGCGAATTCATCTACCCAGAACGACTTCACTGAAGGATCAGTGACATTATCAACTACCAACTTTCGATAGTCTTTATCAGCAAGCATACGGTTAATCGAAATCAATGTTGCACCTGGATATTCGAGCAACGCAAGAATGGTGTTATTGAGAATGTACTCCATTCGAGCTGACCATGCATCAACCCAAATCTTCTTAAAAGCTGACATGAGTCCTGAGGCAACGAGATGACGCTTGTCTGCTCCCACATCTTCCATCACGTTAAATGAAATAGGATAATCAAGATCAAACGGTGCAAAGTAAATTACATCCTTGATACGATGTTCAGGAACATATTCGAGCAATTTGTCTGCAGAAGAACCGTGAGGATCGACGAATGCGATACCGTTACCATTCGCAATATCCTGAATCGCCATACTCTCAAGGAGCGTCGACTTTCCCATACCTGTCTTTCCGATTGCATAGACGTGACGGGTACGATCCTTCGCCTTGATACCAAAGCGAATACGCTTATTACGCGCATCTGTCTCAGCAAAATAGGTTATTTGTTCATCATTATTCATAGAGCAATAAAAATATTATACCACACTACCACGAACCACTTGCACCCCCTCCACCTGATGATCCACCACCAAATCCTCCGAACCCTCCACCGCTTGATGAACTTCCAAATCCACCACTACTGCCACCGGCATACCAAGGAATTTTGGTTCCACTTGTTACATGCTTGTCGTAACTACTCGAGACAGCACGGTCGAACAATAATCCAATAACACCAAATAAAATCGCAAATATCACTTCCCATATTTCAAAAAACCAACCCAATGTATAACCCACTATCGCACCGAGAATTCCACCAAACCACCACGACTTCGAGCGTGACATAATTGCACCGAGCCATGGAACAACTACGCCCAATATAACAGCAAGTATTGCAAACAAATCTCCAGGTTCCATATTCATGTTATATGTGTCCGAAAGTGGTATATCAAACTGTTCACCTTTTACCACCTGTTCAATTGCAGCCACTCCATTCATAATTCCCCCATCATAATTATCAGCTTTGAACTCGGGAGTAATAATATTATCGATAATAAATCCAGACTGAAGATCTGTAAGCACTCCCTCGAGACCATACCCTACTTCAATTCGAAGCTTGTGCTCATTGGGTGCAATTACGAGAAGCACTCCGTTGTTAGTATCCCTCTTTCCAATTCCCCATTCACGAAAGAGCCTGTTGGCAAAAGGTGCAACATCATCACCATCAAGTGAATTAACTGTTGCAACAACCACTTCAATAGTTGTCGATGCTTCGAATTGCTGTAATTCCTGATTAATTTGAGCTTCAGTTGCATCAGAAATAATATTGGCATAATCATTCACATATCCAGAAGGTGCTCCTGGTGATACATAAGCAAATACAAAAACTGGCATACACAATGCACTCACTATCATCATGCAATATAATGCCAGTTTCTTCATATATCGTTAGTTACCGAATTCAACCTTTGGTGCAGTCTGCGCTGCAGCATCAGCTTGGAAATATGCCTTTGCTTCAAATCCAAATATTGATGCGATGAGTGATCCGGGAAATACTTTCACTGTAGTATTGTATGTCTGTACTGCAGTATTGAAATCCTTTCGTGATACAGCAATTCGATTCTCAGTTCCCTCGAGCTGTGTCTGAAGTCCCTTGAAACTCTCTGTTGCAGTAAGCTGCGGATAATTCTCTGCTACTGCAAGTAATCGTGAGAGACTACTTGATACTTGTGACTGTGCATTCTGGAATGCAGCAATACTTGCAGGGTCATTTACATTAAGACTTACCTTGGTAGCATTCGCTCGTGCCTCAACTACTTGTGTCAATGTTGCCTGCTCATAACTAGCAGCACCCTTCACGGTACTCACCAAATTAGGAATCAAGTCTGAACGCCGTTGATAATCAGTCTGTATCTGAGCAGCAGCAGTATCAACTGCCTGACTTTTCTTCACGAGACCGTTATATGAACCAAGAATTGAAAGTGCAATCACCGCGACTACAATTCCAATTACTATCCATGCTTTAGATTTCATTTCTATACTATATTAAACAAGTAATACTCCTATTATATCACCCAGAGATATTATTTACCCAATGCTCCCGTCGTATATTTGTTACTTGGCGCCCAGATCATCCACCCATCCACTCCCACATCACGAGATGCTTGTATTTGAGCCTTTACCTCAGGAATATCGTAGGTTCCACCGTAATCAAAGTCCTGTATCCATGTTCGAAGCTTGGTAGCTGGGTATGACTCCTTGGTATAAAGCCCTGATGCAACTTGCATAGTACTTGTTGCTTTGTCTGCAGTTGCAGGAACAATCTTTTCTTCCATTACTGGAGCACTTCCCATAATCATGATCTTTGAAGATGTCGCTACCGCACGTTTTACCGCACTTTCCATTACAAAATGAATGAGGTCATAGACATGATCATTAGGATTCTTCCATCCATTGAAATTTGCTGGATAATGTGACGGATACACCATTGGTGCAATGTAATCGAAGTTTGGAAGTGCTTTCTCTAATACCTGACCAATATTGAGATCGTCAGTATTGGTTGTGGTCATACCGAACAAATCAGCAGAAGTAACAATTCCCACTGCAGACATTTGTTCATGAAGATACGAGAAGAACTTTTCTAGCTGATCAGACTTACTTCCTGTTGAGAGCGTATACACAGCATCTGACATTGCACCATCTGAAGGATAACGAATGTAGTCAAAGTTGATTTCATCGAATCCTGCTGCATACGCATCCTTTGCGATTGAGACAATATATTCCCATGTCTGTGTTCCACCAACATCGAGGAAGTTCAATCCTTTGCGATCTTTCCACGGGCTCTTGGTTGAAGCACTTTGAACTGAAAGTTCTGGATGAAGCTTGGTGAAATGTGGATCTTGGAAAACAGTAACACGAGCAATAGTATAAATGTTTTTCTCTTTAAGAGTCTTCAAGAATTCACGCATATCTCCTGCCCCACACTTAGATGCTTCCCATGCATGCAAGAGATCAGGATTCTCAGGCTTGTATGACAATGTTCCGGAATAGTCCTTTACATCAATCACAATTGCATTAACTTCAGTTTCATCAGCAACTTTTACCAACTGATCACGGAAGCTTGGAGTACCTACTACACATGCAGACATGTAAATCGCCTTCACTGGTTGTGGTGTGGGAAGATGATCGGTCTGTGGAGGAACTTCCTTTTTTGTTTTCTCTTGTGCTGTAGTAGTTGCAGAGTCAAGATGTCGAGAATATGAGACAGGGATAAATCCTGGATTACCAAATATTGCTCCGATAACAATTACTACAAATATACCCGTCACAATATGCCATTGTTTGACAGGGGTGCGAGCCATTACATTTGTTGATTGAGAGTAATTGCATCCTGCTTCAACTTTCTCCACTGATTGAGTGCAAATGACGCCATGTAGATGCCGATGGCGAATACGACAATTTCTTTCCAAGTTGAATAAATACCAATAATTGGCAAGAGGATAAGAATTGCACTTAATATAAAAATAGTTCGATATGATTTCATGCCCGTATTATATAGGCAAAATGCAAAAAGACCAAAGGGGAAAACTAATACACAATTACCACGAACTCTCCCCTTACCTTATCTTCATGCTGATTGAAGTATTCAAGTACTTCTTCTGCAGTACCTGCCACTGACTGTTCAAACATTTTGGTTAATTCACGACCAACAAAGACCTTCTTGGCAGGAGCGAATTCCTTGAGCGATTCAAGTGCCTTGAGAATACGATGCGGAGATTCATAGAATACATATGGTCGCTCTGCTGCTGCCATTTCCTTGAATAGCGTCTCCCGTCCCTTCTTGTGAGGAAGAAACCCAATGAAGGTAAACTCGCCTCCGGTAATCCCTGAAATAGAAAATGCTGCGGTAAGTGCAGAGGCACCGGGAACCGTGATCACTCCACACTCAGGAAGTGATTCTCGAATCTTTTGTACCAAGAGACTTCCTGGATCAGAAATAGTCGGAGTTCCAGCATCTGATACAAGTGCGATTTGCTTACCTTCTCGGAGCAAATCAATAATTACCTCAATCTTGGTCAATTGTGACTGTGCATGATAGCTCATGAGACCAGACTTTCCATCTTCGCTGTGCTTATCAATTTCGAAATGTTTAAGCAACTTCCCTGTCTCGCGAGTATCTTCACAGAGCACGAGATCCACCTCCTTGAGCACACGAATAGCTCGAATTGTCATGTCTTCGAGGTTTCCTATTGGTGTAGCAATTACATATAGCTTTCCCATAACCTTACCTTACAGGAAGGGAGCTCGTTTGTAAATTTGAAAACGATACAACAATTACTAATTATGTAGCGGATTACCACCATTACAATTCAAACTCCTTACTTCATCTATCACATGGAACGAATTTATAATTGCGTTCTGAGTATCGAGGTCGCAGTCGGTCTCACCACAAGTAGCTCCCACTTCGAACGCATACGCTGCATCAGTAATGACAATATTGGTTCGTGGATACGCATTTGGCATTTGATTACTATCTACCAAGTAGGCTACCGTTCCTTCTCCAAGCTCATGCTGTACACGACAAAGCGATTCTTCTCTGTTCTCCATAGTATCCTTCCACATGTTTTTTGATGGTAGATATGTATATGAGCCCAACTTAGTATTGAATGAAAGCACATTTTTGTCTCGGACATTCACATGAACTTCACCAGAAGAAGTCATAAGCGTCACCACCTTCCCATCAGTACTCTCTTTGATAGTAAATTGCTTTGGGTACTCAAATGCATATCCATAGGTTCTATTGGTATACGTTG
>JBDKLF010000013.1:0-5163 GCA_039795755.1 Candidatus Parcubacteria bacterium | reverse complement strand
GCGAGCTCAGACAGTTCGTCTTCAGGATCAAGTGAATCTTCATCCGGAGGTGAAAGTGATTCAGGAAGTAGTTCTAGTAGTGAATCTTCTTCAGGTGGCTCATCATCAGATAGTAGCGGTTCATCTTCTGGAGGGGATAGTGGTGGAGGAGACGGAGGTGGCACATCTGCAGAATAATAGTATAATCACAACATTATGAATTTGAAGCTTATTGGCAAAATCATCACGAATCTTATTCGATACTACTGGCATGTATTGCTCGTTGGTGTTTGTATTCTCTGGGTAATTCTTACCTATGTGGCGAGTCTTACTGCATGGAAAGCAGTATTTCTTGATAATACACAAGTGTACTTTGGTCATTATATGCATATTCCTTTTACACGCTTTGCAACACTTCGAGATGTATATTTCCTCAGAGCAGGAGCAACCCCTGAAGAGACTGCTACAGTAGTCCCACTTGCAACAGAACCGCACGGTCCAAAAAACTACATGAAAATAAATGTTGATCATGTTGTTGCGGTTCATATTCTCAGATCAGATTCACCACTTGTGAAAACGATTAATGGAGTAGATACTCAATAATGAAAAAAGTAGTCACACATAGTGGAACATTCCATGCTGATGAATTGTTCGCGATTGCAACTATTGAGATTGCACTTGCAAATCCTATTGAACTTGTTCGTACTCGTGACAAAGCAGTCTGTGTAGATGCTGATATTGTGGTAGATGTAGGTGGTGAATATGATGAAATGAAAGATCGCTTCGATCATCATCAGACCAAAGGCGCAGGTAAGCGACCCAATGGAATTCCTTATGCGTCATTTGGATTGGTATGGAAGAAATATGGGCTGACCATTTGTGGTAATCAAGCAATGGTTGATGAAATCGACAAAGAAATTGTTCAGCCAATTGATGCAGAAGATAATGGAATTGATATTTATAAGGTAAATAAGTATCAGCTTCGACCGTATGCACTTCCTGACATTGTGCATATTTTTAATTCAACGTGGAAAGAAACTGATCGTAATCAGGATGGAGCATTTGCAGATGCATTGAAGCTCGCCAAGTATGTACTGAATCGAGCGATCGAACGTGCAAAAGATAAGCATGAGGCTCAGAAATATATTATCGCTGCTTATGAAGCTGCACAAGATAAGCGAATTGTTGTGATTGATAATCACTATCCGACACGAGAAGTACTGAATTCGTATCCAGAGCCATTATTTGTCATACGTCCATCAGTAGATGGTAATTGGTCAGTAGAAACAGTGAAGCTCGAGGCTCGATCATTCAAGAATCGTAAGGACCTTCCAAAGATATGGGGAGGCAAAACAGGGAGTCAGTTACAGCGTGTGACAGGTGTTCCTGATGCAGTGTTCTGCCATCGTAATTTATTCCTTGCAGTTGCTGGGTCGAAGGAAGGGGCGATAGCATTAGCACAAAAAGCATTACTGTAGTAAGTTAGTATACATATGGCATTCGTAGATGAAATAACAATACATGTGAAGGCGGGCCGTGGTGGTGACGGTGTGGTGCGATGGCGCCATGAAAAGGGCCGAGCAAAAGCCGGTGCTGGTGGAGGTAATGGTGGTCGTGGAGGGAACGTGGTCCTCAAGGCGGTCTCTGATCTCTCAGTACTTGCAACCTATCGTCAGATCAAGGAATTCAGTGCCGAGAACGGTGCACCTGGTGAGAACTGGAGTCGGCATGGCAAAGACGGTGATGACATGGTGGTGAAGATTCCTGTTGGATCTATCATCACAAATATTGCCAATGGAGATGTTTACACACTCGAAAAGCCTGATGAAGAAATCATTATGGCGACTGGTGGTCGTGGAGGATTGGGAAATGAACATTTCAAAGCTTCAACCAACACCACTCCACAAGAATGTACCCCAGGAAAGGAAGGAGAAGAATTCGACCTCCAGATCGAGCTTGAACTCGTAGCTGATGTGGGACTCGTGGGATTGCCAAACGCTGGTAAGTCATCACTCCTTAATGCGCTCACACGAGCAAATGCAAAAGTGGGAAATTATCAATTCACTACACTTGAACCAAACCTTGGAGATCTCTATGGAGTAATCATTGCTGATATTCCAGGACTTATCGAAGGTGCTTCAGAAGGAAAGGGACTTGGTCATAAGTTCTTGAAGCATGTGAAGCGAACCAAAATGATTGCACATCTCGTCGGTGCTGATAATGAGAAAGTGCTCGAGGTATATAACACAGTGAGAAAGGAGCTTGAGGTCTATGATACTGAACTTGCTGCAAAGGAAGAGGTAATTGTGCTTTCAAAGATTGATATGGTAAGTCCTGAAGAAATTGAAGTAAAGAAAAAATTACTTGCGACTACTGGAAGAAAAGTGTTCACGCTCTCGACACTTGATGACGATTCGCTCAAGGAATTCAAGGATACCCTTACAAAGTTGGTAAGAAAAGATAAATAAAAATTGCGCCTTCTTTTAATCAAAAGCGCAAAATGCTCCTTTTGGTAAGGTTTGTTCATCACCTACCCAACCACATTCCATCAATGGCTCAAAGATATCAAGAAGTGCGCTTGCAAACTGTTTGAGCATTTGGAATTGGTGTTCTTTTTCAAGATCGGTCATTTCTCTCAGTGGTTTTTCCATATGATTGGTTTGTTCTTTTCAAACTATATCATGCTAAATAAATTTTACAAGATTACTTGAAAAGTTTGTTATAAGGGTGTTTTTTGTGTAATCTATTATATATGAGCCAAGAAAATTCAGAATACAAACTAACAGTAGGTCTCGAAATTCACGCTGAACTCGCTACCAAGAGTAAGATGTGGTGTGGATGCAAAAATGATCCGGATGAAGTACGTCCGAATGTAAACATCTGCCCAGTCTGTATGGCACATCCTGGTACACTTCCAGTGATCAACAAGGAAGCAGTTCGACAGGTACTCAGAATGGGAACTGCTGCAGGTGGAACCCTTGCCCTCGACTTCACCGAATTCGACCGAAAGAATTATTTCTATCCTGATATTCCAAAAGGTTATCAGCTTTCACAGTATAAGTATCCGCTCGTCTCAGGTGGAGAAATTCACGGAGTGAAGCTTACACGAATTCATCTCGAAGAAGATACGGGAACATCAGTACATGATCGTGGTGATTATTCTCTCGTTAATTACAATCGTGCTGGAGTACCACTTATGGAATTGGTAACTGAGCCAGTGATTCATAGTGCCAAGCAAGCAAGTGAATTCGCAAAGGAATTACAATTACTACTTCAATATCTCGGTGCAGGTGAAGCGAATCTCGAGAAAGGTGAGATGCGTGTGGAAGCAAATATCTCAGTATCAAAGACAGAAACATTTGGAACCAAGGTAGAAGTGAAGAATCTCAACTCTTTCAAGGCAGTAGAAAAAGCAATTGAATATGAAATGAACCGTCATATTGCATTACTCGAGAAGGGTGAATCAATTGTTCAGGAGACTCGTGGATGGGATGAGAACAAGGGTGCAACATTCAGTCAGCGTAAGAAAGAAAATGCACATGATTATCGCTATTTCCCTGATCCAGACTTACCAAAGCTCAAACTCGGGTTACTTCCAGAATTTGCTGAAGACATGCTCAAGCAAAGTCTCCCTGAACTCCCATGGCAGAAGAGAGATAGATTTGTTAATACATACAAACTCAATCCTCAACACGCAGAATTCTTTGTGAGTGATGTGAAGGCGTGTGATTATTTTGACGCAATTACACACAAGCTTGATAAGCCTGAATTAATTCAGCTTGCATCTAATTATGTTGCAGTAGACCTTGCAGGACTTTCTAAGAAGCCTGAATTCAAACAATTCCCAACAGCTGACCAGATTGCATCATTGGTGCAGCTTATAAGTGAGAACAAGGTGAGTTCACGTGGAGCCAAAGATATTCTTAATCTCATGGCACTCGGTGACACTAATGCACCAGAAGCAATTGCTGAATCAAACGGCTGGATTCTCAAGAATGATCCAGAAGCGCTCAAAAATACTTTGAAAGAAGTTATTACAGCCAATCCTCAATCAGTAGCAGATTACAAAGCAGGCAAACTCCCAGCTCTCCAGTTCCTTGTAGGACAAGGCATGAAAGCTACCAAAGGAAGTGCTGGTCCTGATGTGGTAAAAGCAGTGATTCTTGAGCTTTTGGCCTAGGTGAAGAATGAGGTATAATATCTCTACTATTAAGTAATTTATTTCACCACGATGGCAATACGCGTAGCAATCAATGGGGCAGGACGAATCGGACGAGCATTTATCAGAGGATCATATAATCGATCTGAATTAGAGGTGGTAGCATTGAACGACCTTACTTCAATCGAAAATATTGCATATCTTCTCAAGTACGACACCGTATCAGGAAAGGCGCCTTTTGAAGTGTCAGTCAAAGATGCAACAACACTCTTGGTGAACGGCAAAGAGGTGAAGTATCTCTCGATTAAAGATCCAGCAACACTTCCATGGAAAGATATGAATATTGATGTGGTAGTAGAATCTACTGGATTGTTCACTGATTATGAAAAGGCTGAGGCTCATATCACTGCTGGTGCAAAGAAAGTAGTGATCTCAGCTCCAGCAAAGGGTGAGCCACGAAGTGAAAAAGAAGGAATGGTATTACTCTCAGTTAATTGCGATACCCTCAAGGATAAAATCATTTCTTCAAATGCATCATGTACTACTAATGCATCAAGTCCAGTTATTTCTGTGATGAATGATACGCTTGGAATTGAAAAAGCAATTCTCAATACCACTCATGCATACACTGCTTCACAAGCATTGGTTGACGGTCCAAGCAAGAAAGACATGCGAGAAGGACGAGCTGCCGCTATGAATATGGTGCCATCATCAACTGGTGCGGCACTTGCAGTAGGAAAGGTGATTACTGACCTCAAGAATAAGTTCGATGGTATCTCAGTACGCGTGCCAGTAGTTGCAGGATCGCTTGCTGATATTACTTTCATTTCAAAGAAAGAAACAACTGTAGAAGAAGTAAATAATATTCTCATTGAAGCATCAAAGTCAGATCGATGGAAGGAATTGTTGGGAGTGAGTAATGAGGATCTCGTATCATCAGATATTGTTGGTACAACATTCGCATCAGTGGTAGACCTTGCTATGACACGAGTAGTAGGAGGAAATCTCGTGAAAGTACTTGCATG
>JBDKLF010000012.1:0-14418 GCA_039795755.1 Candidatus Parcubacteria bacterium | reverse complement strand
TAGCACAGAACACAGGACTTGCAGCACAAGCACTTGCAAAGAACGGTGTCTCTGGATATTTCGGTCAACTTACCAAGGATGCAGTGATTGAGTTCCAGAAGGCAAAGGGAATTAGTCCTGCGGTTGGGTATGTTGGGGTGAAGACTCGTGCGTATATAGTTGCGAATTAGTAGGGTTTTGAGATAGTCTAATATATATGATAAAAATTAAATACTTTGTTCACGGAACTACCACTGATAACGAAAAGCACATGTCTTCTGGGTGGAAGGATGTTGAACTTTCTGAACTTGGAGTACAGCAGTCTATTGATCTAAAGGAGCAGACTAAAGGTGAAGTGTTTGATGTGATCTTTTGTTCTGACCTACAGCGAGCACATAATTCTGCGAAGCTTTCATGGGATGGTGTGTATGAAATCATTCCTGATGCTCGGTTGAGAGAGTGTAACTACGGCGACCTCAATGGTGCATCATCAGATATTGTTGAACCGATGCAGGAAGAAGAATGTCTCACAAAACCTTTCCCTAATGGAGAAAGCTATGAAGATGTTAAGAATCGAATCGCTGATTTTCTCAACTTCTTGAAAGAAAATTATGATGGGAAATATGTAGCTCTGGTAGGGCACAAGGCACCACAGATCGCACTTGAAGTATTGTTGAATAACAAGACATGGCAGCAAGCACTCGCAGAAGATTGGAGAAAGACTAAAGCTTGGAAGCCGGGGTGGGATTATGTGTTGAAGTAGAAGAAGACATAGTATTGCTAAATATATAAATATGTGTTATTGATTGTGTGTTATGTTCTTCTTTCAAACAACACGTGACAACGGAATTGCGTATTTGATCTGGCGTTGGATTTTGCGCAAACAAGGTGCAATCAGTGCATTGATGGATAGCTTCTATTTCGGCTCATCCAGAGGAATGAATGACTACAACAAGCTTGCTGCTCGATACAGTGGATCGAATGTGAAGCCTGATAAGCAATTCTCGATTCTGCCAACGGTTATGAGAATGCTTGGACCACTTAGCGGTAAAACGGTTATCGACTATGGTTGTGGCGCAGGATTCTTTACACTTCCAATTGCAGAGGCGGGTGCTTCTGTGGTGTGTGGAGTTGATAATTCTGAGGCCCAAATAAAACTTGCTTCTAAAGTTGCACATCATCCATTGATACACTATCGTGTGGGAGATGTGTTCACACAACAAGGTGGTCCTGTCGATGTGATCAATGTACCATTCGTTGCTAACTATGCAAGAACGGTAAATATTCTTCGACGTTTCTTTCGTATTGCATTCAACTCACTGAAGCAAGGAGGAAAAGCTGTGTTTGTTGTAGATCTTCCAAACGGAAGGAATCTTGAGCGATTTGGAGCAATTAAGTCACTCGAAGGTTCCATGGTGGATGAAACTCCAATTTGCATCGATCTCTTCAATGCAGGACAACAGATCTGCACACTTAACGCAGTTTACTACACCCCTGAGACAATCAATAGGTTGCTTCTCGAGGTAGGGTTTACTAGTGTTGAGTGGCATACTCCGATTGTTTCGCAGGAAGGTATTCGTCAATATGGACAAGATTTTTGGGGAGGTTACCTTAGAGATCCGGAACTTGGTTATCTTACTGCAACGAAGTAGTTCTTAATCGTGCTACCCCTGGGTGAGTGCGATTTTTATTTTTTCTGAATAAAATTTTGTAAATAAGTTATAATCTAATCATGAACATGTTATGTGTCAGTAGAGGAAATGTAGGTCGGAGTCAGATAGCTGAAGCATTGCTCAAGAAAGAAGCAGGTAATGCATTTCATGTAACTTCTGCAGGCACTGCATTGAGTGGACCTGAGCAGCCGATCGGTGAGTTTAACTCCCGCAATCAACGAAGTATTAGCAGTGATGAATGAAGTTGGTGTTGATGTGTCAGGAAATATTCGACGACAACTTACTCAAGAAATGGTTGATTATGCAGACAAAGTAATTCTCGTGGTTGATGAACGAGATCCGTTACCTGAGTATGTGATTAATAATCCAAAGGTAATCAAGTGGGATGTACTCGATCCAAAGGGTCAGTCTCTCGAATTTATTCGTAATGTACGAGATCAGATACATCTTCATGTGAAAGCGTTGGTTCAGAGTCTTGGAAAAGCGCTAATATAAATAAAAATACCTGCTTCGACTGGGGTTGTCGAAGCAGGTAACAATGGTCGGGCTTCAGTGCCTAGTTGGCGCTACCTCCGCCGGCGGGTGCTGCCGCAGGAGCTTTGCGCCGACTGCTGGGGCGGCGGCGGACAAGCACGCTGCCAAGGAGAACCGAGCCCAGAAGGCCAGATAGCACGTCGGAGCCACTTCCGAAGAGAGAATCGAGTTCTTCTTCAGGTTGTTTCGGAATGGTGACAAGCTGCCATCCATCACGGAGGCCGAGGTTGCTGCCCTGAACGTCGAACTCCATTCTGATGAGCTCCCAGAACATGTCACTGATTTTGTCCACGGGATCGCGGAGTGTGGTGAGCTTGCGCTCCACCTCAGTGACTTTTTCCTGGAGGGGTCCGCACTCACCGCCACAGTCATTGCCGCCGGCGTGGAGTTGTTCGATTTGTTCGATGTAACCCTGTCGTTCGGCGACGAGTGCCGGTGCTGCGGCATTGTATTCATCGACGAGGCGACCACGGTAGCCATGCCACTTGCGAATTTCATCCGGAATGACTCCGATGACAGTTTCGCCGGCGGCCACAGGCTCGAAGTCGTTGACGATGACGGTTGCTGGGTCAATGCCCATGATGGTTTCGAGGATTTTTTTCATATGCGTGTATTTTGCTTGGCGTTCTTAACAGGGATGCAGGTCACACGACCATTATTTAGGCTGGAAAGAACTGAGGAGATTTATAGCATAACTAGTTGTATGTGTCAAATAGAGAAAAGGGGACTTTTATATATTACAATTTAGATACTTTAAACAAGAATAAGCAGCACAGAAGAGCTAGAGATGTTATAATTTTTGTATGAAAAAAATACTCGTTACTTTTTTATCAATGTTCGTGTTGTTGTGTGGAGGTGTCAATTTTGCAGGAGCGTATACAAGTCCCATTAATCTCACGCAGACACTCATGACAGGTTCAGTAGGTAATGAAGTGAGTGTACTTCAAGAATTTCTCAAGGAAAAAGGATATTTTACTTATCCTACGATTACCGGATACTTTGGTGTCATGTCAAAGACTGCCGTCATCGCATTTCAGAATGCGTATCAGATTGATCCTATAGGAATCGTTGGGCCACTTACACGTCAGAAAATATACGAACTTACTCTATCGCATGACACTGTGTCTAGTACACAAAGTGTAAAACACGTGCGTTCTCGACATCGTACCCGTACAGAATCTACTGTTCCTAGTCATACGCTCACTCTAAGTAAGACAGGTGTAGGGAATGGAATTGTTACAAGCTCGCCGTCAGGAATTAATTGTGGATCAACATGTGAAAGATCATATGATGAGGGTAACATGGTGACACTCACTGCATCAGCGGCTATGGGTTCTGTGTTTACTGGATGGTCTGGTGGTGGCTGCTCCGGAACCGGAGCGTGTGTGGTAGAGGTTAGTGCAGACGTTACTGTTACTGCTAATTTTGATCTCGTCAGCTATTTGCTTGCGGTGACATTGGCGGGTACTGGTAACGGTATGGTCACTAGCTCTCCTGCAGGGATTTCATGTGGAGCAACATGTGAGAGTTTGTACTCGCATGGAAATTCGGTGTCATTGACTGCATCACCAGTCATGGGATCCCTGTTCATTGGGTGGTCGGGTGGCGGATGCTCTGGAACCGGAGCCTGTGTGGTAACCATGACAAGTGCGACTGCGGTGACGGCGGAGTTTGAAATTATTCAAAACTAAATAAAAATATGAACGAAGAAGAATTGAAGAAAAAACTTACGCCCGAGCAGTATCATGTGTTGAGAGAAAAAGGAACTGAAGCCCCATTCTCTGGCAAGCTTATTCATCCTGACAAAGATGGAGTGTATAAGTGTGCAGTTTGTAGCAACCCGTTATTCAAAGCTGAAGCAAAGTTCGATTCAGGAACAGGGTGGCCAAGCTTCGATCAAGCGCTTCCTGGTGCGGTAAAGAACATTGAAGATATTTCTCATGGCATGACTCGGACAGAGACCGTGTGTGCAGTCTGTGGATCACACCTCGGTCATGTGTTCAATGACGGACCAACAGCTACTGGAATGAGATATTGTATGAACTCAGTATGTTTTCAAGATTTTGATAATAACTAGTTCAATAATGGGGAAATCCTCGTAGGGCTTTACTTATTTCCTTATTATACTTATAGGTATAATGAAATTAAATTATTTGCTACGCACACTATGCATCAGCTTTGCTTTTGTTGGTGTTTTTTTATTACCCGTGAGTTATGTTGCTGCAGCGAACACTCTTGAAGATTCGCTCATAAGTCATTGGAGTTTAGAAGAAGAAACTGGTACTCGAATAGACGAAGTATCTGGATATGATCTTACTGATGGTAATAGCACTGGATCAACAACGGGAAAGGTTGGTGATGCGGCGGCCTTTATAAGAGCTGACTCACAGTATCTCAGTGTTCCTGATAATGCGGATTTGAGTACTGGAGGTGGCAAGAGTTTCAGTGTTGGTGCGTGGGTGAAATTAACAAGCAAATCAGCTACGCAGGTATTCGTGGGTAAGTATCAAAATACAGCAACTGGTGAATATGCATTGTATTATGAGCCGAGCAATGATCGATTTACTTTTTCTACCTATGGTAATGGTGATACATATGCAGTTGTGGCAGATAGTCTTGGATCACCTGCACTTGATACATGGTATTACGTTGTGGGGATTCACGACGGAACTGATGGTAGCGTGAACAATCGAATTGTGGTAAATGCTACCTATGTAAATACTGCGTATGCATTTGAGCATGCAGATTCAAATGCTGATCTTATTGTTGGTGCATTTACTTCAGGAAGTTTTTTTACTGATGGAGCAATTGATGAAGTGTCATTCTGGAATCGTAGACTCACCATGTCTGATGTAGCAAGTCTTTATAATAATGGAACCGGTATGTCGTATCCGTTTTCTGAAGCTACTTCACTTGCAGGTGGATCTGGTACTGCTGAAGATCCATATCAAATTACTACCTGTGAAGGTTTGCAGGATATGCGTGAGCATCCACATGCACATTACAAACTTATGAGCGATATTGGTTGTAACGCGAGTCATTCATGGAATCCTAATCAAGATGAATGGGTTGAAGGGATTATTGAAGACACGCTTATTCCGGATTCATATCCCGACGTAACACATACAGATATTGTTGTTAATAATAATGGTTACTCTGGATTTAGTCCGATTGGAACAGATGTAACACCTTTTGATGGTGAATTAGACGGTGATGGTCATTCCATAACTAATCTTTGGATTTTTAGAAAGAGTACAAATTTTGTTGGTATATTTGGATATACAGTCAATGCTCATATTCACGATGTTACCTTGAGTAACTCAGATATTGTTGGAGCGAATTATACTGGTGGAATAGTTGGTTTTGCTGATGCTTCAATATTCTCAAATATTACTCTTGATAATAATATGGTGAGAGTATATCTCTCGAGTTATGGTGGAGGACTTGCAGGGTATGTAAATGGTGATTCTACTGTTTCTCATATTACAAACAACGGCGGAAATGTTCATGGTTCAGGAATAATCGTCGGAGGATTAGTCGGTGAGGTGAATGGAGGAGAGTTTACTGATTTGGACTCATCAGCTGACGTTGACGGAGGATATGAAATTGGAGGATTATTTGGTGTTATCCTAGGAAGTAGTATTAATGATGCTCATGCAACAGGAGATGTTACTGCTGATTATTCTGAGTATGTTGCTATGAAGACTGGTTACTATGCAGGAGGATTTGCTGGATATATTTCTGATAGTGCAGAGATTTCAAATGCTTCAGCATCTAGTACCGTAACTTCACAAACTCGTTACTCAGGAGGATTTGCTGGATATGTAAGTAACAATGTGTATATTGCGAATGCTTCATCTACAGGATCTGTTACTTCATATGAACAAACAGTCAATGAAACACTGATGGACGTCTTCTCTGTTGGAGGATTTATTGGTGCTTCCTTTGGATCACATTTTAGCAATGCGCAGGCGAATGTGCTTATTGATAGTGATGGAGATGCCGTTGGAGGATTCGTAGGAACCTCTGCATGTGAATCTACTTACACACAAACAAGCGCAACTGGTAATGTTACTGGTTATGATCGAGTGGGAGGATTCGCTGGTGAAGATGGGTGTGAGGGTCCCGGTTCAACATTTACTGAGTCATTTAGCACAGGTAATGTTGAAGGAAATGATTATGTAGGAGGATTCATTGGAAATGCATCTGTTTCTGCATTACTGAACATCTACAGTCTCGGAACAGTATATGGAAATAATAATGTAGGAGGATTATTCGGAGCTTCAAATTCGGGAACTGTTTCCAAATCATACGTAGCAGGCGAGGTGACTGGTGTAGGAGAAAATAATATCGGAGGATTCATTGGAAGTAATGGAGATACGAATATCGAGTATTCATTCTGGGATCTTGTTGCAGTAGATCAGAGTGAGAGCTGTGGTAATGGTGAATGTGCTGGGGTAAGTGGAACAAGTACACTTGCAATGAAGAGTCAGGTAACATTTAGAGATGTAAGTTGGGATTTCGTAGATATTTGGGGAATGAATACCGAAGATAATAATGGTTACCCATTTTTCTTGTATCAGAACTTTACACCGGATGAATATGCTCCTGATCCAGAGACAACTCCTCGTAAGCACAAGCGCTCATCTTCTGTTCGATCACAAGTGAAGCATCTTGAAGATAATGGTAACAATACTGGTGCTGCAGATCTCAAAGCACAGTTTCCACAAGTCTTTGCTACCACATTGGGTGGTGGCCAGACAAAAACTACGTTCACCAAGAGTCTTCAACTTGGCATGACAGATACTGAAGTAACAACGCTCCAGCATTTCTTAATCGAGTATAAAGCAGGTCCTGCGGCAGCGGCACTTGCAGCACATGGTGTGACGGGATACTTCGGCCCACTTACTCGTGCAGCGTTGATTGAGTTCCAAAAAGCAAAAGGAATTACCCCGGCAATTGGATTCTTTGGGCCAATCACACGAGGAGTCGCTAATTCGATATAATTGACTCTACAAAGAAAAAATGATATAATTCTTTCTTAACTTATATTCATGAACGATTTCAAGAAACGGAACAAATTTGGAGGTGGGGAGAAAGGCGACAGACGTGGGGGTAATAGTGGTAAGCGAGATTTCAATCGTTCACACTTTGGTGGTGATCGGGCAGTAGAACTCTTCAGTGCAACATGTGCTGGATGTGGTGCTGCATGCCAAGTACCATTCCGACCAAATGGTAAAAAGCCGGTGTATTGTAAGGCATGTTTTGATCGTAATAATGGTGGAGATGATCGACCGGAACGATCTCCACGTCGAGAACAATTCGAACGACCTTCATATCGTAGAGAAGAATCTCATGCTCCACAGAACAGTGAGTTACAAGAGATCAAGCGAAATATCGATGCATTGCATGCAAAGGTAGACGCAATCATGAAGAAGCTTGGATAAAAGCTTTTAATGAAAACCTTCCACAAAGAATGAGCAATCATCTGGGTGGGAGGTTTTTATTTTTGCTACGAGCTCCTCGCAAGCATTTTCTTGTCCGCAGACATACACATCGGCATGATTGAAATTAAGTCCAGAAATATGATCTTGTATGTAGCCTTTTGGGTAAGATGATACCTCGTCTTTGTTAGAAATCACATGAGTAACATGAACATGATCATGCTTTTGTGAAAGTTCATCGAAGTATGTCTGGTGAATAATATCCTGCGAATCTCTGCTTCCCGTAAAGATAGTAAGTTCTTGTACTGATGAACTGTGTGCAAAGTGATCAGCAAGTGATTTTACTACTCCAGCGCCAACTCCAAATGCAAATAGAAATATACGTGAATGATGCATTTTGTCAGCAGTATTGAGTCCCAATGGTCCCATAATATCTACTTTGGTACCAACGATATCAGTATTCCAGAATTGAGGACTCATAGTTCCATTAATGCTTCTTCGTACAGAAATGGTGATTTCTTTTTGGTCATGCTCTGAAGAAGAAATCGAGTATGCACGTCGTACTACTGATCCATTAATATTCATGAATATATTTATGAAGCTTCCTGGTATGAATTCAAGTGATTCAGAAAGAGTTACGGTTACTTCTCGAGCAGTAGGTGAGAGGTCGTCGGTGTGAGTAATAGTTCCGGTGAGTTTCTTGATGTTCATTTTATTGTTGGATTATTAATTGTCGTCGCTTCTCATTCATAAGAAATGCAGCCATGGTGAGAAGGGTAACAATAAGCATTGAGATAAGCATGATTCCATTGTCATATGTTACAAATACGTAGAGTGAACTTGCATAAAAGTACACATATGAAAGTTTTTGTATTGACTTCCATCCAGAACCGAGTACTCTTTTCGAAAAGTTATTTGAAGTAATAATCAGAAGTATAGCTGATAGGTCTGCAAGGTGAGCAAAGAGTACATAGTTCTGAAGTGACCAGTATGATGCGGTAAAGATTGAACCAAAGTATATCCACGGACCCATGATAATCTTTGCTAGTATAAATGAGACGACTACAGAGGCAGACAATACTCCCATACCTTTGCGAAGTATTACTAACGGACGAATATATCTATTGTTAATGAAGATATCAGCAAGGGGTCGAATAATCATGACAAAGAATAGGGTGATATGTGAAATATCATAAAGTCTCAGTACCGTAGTCTCACTGAGTAATTCAGGCCGAAAGACAATAATAAGTGGTAGTACTAACATGATACCGATCGAGACGGCGAGAAGAAATTTCTGTGCTTTTTGTATAAAGTGTAGGTAGTATCTCATGATTGTTGTGTTATTGAGCCATCCTTATGAATAAGAATAAATTGGAATGATTCGTCGAGAAATTGCGAAGCATTAATTCCGTGTGTCATGCATACTTTGGTATATGCTTCAGATGCTGCGCCATCTGGATGGATCACACTTGCTGATACAATAGTGGTTTTTGGATTTTGGGTTCCTGATACATCAATAATGTGGTGACGTTGAATACCAGATGTGTTCCAGGTACGTTTGTAGGTACCGCTTGTAGCAAGACTTTGATTGTATAATGGAAGTGAAATATCATCTCTGCCGGTAATTGGATTATAAATAGTAAAGACAAAATGAGACCCGTCACTATCAGTTCCTTGGGTGTAAATATCTCCACCAATATTAACAATCACACCTTTAATTGAGGGCGAACTGTTTTTAATCTTTTTGCACAATTTTTCTGCAAGATAGCCTTTGAGAAATCCGCCTACATCGAGCTGTTGTCCCGGATGAAGCGTGATTGTGGATTCTTTTTTATTAATAATTACTGATGAAAAGTCTATATTATATGATGCTATAGCGACAGGTTGAGATGTTGTTGTTTTATCTGAAATAGCATCTTTTTCTAACACTGAGAAATCTTTATCATATCCAAGTCGATGTACTTGAATAAGTGGGTTGAATATTCCCTGTGTTTTCTCATAGAGTTCATATGCCTTCTCGACTACTTCAAGAAAAGCTTGAGAAACCTTCATGTGCATTTCATTATTGAGTTGGGATAATTCACTGTGAGGTAAAAAGCGGGAGAATCTTTTTTCGTAATCATGTATTTCGACAATTGCAGCAGCGCTCAACAAGTCTGCTGTTTCTTTTGTGTCAGTTATGATAGCAATGGTGTATTCTGTCCCCATTGCTTTTCCTGTATATTCGTATTCCTGCATATTAAGCATGATATCAATGCAAGATGAATGAAAGATGAATACGGAGTATACTTATATATATGAGAATATTACTTGTGGAAGATAATGAGAAATTAGCTGGATATACCAAGCAAATGCTTGAGGAGCATTCGTATGCGGTTGATCATGTCACCGATGGGGTACGAGGTGAACGTATGGCGCGTAATAATCCTTATGATGTAGTGATTCTTGATATTATGCTCCCTGAGAGAAGTGGTATTGAGGTATGCCAGAATCTTCGTAACGATGACGTCACAGTGCCTATTATTATGATCACTGCAAAGGGTGAGATTGATGATAGGGTAGAAGGACTTGATAGTGGTGCGGATGATTATCTCGTAAAGCCGTTTGATATGAAGGAATTACTCGCACGTGTAAAGGCACTGTTACGGCGACCAACTTCAACCGTTAATAAACTTATCACCGTTCAAGATCTCGAATTAGATACGAGTAAACATGAATTACATAAAAAAACCAAACTCATTGCACTTACGCTCAAAGAATATGCAGTACTTGAATATATGATGTCGCATACTGATCAAGTAATCACGCGAGAACAATTACTTGAACATTGTTGGGATTTTGCATATAGTTCCTTTAGTAATATTACTGACGTATATATAAAGCAGTTACGAAAGAAGCTGCATGATACCAATGAAACCTATATCGAAACAATCAGAGGCGTTGGCTACAAATTCAAAACTGAGTGATTTCAGACGAGCAGTCATTCGTCTGACGCTATATTATTCTGCAGGAGTGTTTTTTATATTAATGGTTTTTAGTGCCTTGGTGTACGGGCTTTTTGTTCAAAGTATAACAATCGATCAAAGTGAAGATCATGATGATATTGAACGTGAGACGGTAATTCACGATGAGTTAAAAGAAAATTTGTTCGATATTATTATACTTTCTGATCTTTTATTACTCATTCTTACTATTATTGTTTCTTATTTCCTTTCGAAGAAAACACTCGCACCACTCGAAGCATCATATTATCGACAGAAACGATTTGTGGCTGATGTGGCACATGAACTGAGAACGCCTTTGGCGGTAATGAAAGCTGGTTCAGAAGTATTACTCCAAAAAGAACGTGGACCTGAAGCGTACAAAATATATATAAAAGATGTGCTTGGAGAGATTCAAAGACTTATTACCTTATCTAATGAACTTCTCTTTCTTGTACAACAAGGAAGAGTTACCCCAAGTCACTTTCAGAAAGTATCACTCTCTGAGATTTGCAAGAAACAGTGTGATCTTATAGGTGCGTATGCACAAACAAAAAACGTCAGTATTATCTCTCATGTTCAAGATGGTGTTGAAATAGAAGGAAACAGTGAAAGTATTACACGGATGTTACTCAATCTCTTGAAGAACGCTATCGATTATAATGTGCAGAACGGCAAGGTTGAAGTAACACTGGATTCAGATCATACAAAAGTGAAATTGATTATAAAGGATACTGGCATTGGTATTGATGCAAGAGATATACCGCATATATTCGATCGCTTTTATAAGGCAGATGTCGCACGCACACAGCGTGAATCGACCGGAAGTGGCCTCGGATTGGCAATTGTTCATGAAATTGTAACTGAACACAAAGGAACGATTACTGTATCGAGTTCACCAAATGAAGGGACCACCTTTGAGCTTTCCTTCATCAAGCATTCATAATTGAATGGTAGGATGCTGTTATTAATTAATAACACAATCACTATGGCTCAATACGTATGTCTTGAATGTGGGTGGGTATATGATGAAGCAAAAGGTGATCCTGAGCGAGGGATTGCACCTGGTACGACGTGGGAGCAATTACCAGATGATTTCCAATGTGCAGGGTGTACTGTAAGAAAAAGCGATACACACATGTGGCAGAAGATAAGCTAAATAATATTATGAAAAAAGATACACAACACGTGGTAGGAACATTTGCACTCATTCTTTGTATGCTTGTGGGTGGATCTTTTTTCTATCAAAAAAAGATTATTGTAGAAGCAGCACAGACAGCTCTTGTTCAACAACAAATCGCTGAAGAGGAGGCACGACAGCAACAAGCACAAGAACAGCTCATGGCAGAGCAGGAGCAAGCACGACAACAGGCACTTGCGGAACAGCAGCGAACCGCTGAACTTGCCGCACAGAAAGATCAATCAGCAAAGGCTCAAGCTGCGTATCAAGCTCAGTTACGAGCGCAGCAGGCAGCTGAACTTGCTCAATTACAAGCTGCACAACAGCAGGCACAATTAGAGGCTCAAAAACAGGCAGATGCTCAAGCGAGAGCTGATGCGCGTGCGCAGGCAGCAGCACAACAACAGAAGCAAAGTAGAAAGTCTCGAGCGAGTTAGTTATACTTATTACATTATATGACATACAATCTACATCCAATATTTGTTCATTTTCCTATCGCGCTACTTATGGTGTATTCGATTATTAAGATACTCCCATTGAATCGCTGGTTTCCTCGTGTTGCATGGAGAGATATTGAGCGAGTGTTGCTCTCAGTTGGTGTACTTGGAGCATTTGCTGCACTTGCCACAGGTGAGACCGCTGAGCACCTTACTCGACCTAATCATCAGTTAGTAGAAGCCCACTCATTATTTGCAGGTATTTCTACGTGGGTGTATGCAGTGTTACTGCTCGGTGAACTTGCAGCAATTACTCGAACAAAATCATTCCTTCAAAAGAACACAGTGGTTATTCGAGTGTTAGGTCTCATTGATGACATTGTTCATATTAGATTTATTGAAATTATGCTTGCGGTTGTTGCGCTTATCAGCTTGTCGATTACAGGTTTGTTGGGTGGTGTATTGGCCTATGGCCTCAGTGCTGATCCTATTGCACCTTTTGTACTGAATCTCTTGGGTATAACACTCTAAACGTAAGTATAGAAAATTGCTATAGTGAGACTATGATAAAGTCATGTCTCAGGTATATTGCTTTTGTGTTTGTATTATTGAGTGCGCCAATTACATTTGTTTCAGCGCATGTCAAATGGTTTGCTCACGAGCAGGGTTATGTAGAACCGTACCACGTGAGCGATTTACCGGTAATACTCTCAATTATTGCAGGGATAATTATTGTTGCTATTGGAGTTATCTTAGACCGGAGACTCTCTATACCACAATGGCTCAAGAGATTGCTTGAGCGTATCGCACCGGCAGTGCTTTCAGTTGCAAGTATTGGATTTGGTTTGGCATTTATTATTTTTTCATATCTTGGTTTTGTATTTGCACCGAATCTTGTCGCACAGGGTTCAATTGGAACACTTCTTATTGTGATTCAGGCAATAGCAGGAGCAATGATATTCTTTGGTTGGTATGAACGTGTAGGAGGATTATTGCTCGTAGTACTTTTTGGTCTCGGTACAAAGATATTTGGATTTCACGAAATGATGGACACCTTTGAAATGCTCGGCTTTGCACTCTATGCCATGATTATTGGCCGACCAAAGTGGAAAATTGCAGAATCAACATTCATGTGTACTCATATGCATAAAATACATCAATATGGTGTGTCGTTGTTGCGTGTGGGGACAGGAATCAATCTTATTATTCTTGGTTTTTCAGAAAAGATTCTCGCACCGGCGCTCACACAAGATTTTTTATTAAAGTATGATTGGAACTTTATGCATGCGTGGGGATTCACATGGTTTACTGATTATTGGTTCGCATATGCTGCTGGATTTGGAGAAATGATGTTCGGAGTATTTTTACTTCTTGGGCTCGTCACTCGGCTTACTATTGTGGGTCTTGCAGTATTTCTTGTTACGACCTTGATATTACTTGGTCCGATAGAGCTTGTTGGACATTTACCACATTTCTCAATTGCTGCAGTGTTGCTTATTTTCGGGGCAGGATCTCGCTTGCATCATCGAAGAGTCGCTTAGTGGTATACTTGAGGGGTGTTAAGAAATACAAATTCAAAATTTGTGACGATAGTCGTTTTGATGATATTTATTTCATCATTACTTTTTGGCATGCTTATGACTCAAGGACATCATCACGAGCCGGGTTGTCCGTACGTACCTGGTGAGAAAGGTTTGTGTCAGATGGGTTTATTACATCATATAGTGGGTTGGCAGCAAGCATTTCAGGTGTTGCTTCCCGTAGAACTATTGCTTTGCATCATTGCGTGCATGATATTGGTGTTTTTATATAGATTCAAGCCACCTCTTATTATTTTTTCATACTTGGTAAGGAAAAGAATTGATAAGCTGACTTATATTCAAAGAATGCTGCAGGATATTTTTGCTCAAGGAATTCTTAATACCAAATCTCATTAATCACTTTTAGCTAACTAGAATTGCTGAATCAATAAGTGTAAGAATTAATATAATCATAAATAATATATATGAATAAAAATACTGTAGTATTAAGTACCATTATTGCATTACTTGTGGGACTTGGAGTTGGGGTTTGTGTACGAGGTTTTGACTATCGTGATCGTGGGCACAGAGATGATTATGATAGATCTGGGATGCACATGATGCCAAATGGGTCATATATGAGTAATGATGGAGAGCGTATGGATATGGC
>JBDKLF010000011.1:0-5015 GCA_039795755.1 Candidatus Parcubacteria bacterium | reverse complement strand
CAAGCGACACAAGTGTGCGGATGGGCGAGTCATGTTGAGTGAGCAACTAGTGTGGATAGGAATCTCTGGAGTGCTACTCTGTGGATTCTACTTGTATTCACCTAGTATTTCGAGTAGGTATATGGTTGATTTTGGAGCAGTATTTTCGGTGCTTGTAATGGTAACATTGGTTCATGTTGGCAGGTCGGCTTTTCAATCAAGTGTAGTAAGGGTTTTCATTGTGCTTGCGGTGATGTGTTTGTGGGTTACAAGTATGCAAACTGATCTTGCGACCAAGCCAACTTCTGATAATCATCCAAGTCTTTTTCCGCTCACCGATAAAGGACTTGGATTGAATAACATGTCTGAGCTTGCAGATGTTTATCACAAAGGTGATTTTGTAAAAGGTAAATCACTCTTTAATGCTACCGGCTGGAGAACAGTTGATGGTGTGACTGGATCATCTGTTATTTTGTTTTTTGATAAGCCGCGATTAATCACACTTGAGGTAGAAGGTGAGTGTGATTACCTTGCTCGAGTTTTGCAGCTTAGAATTGATACTGATCTTCTTTCATATGATTCGTATAGTCGAAAAGACAATAATGTTCAACAATACCGTTTTAGTATTCCTTCAAAGTATAGCAATAATATATGGCCAATATTTCTCAAGATGTTGCCATTAGAAAAGGCGACAAGTACCTCTGGCACCTGTCACCTTATCAAAGTAGAAAATATTTAATTAGTAAGATCCCTGACAGACATCACCAACACCATTAGCATCTGCATCATCTTGAGATGGGTTCCAACTTGAGGGACAGTTATCAATATTATCTGCAATACCGTCGCCATCACTGTCAGCTACACTTGATCCCTGACATGCATCACCAATACCATCGTAATTGTAATCTGACTGGTCACTGTTATATGTTGTTGGACAATTATCTCCGTAATCAGGTACCCCGTCACCATCAGTATCTGTTACATCGGATCCTTCACATGCATCACCAATACCATTCAGATTTGCATCTCCTTGACCTGGATTGTAAGTATAGATACAGTTGTCTGGATAACTATCTGCTACACCGTCTCCATCAGTATCGGTATAACCACCATCAGAACCTCCAATATCTGATCCACTATCACTTCCGCTTGTAGGTGCTACATATGAACTAAGAACGAAGTTAGATCGTGCACTTGCTGTATCTACACTGTTTCCTACAGGAGTGATGATTGAGACATCTGTGTCGTCTGAATTTCCAGGACATACATAGCCACTTGTAGCACTACTTGAAACAATTGGATTGCTGCAAGAAACATAAACATATCCACTGTATGTTACTCCGTTTACTGTAATTATATCTTCTTGTTTGTATTTAGAAACATCATAAACGGTCGCAGCAAGGTTGCTTATAGTTGGCGTTGTATCTAATTTGAAAGAAAGAGTATTAAGCTCTGTTCCTGCTACACCAGCAAGGGTACAAGATCCTCCAAGACAATAAAGTCCTGATCCGGGATAAGGATATCCTCCGTATTCATTATTATATTGTTCGAGTACTAGTTTTATTTGGTTTAGTTCCGCTTGTGCCTTTGCTGCTTTTGCTTTTGTTCGTGCACTTGAGAGACTTCCAAGTACAATTGATGAGAGTAGTCCAATAATTGCAATTACTACAAGAAGTTCAATCAACGTGAATCCTTTTTTGTTGTTATGAGAAAAATGTGTCATGAATGTAGATTATTTTTGTGAGGCTTTTATCTTTGCTTGTAGTTCAGGGGAAAGGCGATTGAGTACGGTAGTAGGAATTCGAACTTGCTGGACATTTTTTGGTCGGACAATGGTAAGGTAATAGACAATACCTGCTGCGAGTATAATGAGTACTGCAAGAAACAATAATAATTTGTTAGCAGATGATTGATCATGAGCCCATCCATTCTTGATGAGCGTAGTGGTCATACTCCCGCCATGACTGACTGGTTTATTTTTTTTCATAAATTCTGATTCTTCAAATTCAACTCCTAATGACATGGGTATAGTATAGCATTCTCTATAGGTAATGCTCCAGGGTATTTGTTACCATTTTTTCAAGTGTATACTGAGTACAATCTACCACTCTCTGATCTTCAAGTGCGTTGAGTAATGCTGCTGAACTGTGTGGTGGTACAAGGTTGGTGATCGTTGCTTGGCTCACTATCTCACTAATACCGCCAACATGAGTTGCAATCACGGGAATATCAGCGTAGGCAGCCTCAAGTAATACGTAAGGAACACCTTCTTTGATTGAAGGGAGGAGGAGAAGATCCGCACCTTCCATGTATTGAGCAGCTTGAGAAACATATCCAAGAAAATGCACGCGTGAGTCGAGGTGAGGAGATGAGGTTACATTATTTTTTAGTTGATTTTCCAGTTCTCCAGTACCTGCAATGAGGTAAACATAATCTTTTGAATATTGTCTAAGTGCTTCGAGAGCGTATGAGTACCCTTTGTTGGTAGTAAGTTCCCCAATCGAGAATATGAGTTGTTGACCTTGATCATTGGTACCAGCGAGTGTGAATAGTGCTTTGCGAGCAGCCTCTCTTAATAAGAAATGTGGGGGTTCAATTCCAAGTGGAATGGACACAAGTTTCTTTTGTATAAAAGGCCAATGGGATACTTGTTTGGATTCAGTTTTTGAAATAGTAATAGTGGCTGTTGAGAGTGAGACAATAATCCAAGAAAATACTTTGATAAGGATTTTTTGCCACCAAGGTCTGTCCTCATTAAATGTCCATCCATGACTTGTGTAGATAATCTTTTTGATTCCCGTAATTCGTGCAGCCAATCCACCGAGTCCTCCCATCTTTGGACTATTGAGATGTACCACGTCTGGCTGCTCCTTTCGAAGTAATGTAATGATGCTAAAAAATGCTTTAATTTCTTTAAACAATGAAATGTCTCTCTCGAGAAAGGGGATAGAAATCGTTCGAATGCCAAGCGAAGCACATTGTTGGATAAGGGAACCATTTCCACCAGCAGCAACCACTACTTCGAATGTGTCATGGGGGAGTGATCTAGCAAGATCAAAGACGTATTTTTGTGCACCGCCAGCATTGGATTTGGTGACCATGAGGAGTACCTTTTTCCTTTTATTTGGTGTAGTATTCATGTGCTTATGATACTACCATATAAGAAAGAAAGTGTGCTTCTTTTTGTCGGCGATATTGTGGTCTTTTTTGTATCACTCGTGTTAGCATTGTTGCTCAGAAACCTTGATTTTCCAACGTTTTTGAGCATTCGTGAACATATGGAACCATTTGTGCTCATTTGGATATTGTGGGCAGTAGTGTTCTTTATTGCAGGATTATACGAGAAGCATACCAGTCTTCTCAAGAGCAAAATTTCCATTCTTATATTCAATGCGCAACTTATCAATAGTGGGCTCGCGATTGCGTTCTTTTATCTTATTCCACATTTCAATGTGACCCCAAAGATTACACTCTTTATCTATCTCTTGGTTTCATTCGGATTACTTGTATTATGGAGAACGAGAGGTATTGCAATCATTTCAACTCCAGTCAAAGAACGAGCAATTATTATTGGCTCAGGTGATGAGCTCAAAGATTTGTATAATGAAGTAAATCACAATCCTCGTTACGGATTTGTCTTTGTTGCATGTCTTGATCTTAATTGTTCAGATACTATTGATTTTCAAAAAGAAGTTTTGGAGAAGGTGTATACCGAAGATGTGACCCTTATGGTGGTTGACCTTCAGAATGAAAAGGTTGATCCACTCATGAAGCATTTCTACAATCTTATGTTTTCTAAAGTGCGTTTTGTGGACTTACACAAAGTATATGAAGATATCTTTGATCGTATTCCACTTTCAATTGTTAAGGATAACTGGTTTATTGAACATATTTCAATTGCTCCAAAGACCACCTACGATGCAATCAAGCGAGTGATGGATCTGGTAATCGCGGTACCGTTATTCCTCGTGTCGCTTCCGTTTTATCTCTTTGCTTACCTTGCAATACGATTCGATGATAAGGGTCCAATATTCTTTACTCAAGAACGTGTTGGTAAGAATAATAAGCCGATTCATATTCTCAAGTTCAGAAGTATGTCTGAAGGTGTAAATGAGAATGGTGAGAAATATGTCACCAAAATTGGTAAATTCTTACGAGCATCACGAATCGATGAGCTCCCTCAGATTATTAATGTACTGAAAGGGGATATTTCTCTCATTGGTCCACGTCCTGAAATGCCAGAATATGTGAAGCTCTATGAGAAAGAGATTCCTTATTACAATGTGAGACATTTACTCAAGCCAGGACTTTCTGGTTGGGCACAAATGCATCAGACGTTAGTACCGAAGTTCAAGCCGGGGGTAGAGGAGACACGAGTAAAGATTTCATTTGATTTCTATTACATCAAGAATCGATCATTCTTCTTGGATATAAAAATTGCCCTACAGACTATCAAGACATTGATGTCACGAAGTGGTATATAATATAAAGAGATTATATGTCCAAAGAACTTCAACTACTTCCTAACGATCCAGGAGAGCCACTTTTTGAAACGGAAGAAGCATATGAGAATTTCCGTGAATGGTTTTGCAATGCGGTTCGCGAACCATTAGATGCATCCCGTTGGCAGAGGGCTCTTTCAGAGCATGAAGCTCGAACTCGGTGGGTTAATTAACCGAGATTTTATATAAAAGAGGAAGGCCTTCCGCTACTGGTAAAATAGACCAAAAAGCGTATAATCACCCGATATGATGAAAATAAGGATTTGGGCGTTTATATTATTAATAGTAGGTGGGGCGATTGGATATTGGACATACAAGGGTCAGGATAGCTTCAAATTGGGACTTGATCTCAACGGTGGAACACATCTTACTTATCAAGCAGATGTATCAAAAGTTACTTCAAATGTTGACGATACGATGGATGCATTGCGAGAGGTAATCGAACGAAGAATTAACCTTTTCGGTGTATCTGAGCCAATTGTTCAAGTGGAGAAAGGTGGGTATGCAGGAAATGTTGATTATCGATTGATTGTA
>JBDKLF010000010.1:0-8144 GCA_039795755.1 Candidatus Parcubacteria bacterium | reverse complement strand
GTCATAATGGAGGCTGCATTGGCGGGAGTTCCTGTCATTACCACACAGGTGAGTGGTATTCAGGGTATTGTTGAGTGTGGAGTGTCAGGATACGTGATTCAGCAAGGAGATGAAAAGGCTTTTATTGAAGCGGTAAAGACACTTAGTAGTGATTCTGTGCTTCGTGAACATATGTCAAAGGCTATTCGAGAAAAAGCCCAAAACATGCTCTCGATAGAATCAATGCTCAAGAGTCAAAAAGCGGTGTATGATTACCTTATATGAAGTTATTAATTCTTACACAAGTCATAGATAATCAAGATCCAGTACTGGGATTTTTCTGTGAATGGGTGAGAGAGTTTGCTCGTCAGTATGAACATGTGACAGTGATTTGTCTCAAGAAAGGAAATCATGATTTACCAGAGAATGTAACGGTGCTTTCACTTGGTAAAGAGTCAGGGGTAAGTCGATTCAAGTATGCGTATCGTTTCTATCGATATATATGGCAGTATCGTAAACAGTACGATAAAGTCTTTATTCACATGAATCAGATCTATGCGATTCTTGGCGGACTTTGTTGGAGAATGATGGGTAAGAAAGTTGGTCTATGGTACGCACATGGCAAAGTTCCATTTTCACTTCGTATTGCAAATTTATTTGTGACACATGCATTTGCATCAACTGCTCGAGGATATGGAATTGTGACTCATAAGTTGCACATTATTGGTCAGGGTATTGATACTGATACGTTTGTTCCACAAGAGCGGTATAACAAGTATGAGCTTCTTACTGTGGGAAGAATTTCTCCGGTCAAGCGTATCGATACTATCATTGATGCATTTATTGAAGTGCAAAAGAAATTTCCACAAGCATCACTTTCAATTATTGGAGCTGCAGGTCTTCCTGGTCACAAAATATACGAAGAAAATCTCAAGAAAAAAGTTGAGAAAAATAATCTTACAGAAGTAGTTCATTTTGTGGGTCCTGTACAGCACGCAGCATTGCCAGGGTATATTTCAAAGGCACATGTGTTTGTAAATATGAGTAATACAGGAAGTCTCGACAAAGCGATTCTCGAAGCATTATCTTGTGGGGTTCCAGTGGTTAGTTCGAATGAATCTTTCAAGACAATGATACCGAACCCAAAGTATCATGCACACAATGAACATGAATTAGCAGAGCGAATTACCCAGTTGTTTTCACTTAATGACAGACCATCATTGCGTGAAGTGGTAATTGAGCAGCATTCATTACCTGCACTTATTGAGAAGATTAAACATGTTTTATAATTAAATACCCGTATGGTAGATTCGACATTAAAGAAAAAAATACTACTCATTAACTGTGATTGGAGAAATTTGTTCCAGAATAATCCTCATGAGTTATGGGAGAAGCTTGAGCGTGATCGATTGTGTCCTGATCAGAATGATTTCTTTATTTTTTCATGGGCCAAGCAAGATTATGTCGATGAATATCGTAATTGGAAGACCGTACACAAGAAGACGAGCATGTTCTGGTTCAAGCCATGGTTCGACCTCATGTCATGGTTTGTTATCCCAAAAGTTGTCAAAGCACAAGCCGTTGCTCCTGAGGTAATTGTGGTATATGACTTCGGATTTTTACCTACAGCATATAGATTGAGAAAGTTGTATGGATCAAAGATTGTAATGGTAATTAATAATATGCCACGTCTGTATTCAGCAGTGCGAAGCTTCGGGTGGATCAAGTCATTGTACTCACGATTCCTTGAATGGAGATATAAGCATGTTCCTGATGAATATTTCACCATCAATGATGCAATGAAGACATATTTGAGACATCTCGGTATTCCTGAAAAGCATATTCATATGTTTGCAATGGATACTATCAATCGAGACATGAAGTATATTGCAGAGAGCAAGCAAGGTGTGATTCGTTCACAGTATGGTATTCCTGCAAATGCAAAAGTACTTATTTGTGTTGCACGACTCGAAGCAGAGAAGGGATATGATCGATTGCTTGATCTTTTTGCAACACTTGAGAAAGATTGTTATTTGATTATTCTTGGCGAAGGAAGTCTTCGTGAACCATTAGAAAAGCAAATTCAAAAACACCATATGCAAGATCGTGTATTCATGCCAGGATTTATTCGTCGAGATCAAATATGGAATTATTATCAAGATGCAGATGTTTTTGTGTTACTTTCAAAAGTTGAAGCATTGGGAGTGGTGGTGTGGGAAGCAATGTATATGTGCGTCCCAGTAATTGGAAGTACTGCACCGGGAATTGTCGAATCAACAGGATGGAATGGTGAACGAGGATTTGTGCTCCGTGATGATGAAGGGGAGAAACAGTTCAAAGCATTACTTGATAAGTGTGTGGCTCGAGACGATGAACAGAGTGCTACTCGTTGCAAAATGCTTCATGCTGCTCAGGCCTACGTAGAGAAGAAAATTACGAATACGCTTACGCTTAATGATATTGTTTAATTCTTACTATGGCACTCAAAAAGATTGCATTTCTCTTCAATAAAGTTCGCACAAAGCAGGATATTTCAAAGAATCATTTCTACGGTATGTATGGGCTACGTGAGCACGGTTTCACCACAACCTATCTCGAAGTTGAGCATATACTCCCGAAGCGTTTGTGTACACTGTTGCGCAAGAAAATTCTTACGATGCATTACGCACATTTGCCATTATTCCCATTATTCTTTGCATACGATGCAATTATCACTTCAACCGCGTATGCCTCAATGATAGTGTTTGCTGCACTTCGATCAGTGGGAATACATTGGTTCAAATGGATTCTTCTCGACTTTAATATTCTTGGAACAATTGGAAGTGCTGGTAGCTTTCGACAAAAGCTCTTTAAATGGTCAGTTTCAAAAGTTGATGCAATTGTTGCAATCTCAGAAGCAGAAAAAGAAGGATTGCAGTCAATGTTCCCGCATCTTGCGAATAAGATCGTCTTTATTCCTGAAGCGACTGATCTTGAATTATTTTCACCAACTGAATCTTCCGCTTCGGGACGAGGTGTGTTGGCTGTAGGTACTTATGGAAGAGATTGGAAGACATTGGTAGAAGCGGTTAAAGGAACCGATATAAACCTCACTATCGCCACCAAGCCTCGATTGGTACAGGATTTATTACCATTGCCCCACAACGTCACAGCACGACTCTATACACCTCAAGAAATGAAGCAATTATACAGTGATGCGTGTGCAGTAGTGGTTCCTCTCAATCCCGATCCTTCTTATGTTGATTCTGTAGGAACTTTGTCTGTTGGGGAAGCAATGGCTATGGGTAAGGCGGTAGTGGTGTCACGAACTAAAAGTATGGAATCGTATATTCAAGACGGAGTAAATGGAATATACGTAGAACCAAGAAATGTAGAAATGATGCGAGAGGTACTCCTCGAGCTTGTGGGTAACAAAGAAAAACAGGAGACTATTGGTAAATCAGCACGAACATATGCCGAGACAGTATTGAGTGACAAGAACTTCTCGAAGCATTTAGCTTTATTGCTTCAGCAGCTTTAGGATGAATCGTTGAGGTGCAATACGCTTTACCTGAGAAATGTATTCAGGGAATAGTTTCAAGAATTCCTCAACAGTTTTGCCTGTAAGATCCTCATGATATTCACCGATAATGAAACGAGGAAGAATAAAAGGTCGATGACTAAAGATGTTCCACTCAGCTCCTTCCATATCGAATTTCAATAGGTCATATGAATCCCATCCCGCTTGCTTACAAATATCATTGATAGTGTATGTGGTAACAGTGTAAGGTTCCTGCTGTGGAGATCGTTTGATAAACGACGAACTCATGCCAACATTTTTGTCGGAATAAAAAGTGGTGTATCCAGATTGTGAATCAACTGCACCTTTAATAAGTGTAATTGATTGGTAGGCTGCAATATTCATTTCGAGTTTGATGATGTTTTGTGGATCTGGTTCTACTGCAACGATCTTTGCATGCGGAAATAAGGTGCTGAAATACAATGATGCACTTCCGATATTAGCTCCGATGTCTATAATTTTATTTATTTCAGTGAGTTCAGGAAAGGCGTACTCATGCTCATGGAACATTTCAATCATCATTGCTACATCAGATCCGCTTTGGGCATAGAGAGGGTGAGCAAGTTCTTTTATGGTAAGTGGTACAGGTGTAGTACTTTTTGATATTGAGAGTAAAGAATGAAGGAGGGTTATTTTTCCCGTAACTCCTTTTCCGTGAGAAATAGCGAATGATAGTCGTTTGAGAAGAATATGAATGAAATTCATGTTGCCATAATAGCACGTTAACAAAATGAGTCGAATAAGGTAGTATTGCCGATATGAAAGTCTCTATTGTCACCCCTATATACAACGAAGCAAAAAGCCTCCCGCAGCTATTTAACGAGCTTACTGATGTCCTTACTAAGCAAGGATCTTCCTATGAAATCATTGCGGTAGATGATGCTTCCAAGGATGAAAGCTTTGAAGTGGCAAAAGCCCATGCTCAGACTGATTCGCATATCAAAGCAATTAGATTACTGGTAAACAGTGGTCAGACTGCAGCACTCCAGGCAGGGATTGATGCTGCGACAGGTGACGTTATTATTCTTATTGATAGTGATCTCGAGAATGATCCGCACGATATTCCGGCGCTTATTACAAAGATTTGTGAAGGATATGATGTGGTTTCTGGTTGGAGAAAAGATCGTTGGAAGGGAGGAATGGTCTCATTTCTCAAGCGAAAGCTCCCTTCAATTACTGCAAACAAAATTATTACAAGTATTACCAAAGTTGCTCTTCATGATGTTGGGTGCACACTCAAGGCTTACAAGAAAGAAGTGATCAAGCCAGTTGAGCTCTATGGTGAAATGCATCGATTCATTCCATTCTTTGCAAAGTTGCAGGGAGCAAAGATTACCGAGATTCCGGTTAATTATCGTGAGCGAAAGTTCGGTGAAAGTAAGTACGGTATTTCACGAACATTTCGTGTACTACTTGATCTTATGTTGGTGAAATTTCTCGACAGATATTTCACTCGACCAATGCATTTCTTCGGACGAATTGGATTCTATGCACTTGCACTTTCTGCTATTTCATTTGCATGGGCAATTATTCGTAAGCTTGGTGGAGAGAGTTTTATACAGACACCGCTTCCGGTGATTGGCTCAATGTTTCTTATTCTTGCAGTCATGTTGCTTTGTATGGGGGTTTTGGCAGAAATTCTCATGCGTACGTATTTTGCAGCAAAGCACGAACGAGCTTATAAAGTAAAAGATAGTGTAAACTTATAGTATGTGTGGCATTGCAGGATTTGCAGGAACAGGAGACGGCGCAACACTCATTGCAATGAGTAAGGCAATTGCGCATCGTGGACCAGATCAGAGTGGAGTGCACCTCGATCATTCACGTAATCTTCGTGATGTAGGACTTGCTCATCAGCGACTCTCAATTCTTGATCTGAGTACTCTTGGAACACAACCTATGTCTAATGAGGATCAATCAGTATGGATTGCATTCAATGGTGAAATTTATAATTTCAAAGCATTACGATCAGAAATCGAAAGAAGCTCAAAACACAAACATGTATGGAAAAGTGAGACTGATACGGAGGTAATTATTCATCTCTATGAAGAGTATGGTGAGAAGGTATTTGCAAAGTTGCAAGGAATGTTTGCAATCGCACTCTATGACAAGAAGAAAGATCTTTTGTTTCTTGCTCGTGATCGTATGGGAAAGAAGCCTTTGTATTGGGGAGTAGTAGGAGAGAATGCAAAGAGTCTCATCTTTGCCTCAGAGCTTAAGTCGATTCATAAACATCCGCTTTTTGAAAAGAAACTCAACATGAATGCAGTGCATGAGTATTTCTTCTCAGAACATGTTGCGACACCGGAATCAATATTCCAAGGAATATACAAGCTCGAGCCAGCGCACTATCTTGTATGGAATGGAAAAGATATAAAGAAGACCTGTTATTGGCGTGCAGAGTTCGGGGTGTATAAAGGGTCTTATTACGATGCAGTCAAAGATCTTGATACAGTTATGGAACATGCGGTTGCAGAGCGCATGATCGCTGATGTGCCAGTGGGGATATTTCTCTCTGGTGGAATTGATTCTTCAACCATTGCTTGGTATGCACGAGAGAAAAATAAAAACATACACACCTTCTCAATTGGATTCGAAGATACATCATTTGATGAATCGGTCTATGCCAAGCAGGTTGCAGATCATCTTGGCACGATGCATCACAACAAAATAGTAACAGAGAAGGAATTGCTGGAAGTGATTCCACGTCTTGCAGATATATGTGATGAACCGATGGCTGATGCGTCAATTATTCCCACAACAGTTCTCTCTGAATGGACACGGCAACACGTTACCGTTGCGCTCGGAGGTGATGGGGGAGATGAATTGTTCTATGGTTACGATACCTTCACAGCACACAAATTAGCAAACATGTTCTCTTGGGTTCCAGGATGGATTATTAGCATATTAGAAAAAGTGGTAAGTATTATGCCAACATCTTTCTCTAATATGAGTTTTGATTTTAAAATCAAGAGTTTTCTAAAGGGGCTGAAAGAAAAAGACGTAGTGATGAGAAATGAATTATGGATGTCTGCTTATCAAGAGCATGAATTAGAGAAATTAATTTCAAAAGATCATTATATTAATTTGTCTAAGACCAGAATAGATAATATAGAAAACATACTTAATTCAGAAACTTCATTTAGAAATGAGTATGATAAGTTAGGAAGAGCTTACGAACGATTCTATATGCTTGATCATGTGTTGGTAAAAGTTGATCGTGCAAGTATGGCTCATGCACTCGAGGTGCGAGCACCATTTCTCGCAACTGACATGGTTGATTATGCGCATGCACTTCCTTCTGAATACAAAATGAGCGGATTCAACCGTAAGGCAATTCTTAAGACTTTAATGAAAGATCGGCTCCCTGAAGACATTGTTAAGCGCAAGAAAAAAGGCTTTGGAATGCCCGTTGCTTCCTGGCTCAATGGCCCACTCAAGCCATTACTTACTCGCTATACCGACAAGTCATATATTGAATCCCAAGGCTTATTTAATTATGAATATATTCAGTCGCTTATTACCGAGCATTCGACACAAAAGATAGATCATCGCAAGAAATTATGGACATTGCTCACTTTCCAATTATGGTGGGATAAATGGATGAAATAGTGTAAAATCTTTCTTATGTCACTTCCTGTTGATCAAAAGACCGCTGATGCATTTGCTGAATCTTGGAATCACTTACCAGAGGGTTCGGTCTACACACATGCACAAGCACTTGATTGGTTCGAGCCACTTACTCCAGCTGACTTCAGTGGTAAGGATGTTCTCGAACTTGGTTGTGGTAATGCGAGTCTTTTGTACCATGTGATGTCATGGAATCCTGCTCATGCGGTAGGGGTCGATCTTGGTAGTTCAGTACGTTCAGCAGAGAAGAATCTTGGACTTCAGTCTTATAAAAATTGGAAAATTATACAAGGTGACCTCACGACTTATCGTGGTTCAACACAGTACGATATTGTCTACTGTATTGGAGTGCTCCATCATCTCAAGCAGCCTTACAAAGGATTCGAGTCATTGGTTGAGAATACCAAGTCAGGAGGAAAATTCCATGCATGGGTATATGCTCATGAGGGTAATTGGGTGATTCGTAATATACTTGATCCAATTCGTTTTGTTGCTTCACGATTACCATGGTGGTTCACCAAGCATGTACTCGCGACAGTATTGGTATTTCCATACTATCTTTATGCAAAGATATTGAATTGTGTGCCACGTTGGAAATCGTTGAAAGCACTCCCACTCTATGAATATGCATTGTGGATTGCACAGCGTGAATTTGCCTTCTTCCGTCATGTAGCATTCGATCAATTGGTAACTCCACAGACTGCATATATCAAGAAGTCTGATATTGAAGCATGGTTTGAGAAACGTCAGGATATCAAAGATACGTATATCATCATGCGTAATGGTAATTCTTGGAAATTCGGTGGTACCAAACAATTATGATACAAAAAATATTTAGATTTGCCGTTTCTGGTGCAAGTGCAACATGTATCAATCTTGCACTTTTCTTTCTCCTTGAGCATAAACTCAAGGTAAACTACGCTTTGGCGGTAATTGTTGCTACAACGTGTTCAGCAATCTATCATTTCACTATTCA
>JBDKLF010000009.1:0-4612 GCA_039795755.1 Candidatus Parcubacteria bacterium | reverse complement strand
GCAGGACTAATTCCCTTTGCCTTCTGGAACTCAATCACTGCATCCTTGGTAAGTTGACCGAAATATCCAGAGACACCGTTCTTTGCAAGTGCTTGTGCTGCAAGTCCTGTGTTCTGTGCTACGAGGAATGCTTGGAGTTTCTTCACATCATCACCTGACATTCCGAATTCCATATCACGATCAGTCTTTACCTGTGCTTGTGTGGGAGTTACGGGTGTTGTTGCTCCGCCAGACATCATTGCTTCAATGGTCTTTTTGGTAAGTGGGCCGAAGTATCCAAGTGCAGGATTGATTCCTTGTGCCTTCTGGAATGCAATGAGTGCTGCTTGTGTTGCAGGACCAAAGAGGTCTGTTTCGTTTCCTGCTGAGCCTGGGCCATTTGGGGCGATGGTGAATCCGTGGGTGTTGAGGAATTTTTGGAGTTCTTTTACGTCGGAGCCATGGGCACCCTTCTCCATGTTGCGTGAGAATGAAGTTGAATTACCTGTTCCTCCATTACCCTGACCGCCTTGATTATTGAACGCATTAGGGAATGTCTGCTTCACTTCTTCAATCTTTGGAGCATTCTCGGTATTTACGAGATTTTTGATCTGTCGGGTTACTGATCCACTATGCTTTTTCTTTGAATTAGCAATATTTTCAGTTGCAGGATGTGCATCGAATCCAAGTCCACTCCATCGTTCTACTCCCAATATTGTTTGATTAAAAGGAAGATCTTTTCCTTCGTCTGCATATCCATTTTTATTAGAATCCTTTATGTCATAAATATTCCATGAAGGAGTATTGTCGAAGAGATACCAACTATTACCACTATCAGCATCATTGAAGAGGTTACTTGATTCATTGTTAATTACCCATGAATCAGCATGGAATGCATTACCAAGAACTGTAAGATTCGTTACTTCATCGAGATCGAGAGCGGTAGAACTTGAAAACATGACATTGTTAGTAATTTCTTTACTGTCTTCTGCGGCATCAGACAAAGCCAAGACTTTTACAAAGATAGCATCACAACATGACTCAGTGTTATACCAGGTATAGAAGACAAGGTTCGCACTTGAGTTAGCAGAGGTAAGATCAATTTCTCTTTGGAATGTAGTGTTGTCACCATTGTTTTCATACTGAGGATGCCATGCATGAGTACCAGAATGAGCACCAGTGAATCCTGTATTTGACTCATTATAAGCCCCAGCATCAACCACAGCCCACACATCACCTGATACTGAAGGTACACTCCACTCACCCTCACCACTTTCTACGTTATCAGTAAATAACGGACTACCATCGCTATTTACTGTTATATCATCCACGTACACACCAGCATCCTCTGGACCATCACCATCAACATGACTAATCACATCTGCGCCAAGTACAGATCCATCAGTATAGAATCCAAAACTCAACATAATGCGTTGACCTTGATACGCACTGAGGTCAACAGTTCGCTGTTGCCAACCACTACTTAATCCTCTCTCGGTAAATACTTCGTCTTCACCTCCTGAAGGATCTATATAATCTCCATCAATCTCGAATGATGAACCATTTGCCGAAGTGGTGTTATTGTCAATCGTATAATCACCAGAATTCTCCGCATCAATTGCATCATCACCTACACCATTAATAGTATTTCCTGTAATGCTAATCAAACGACTACTATCAAAGAATACTCCATCGTCAGTAACATTATTAATATTGTTATTGCTAACAGTAACATTAGTTGAGTTAACTATCTGTACACCATCTCCAACATCAAGTGTATTGGTAATGTTGTTTTCTGACACTGTGAAATTTGTCACATTATAAAGGGATACAGCATCTCCTATTGTTCGCGAAATAATGTTATTGAGTATTTGTACTCCGGTTGAATTTTCTGAATATACACCATTAAAGAATCCTTCGATAGTATTGTTTCGAATAATACTATCTGTTTCATCAACAATATAGATACCCTTTTGACCAATGTATTCTGATTCAGCATTGTTGATAATTGTATTACCTTCTACCAATGTATTTACTGAACTTGGTAATGACATACCGAGCTGATCATCAGTAATAACTCGTGTATTCCACTCAGTAAGATACGCGAGATTCTCTTCTGTTTCTGGATAAGTCTCTGGTGCGACATACGGATATGCAGTCATGCCGTTGAATGGAAGCGGCTTCACTGTTGCTCCGACTGGTCCCATATCAGCATGCTTGAATGTTGCCCAGTTGAAAAGCACGATACTTCGCTCGGTTCCAGGCGCTGGTGGAACATAATCAAATGCAATATCCATCTGGTCTCCATGATGCATCACCACGAACTGATCATCAGTTGCTTCGAGGAGTGGTCGCACATCACCATATTTAGTAAAGTTACCTGTCTGTGGAGCAAACGGCTCTTCTGGCACAGGATACACCTGACTGTAATCATGATCCCAGAAATTCGTCTTATCAATTGCAGTATATCCATGGAATGCAAGGTCAGCACGTGTAGGCTTGTACGTATGTTGTGTGTAAGAAATAGGATGCGAAGTATCAATCGCTACGTAATCAACCTGTGTTCGATCATATCCGAACTTCACATGATGATCACTGGTAGGGAACTTCCCTGTAAGGTCAATAACTTGTCGTCGTGGAGCTCCTGCTGGACTTGAAATACTTGATCCTGAATATGCATTGACCCAATTACCCTGAGCGTCTTTTACTTGAATAAGTTTCAAAGCATCAGAAGTCAATGAATAATCTCGAGCAGCTTCAATTACTAATTGGATTCGCGTAGTATCTTCAATGGCACCAAAATCCATTATCCAATAGTTGAGATTACTCTCATCACGATAACTCCACTTGTTATCACCGCTTTCTTTCAAATCATTGAGACAATCATTACCGTACATATCAGTACACGAAAGCAAAGGATTAGAAGGCGTGTCACTTATAGTAAAGAACTGTCCTTCTTTGTTACGTTGCAAAGATGTCACTACTTCATATCCTGGAGTATGATCAAAAGTCATAAGAGAAAGATCATCGTAATACACAATTTCATTGTATTCTTCGGCAATCTTCATTGAATACTCACCATCCTTCGGTACAAGCTGGCCCTTAGGAATTCCCACATAATCTGTTCCAATCATGTTTCGAGGAATTCCTCGTCCTACGTCGGCATAGTAGTCATATTTCTCACCGTTCCACGTGAATACCAACGGAGATGAGCTTCCATCACCATAGTTTATGTTTGAAATCGTAATATTGTTGTTGGTGATTTCATTATTATCAGCATTGTCAATGTAAAACGCTGAAGCGAAACTGGTCATTGTATTACTATCAACAATGTTATTATGTGATTCACTTTCGATATAGACCGCTGTATTACCAGAGTTAAAAGTGTTGTTAGTTATCTCATTTTCTTCTGAATTATCTTGGATATTCACTCCCATTGCGGTGTTTCCAAATGTGTTGCCATCAACAGTGTTAGCAAGAGAAATAGTATCAATTCGCACACCTACATCCGTATCAGTTATTTCATTATCAGAAACATTTGAATCACTCACTCTTTCAAAATATACTCCCGACCAATTAGCACCCGTAATCGTATTATCAGAAATCTGAAGATTAGTAATACGGCTTTCACATAAGTCTACACAACCATCAGCATACACACCGTAGTTCGCTTCAACAAAGGTGTTACTAGTGATGGTAATATTGTCAGTATTACCTGTAAGAAGCACATTGGCGTAGCTATTATCTGAGAAGTTATTTCCGGTTATAGTGTTGTTCGAAGAATTTTCAAGATACAATACCGATCCACCATTCACGTGATAACCAGTATTATATGTAGTTGTCGCAGTGTTATTAGAGATCGTAACACCCTCTGAATTTTCAAAATGAATACCAAATGCAAGTGTATTCCACAAATCCACATCAGTAATCGTAGATGTGCCAACGGTATGGAAATAAATTTCGGTACCGAAGCCATTGAGACCAATATTTCGAATCGTAACACTCTCTACACTTGTAGCGGTAATAGCAGTCGTGTAGTTCTCCCACTCACCTGAGCCTTGAATACTGTACCCACCTCCATCGAGTGTCACACTACTGGTAGCAATAATCATACAGCTACCCGTAGTCGCAATATCATTCGAAAGAACATATGAACCAGGGACAGTGATTGTTGTACAGTCTGCAAGTGGAGTTGGTTCATCAGCAAATACACTAAAGCCAGCTGCAATACATGCAACTGTCATAAGGAGAATAAATATTTTTTTCATGCGATTTTAATAATGCGCGTTACGAATAAGTAGTTCAATTATATACAAACAGCAGTGTAATTAATATTACACTGCTGTGGAGAACTATTTATTTAACGCTTATCGATTTACTTTTTTATCTGACTACTCCCGAACCAATTCTGCAACCATGATTTCATATCTCCAATTTCTTTATTCTGTGCAGAGATAATTGCTGTTGCAAGATCTTTCACTTCCTGATGTTCTGCATGCTGCAATGCAAGCTTCGCCATTGCTACTGCACCTTCATGATGGACAATCATTTCAGTAAGAAATGCTTTATCGAATTCAGCACCAGTCTTACCCTCTAATTCCCCATTCATTGATGCCATCATATCTGCCATATC
>JBDKLF010000008.1:0-15944 GCA_039795755.1 Candidatus Parcubacteria bacterium | reverse complement strand
TCTGCTGAGAATCCATAACTTACCTTGGTGTGTGCTGGATAACGAGAAGGAATGTCTGCCATCTCTGCATCATCGGCATTCATAATAATGATTCCGTCTTTGGTAAGTGCTTTGAGTATTTTCTTATCTTCTTCGTTTACTTCATGACCATCTTTGAAGAATTCAACATGCACTGGTGTATCAGGCAATCGTGTGAGTACTGCAACATACACTGGAAGCCATGCTGCCACACGAGCGATGTCACCTGGACGATCTGATCCCACTTCGAGCACGAGATACTTGGGATATTCCTTGAGCAATAATGCGTAACCCAATCCCTTGAATACATTCACAATCCATTTGAGAGGATTGTTCCATGCATTTGGAAGTCCGAGAATAGTGAGCGGAATACCAATCTCACTATTGAAGCTCTTGTCACTCTTGCGCACCGTCGCAAAGGGCGTAAGTGCGGTATAGAGGGCATCTTTGGTAGAAGTCTTACCCACACTTCCTGATACAGCAATAATACGCGGCTTGAGGCGTTTGATAAGGATCTTTGACTCCCATTCGAGAGCTTTGGTAATGAGGTGTTTGAAAAGTGTTTTCATATGATTATCTATCTGGTGGAAGATTATAATAGCTTATCAAAAAATCAGTAATTGTGTTAAATGGCTCAGTGAGGGTATTTGATGCATAATCTACTCCCTTCGGATATACAGTGAAGAGGAAGACTAAGAATCGTGGATTGTATGCAGGGAAATATCCAAAAAATGAATGTAAATATCGATCTGCATAATATCCCCCACTTGGATCAGCCATCTGAGCAGTTCCGGTCTTTGCTGCGATTGCATAATGATCATGCTTAATCTTTCCATTAAGCAATGCATTATCAACTACATTTACCAGCATTCGAGTAATCGTCTCTGAAGTCTCTTTCTTGAGTACCTGTTCACCCTTTGGTGGTTCCACATCTTTACTTACTCCTACTTTGTAATTGATCTGCTCTGCAACATGTGGAGTGATGAGATAACCACCATTTGCAAGTGTCGAGAGTGCACGAGTAATACCAATAGGAGTGAGTGCAATTCCCTGACCGAATGATGCAGTCACCGGCTCAATCATTTTCTTACTCTCAAAGAAGTTCTTTACCAGCGGTGATGCTTCATACGGCACATCGATTCCTGTAGTCTCACCGATACCCAACTTCTTGAAATAATCAGTAAAGGTATCTCGCCCCAAGAGCTCTACAATATGCGCCATACCAACGTTGAGTGACTTGCTCAAAGCAGTCTGAATATCAATCACATTTCGTGCTTTCTTGTCGAAGTTATAAATCGTCTTCTTGTCATAGGTTGCTGAGCCAGTGTCATTGTAGGTAGTTGTTGGAGTAATTACTCCCGCATCAAGTCCTGCAGCGACCGTAAGTGGCTTCACAATCGATCCCATCTCGTAGACATTTTGAACAAGTGGATTACTAAAGAGATCTACATCACTCACCTCCTTGGTGTCATTGAGGTCAAAGGTCGGATACCATGCCATTGCATAGACCTTACCATCAGTTGGATCGATAATGATTCCTCCCGTACCATCAGATGACCAGGTGTCTTGCACTTTCTTGATTGCATCTTCGAGATATCCCTGTACGGTTGGTTCGATAGAGGTCACCACATCACCTTCGAGACTCTTTTGATCAACAATATTCTTTTGTATTCCATAGATAATCTGCGTGAAGAAATTAGAATACATACTACTACTGTTGCGTGAGAGAACTTCATCATATTGCGCTTCGAGTCCATAATATGCGCCGAGCTTATCACCTTTGTGTGAGAGGAATCCTAACAATTGTGCTGCGGTTGATTCACCAGGATAATATCTCCAACGTTCCTTATAAATAGAAATTCCTGGTATATCTTTGTCATCAATACTTACCGCTTTACTTTCTTCTACTTTGCGAGCAATTTCTTCGTACGGGTCTTTTGCTTTTGTCGCCTTTGCATAACAATCATCATACGTAATATCAGCCACCGTATCAGTTATGGTCTTACATAGACTATCTGCATCAGTCACACGAGTAGGATTAACTGCAATGATATATCCCGTCTTGAGACCTGCCGCAGCGATCTCAGAACCATCTCGTGCAGTGAAGAATATTGATCCACGATCAAAGAGTGACGATGCAGGACTTACATATTGATGATCTGCACGTTCTGCATATTCGTCACCACGAACCACCTGCACGATATAGAGCTTGGCAGCAATAAGTACAAATACCAAGATGAAGCATATAAGGAGTACACGTATTCTTGCCATGTCTCTATATTACACTATCGTGCTGGCTTGTCATTCATCGATACAGCAACAGTGTTGTCAGCTCGTACGAATACAGGAGTCTTAACCTCTTCGAATCCAAGTTCCTTTGCCTTTGCAATAGTGACTGACTGCTTGAGACTGATATATTCAAATTCCAACTCACTGAGTGATCCAGTAGTCTCAGCAATCTGACGATTGTATGAAGTAGTCTCAGTTGCATAGAACATAGTTGAAGCAAGGAGACTTGCATAGATTACTACTGCAACAACACATGCACCGATAAGTGATCGGACAATCATCTGCTGCATCATCATTATTTTTATTTGTTGTGCTTTCATGTAAGTGGATTTTTTTGAATAATTCGTAACTTGGCACTTCGTGATCGAGGATTCACCTGAATCTCTTCGTCCGTTGGAGTAAGTGGCCGCTTGCTTATATTTGTACCTTTACCATCCTTTTCTATTTGATTAAAGAATGTTTTAACAATACGATCTTCGAGACTATGAAATGAAATGACTGCAATCTTCCCTCCCTCACTCAAGTGTTCCCATGCAGCTGCAAGTGCATCTTTGAGCGCATTAAGCTCATCGTTCACCGCAATGCGAATTGCTTGGAAGGTCTTGGTTGAAGGATGAATTTTTCCATGTCGATAGAAATATGGAACCGCTCCAGCAATCATTGCTGATAATTCTGCAGTGGTCTGAATCGGCTTCTTGTCTCGCGCATGAACAATGGCTCGTGCGATCCGATAGGCATATCGTTCATCTCCAAAGCCATAGATAATATCGGCCAATGTTTCTTCGCTCCATTCGTTCACTACTGTGTATGCAGTAACTGATGAATCTTGTGTTGCTTCATTATCAAGTGTCATAAGAAGAGGTTCGTCTTTTTGGAAAGAAAACCCTCTTCCTGATTCATAGGTATGTGATCCGAGACCAAGGTCAAGGAGCACTTTGTCTACCTTCTCGATTCCGAACTTGTGAAGTGCCGCGGAGATATTTCTGAAATTAGTCTTTTCAAGAAAGACTTTCACGTCGCAGCTCTCGCTGTATGCATTGAGTTTGGTTCGTGCTCGATATAATGCTTCATTGTCAGCATCGAGCCCGACGAGCGTAATATGTTTCTTGTTCTTTATGAGTTCAAGTGCATGTCCTGCTCCACCCAAGGTACCATCGAGAAGTACGTCTCCGTCACTTACTTCAAGTCCTCGTATTATTTCGTGTAAAAGTACTGGTATATGGGAATATTTTTCCATGGTATCGCTGTTATATTGCACCGATTTCACCGAGCTTCTCAGCCATGTGGTCGGCTTCTTTTGAAACCTTTGACTGATAGGCCTTCCATGCTGTTTCATTCCAGATTTCGATTCGGTTGAAGACTCCTGCAAACACTACAGTATCCTTCACTCCAGCGAATTCCTTAAGATGATCAGGGATAAGGATGCGACCATTTGAGTCCACATCGATTTCCTGAGCACCTGCCAACATGAATCGGTTGAAACCTCGAGAGTTGGCATCTAACATGCCGAGATTTCCAAGCTTTTCAGAAATCTTCTCCCACTCCTTCATTCCATATGCAAAAAGACAACGATCTAACCCATGGGTGAGAACGATTTTCCTGCCTATCTCTTTCCTGAATTTCACCGGGAGAGAGATTCGCTTTTTGTCATCAATTGTATGTGCGTATTGGCCTATAAACATCGTTCTTTTTTAGTGGTTTTTACTTTACCACTCTTTCCCACTTGATACCATTTTATACCACTATTGCCCTTTGTGAAACACTGTTATCCACATTATTTTGGAACGTTTGTTCATGTTTTAAGCACATCAAAAAACCTCCCTGTTTTAAAGGGAGGTTTTTTGTATAATTTTAAATATTATTTCACAACTTCTTCAAATCGATTGATGAGAAAGTCTCGATCGAGTACTGACAAGAACCAACCGGCCTTTGGACCAGATGTTCTGTTCAATACTGAAATATAAATTGCAGAGAAAAATGCTTTTGGATCGATTCCTGTCGTTTCTTTTATTTCATGCATCTTCGTATGCAAGCCTTGGCCATCAAGAACTTCAACTGACTTGATATATTCAAGCAATGCTGCAAGTGCCTGCTTTTGAACTTCGGTAAATGTTTTTGTTGCTTCAGGTGTGGTGTCTTGAATAATGAATTTGTATTCAGCAGGAGCAAGTGTTGTTACCCACTTACGCACATATTCAATACGATGAGCAAGTTCTTTCTTGTCATCTTCTGTAAGGGTAATTTCTTGAAGCTTTTCAATTTCTTTGACCGGATCTACATGAGGCATTTGAGAAATAAAGGCAACTGTTGAGAATCGTGGAAGATGTCGCTCAGTGATTGTTGCTCGATGTTCAGGAAGCTGTGCGAGCTGGAACGCACGAGCAAAGTCATCTGATTCACTGGTTTTTTGTATTTCAAAATATTTCTTTGCATAACTATCGTAGTTATCAAAAAGAATAGGAACCGTCTCTCCTTCTGGATCGAATTCAATTACCTTGTTTGGCTCTTTTTGAATAAGAAGGAATCGGAATAGTTCAGCAGGAAGAAGGTCAGCAATTTCTTGTGAGCTTGAACCAGCACCCTTTGATGATGACATTTTCTTTCCACCTACCTGGAAGAATTCGTACGGAATATTAAGTGGAGGTTCATGTTCGAATACTTCTCGACAAATTGCCTCAGCAACTTCTCGTGAACCACCACGTGTAGAATGATCCTTTCCTCCTCCTTCGACATGCACACCAAGAATCATGAACTTCGCAGCCCATTCAACTTTCCATGGAAGCTTGGCACGACCATCAAATGGATCGATTCGTCCCTGATGACCGCAACCATCTGCCCATTCTACGAATTTGCCACAGGTATATTCAACAGTACTACCATCCCAATTACGAGCCTTGGTACTTCCTACCTTGCCACATTTCTCACAAATCACTGAGAGCGCCAACCAGTCATCAGCACGAACTGATCCAGAAATGCGCTTATAGATGTCTCGAATGACATGAGCCTTATCAAGTGACATACGAATCGCTTTGTTGTACTTACCAGTCTTATACAATTCACTTGAACGATAATACGTTGGTACGAATCCCGCCTTTGCAATTACTTGAGCAAATTCCTGTCCGAAGTATTCTGCATAATTAGCAGCTATTCCATCTGGAGATGGCACGTTACACAATGGCTTACCCATATGTTCTTTGTACTTTTCTACATCAAGATATACGGGAAGACCATCCATCGGATCGTAATCATTGAATTCAAATAAAAATTCATGTGGAATTCCTGCTTCTTGGCACAATTCTGCAACGAGTCCGTGTATCGCCACACCTCTCATTGATCCAATATGAACACGCCCAGACAAAGTCTTTTCGTCACGAATAATAAGCTTCGTAGATGAAGCATATTTCTTCTTTACATCTTCAACTATGCGATCTCCCCAGAACATTTAGGCAATATCTACCACTTTATAATTTACTGCGCCTTTTGGAGTTGAGAATTTGAATGACTCACCTTTCTTCTTGCCCATAAGTGCAGCGCCCATTGGAGATACGTGTGAGATTTTGTTCTGAGCAAAGTCAGCTTCTTCTGTTCCCACTACCTTGAAGACTTTCTTTTCTTTTTCACCTTCTTTCTGAACAGTTACTGTTGATCCAATTTCAACCTTGTCTGAGTGGTGTAGCGCAACAATTACTGCTGACTTGAGAATTGATTCAAGCTTTGAAATACGTTCTTCAGTAGATGCCTGAAGCTCACGAGCCTGTTGATATTCAGCATTTTCTGAGAGATCACCCAATGACTTTGCATATTCAAGAGATTCAGCAATTTCCTTGCGTTTGGTGAATTTTAAGCTTTCAAGTTCTTCCTTGAGCTCATCGAACTTTTCTTTTGTAAGGTATTCATCTGCCATAGAAACATGGTTTTTAAGCCCAAAATTAATGCCAACAGTATATACCAAAACAGCCCCAAAGTCAAAAAGCTTATTCGAAGTATTCCGGGGTATTGAGATGCATCCAATCAAGTAATTGGCGCATAATATAAGCCGATCCAATGGTATTAGTACGATCCCCCTTCTCCATCATGACCACAAAGGCATACTTTGGATCCTTGTATGGCCAGAAGCCCGTATTCCATGAATTTACCTTCTCCTTGGATACGCCAAGCTCCGCAGTACCTGTCTTTACCGCCACTTCAACATAATCAACATTGAGTGCCTTACCGGTACCTTCAAGTGCTCCGAGGCGCATTCCTTCGCGAATCACCTGTAGATTATTATCATCGAGTGCAAGCTGCGTCGATGAAGCTGAGAAATTCTCTGGCATCTTGATAATAGTCGGTTCAATGATCTTTCCACCATTGGCAATAGCAGTAATAGCTCGAAGTTCTTGCAACGGAACAATTTGTACGCCGTACTGTCCAATAGAAGTAAAGTAGGTATCCCCTAATCTCCATGGATCTCCATCGAAGTTAGCGGCTTTCCATTCTGGATTTGGAATAGTACCTGCTTTGCTCTCGAAGAATCCGGTAAATGGTGCCCCGAAGCCAAACAATCTCATATATTTTTCTATATTTGCAATTCCTACTCCTTTCTGTGACCCAAAACCTCCCCCTACTTCATAAAAATAAATATTCGAAGACACTGCGATAGCATGTCGCATATCTACCAATCCATGTGCCTTCCAGTCAGTAAATATACTTGGCTTGGTCTTATCATAGGGATTAGGAACTTCAAGCTTTCCTGTACTGAGAATTTGTTTCAATGGATCAATAGTGCCTTCTTGTAATGCAGCAGTAGCAATAATTGGCTTTACAATTGATCCAGGAGTATACAACCCTTGTGTCAGCCGATTAATGAACGGATGATTCGGATCAGTGAAATACTTCTGTATCGTTGATGCGTCACTCGCATCTGTCATAATCGCAGGCTCATACTCAGGATAACTGGTATATGCAATGATTTCACCTGTATCAACATTCATAATTGCACCGGCACCACCCTGGAATCCCACACGATCAGCAAGTCCTACAATTTCTTCATAGAGCTTCTTCTGAATTCGTGAATCAATAGAAAGAGTAAGTTCTTTACCTTGTTCTGGTGGACGAAGCACACTTTCTGAAAGTGTTTTACCTAATGCATCGGTCTCTGTAAGCTTGAGCCCACCAACACCTTTGAGCATATCGTTATAATATGATTCAACTCCGTCTTTACCGGTCATTTCTTCGTCATAATAATATCCACGTTTATCTTTCTTTGGATATCCAACATATCCGAGGACATGACCAAATCCTTTGTCATCAATATAAGCACGTAGAGAAAAATCATTCTCGCGCGGAATATTCCATGCAAGCGGCACCTCATTACGATCATAGACCAATCCGCGCTCTGCAAAGACTAATTCATGTCTCAAGCGATTATTTTCTGCTTTGTTGGCATTGATATCACCATTGGTAATCTGCAATGACCACACTTTTGATATAAAAAGTATTCCCACGAGAGCGAAAAAACTCCCCAACACAATAATTGATTTTGGTGAGATACCTTTCTCCATTCGTCCTTCGAATTGATTACTTCCAAATCGTTGCATTGATTTGGTATCAATGAGCACCTCATCTGCAAAGATTTCTCGATTCCCTCCTCTTCTTTTTTTGAATAGTGAAAAAAAAGTAAATGCCATTTTATGCAACACGCAGCATTTCTTTGAAGCGCATTGTCACATAGTATACCCCACAAAAGCCGATCATAACATAGAGTGTATGGTACCCCACTTCACCACCAAACATCATAATATCAAGCAAAGTTGCAGCAACAATTCCTTCATACCACTGATTAAATATCACTCCACCAAGAACAATTCCCACAAGTGCTACGAACCATGGAGCAGCAACACATGCAACAAAAAGTATTACATTATAGAGAATACGCATTATGGTTTCTTTACTGTTACCCAACTGGTATATCCAATATCAAATGGAAGTGAAATAAACACTGAGGTATTAGTATTATCCGATTCTTTGTCTATACCAGAAATACTTCCATATATTGTCATTGATCGATCGTCAGCAGTAACTGTCATACCATTTTCTACCGAAGCATCACGAGGAATATCCGCACGGAGACTTGCATTACCAATTCCATACGCTTCATATTGAGCACTGGTTGTTCCAAAGGTCACCAATATTTTATTACCTGGAGAAGAATATAATGAGACGATTGCATTATGTGCAGTCACACTCGCAATAGTACCCACTGGTACATCATGTGCATAGACAATATCATTCTGTGCTATTCCATCCATCGCACCCTTATCTATGACATAGGTATCAAATACCGTATATGGTGGTCGGCGAACAATCTTTGCTAATGTTCCTTCTCCTTTGGTACTTGTTCCCATAATTCCCACAAGCTCATCATATGCTTGAGTTTTTGTTGCTTGCTCAATTAATTGAACTTTAAGATCGTCGTTTATATGCTGCAATTCATTCACCTTTGCAATAAGTTCAGCCTTATCAGCAAACCACCCTGATGACACGGAAGCACTCTGAGTAATGTATGATTCAGCACTCCAGAATCCCGTAAGCAACGAGAACAATGCCTTGCCCCAAACTATCAGAGCAATTACAACGGCAATCAAAACAAAGCTCCCAATGCGTGCAGCACGAGATGATTGAGGTTTTTTCTTCTTAGATACGTACAGGTAATTCATCATCATTTTGGATCAATACTTCCTTGTATAGCTCCATGTTCTCCAATATGATACCAGTTCCTCGAGCTACCGCAGTAAGTGGATCATCAGAAATGTGGACAGGAACTTGCAAATGATCTGCGAGCAATTCATCGAGACCTTTGATGAGGGCACCTCCACCGGTAAGAAATACTCCTGAATGCATAATATCAGCAAGCAATTCTGGTGGCGTTGTCTCGAGTACTTCCTTGGAAGCATCAAGCAATGTATCAACTGATTGACCGATTGCTTCGCGAATATCAGAGTCGGTGATAATCACTTCTTTTGGTAGACCAGTAACAAGGTCGCGACCACGGACAGTAATCTCGAGTGGCTCTGGCTTTGGCAACACTCTTCCTACCTCCATCTTGATACGTTCTGCAGTACGCTCTCCTACCAAGATTTTGAGCTCACTACGAATATAAGACATAATATCTGCATTGAATCGATCACCTGCAATCTTGAGATTCTTAGACTTCACAATTCCTCCAAGAGAAATAATTGCAATATCAGTGGTTCCACCACCAATATCAATAATCATGCTTCCTACAGGCTCTTTGACGGGAAGGCGAATACCAATCGCTGCTGCCATGGGCTCTTCAACAATATGTACCTCTCGTGCACCTGCTGATCGAGTTGCATCACGTACGGCACGTGTCTCTACGTTGGTTACTCCAGATGGAACACCTACTACCACCCGAGGGCCGAAGAGCTTCTTGCCACCTGACTGAACCTTGTTCAAGAGATAAATCATCATCTCCTCTGTCACTTCATAATCAGAAATTACCCCATCGATTACCGGATGAACTGCAACGATATGTTGTGGTGTACGACCGAGCATCATCTTTGCTTCATTCCCTACCGCAACCACGCGACCGGTCTTTTGATTCATCGCAACCACTGATGGTTCGTTAATGACTACTCCTTTGCCAGGAATATACACAAGCGTATTAGCAGTACCAAGATCGATTCCAATATCTTGTGAGAACTTTTTGTAGAATTTTTGTATGTATTTTTCGAACATTATGTATGTTTATTTCACCGAGCATTTTTACTTACTCTGCAACCATTCAATAATTTCACTCATTGATTTGGTTTCTACTTTTCCTGTTTTACGATGCTTCACCTCAATTGCATCTTGATGTGACTTCTTACCAACAATAATCTGATACGGCATACCCATAAGATCTGCATCAGCGAACTTCTCTCCCCCTCGTGCATGTTCCCGATCATCATAGAGTACATTACCTTCAAGTTCTCGATAAATATCATCTGCAAGCATTTTCACATTCTCATCATCTGGAGCGAGACAAAGCAAATGTGCCTTGAACGGCGCTACAGATTCCGGCCAAATAATACCGTTCTCATCAGAAAGTGCTTCAACAATTGTTCCCATAAGGCGACCAATTCCAATTCCGTAACATCCCATAATCACTGATTTTTCTTCTGCAGTATCAGTCTTGAACTTCAAACCAAGTGCATCAGAGTACTTTGTTCCAAGATGAAAAATATTACCCACTTCAATCGATTTCTTCTCGGAAAGATTTTTGCTAAACCCCATCCCAACAACTCTTTCATCTGCTAGAACTTCATCATTTGCAGCAGTCATATCATCTTTTACATAGATCACATCTTCACCTGCATCTGAAATAGTTTGAAATTCTTCAGATAATTCATTACTAAATACCCCACCCGATGCTTGGGTTACATAGGTGATTTCTCCCAAACCTACTCTTTTGAAGACTGTCACGTAAGCTTCACGAGCCTTCTTAAAAGCCTCAAGGTGTTGTTCTTCAGTAGCAGAAAAAGAATACATGTCTTTCATGAGAAATTCTCGTCCTCGCATTAGACCACTCTTTGCACGCATTTCATTTCTAAATTTAGTTTGAAATTGATAGGCACTAAAAGGAAGATCCTTGTAAGAAGAAACATATCCAGCCACAAGATTCGTAAGCGGCTCTTCATGTGAAAGTCCGAGACCTGTCTCTGTACCGTTTGCAATCTTTGTCTTGAACCAATTGTCGACAACTTTGTCGTCCCATCGTCCCGTCTTCTCCCAAAGGTTCTTGTCCTGAAGAGCTGGTAATGAAAGTTCTTGTCCGCCAATCTTGTTCATTTCTTCACGAACAATTGTCTTTATATTTTCAATAACCTTCAAACCAAGTGGAAGAAATGAATATACTCCCGCCATTTCCTTATGAACATAACCCGCTCGAATGAGTAATTGGGCGTTCTTTGCCACTTCGTCCTTTGGTGCGTCTTTGCGTGTTTTTGTGAATAGGTGTGATTGCTTCATATGGCCATTTTACGTGAATTTAGGGATAAATCAAACCGAAAAAACTAGAACATTTTTGATCCATTCGGTACAGGTCTTTCAACAACAGTGAGTACTACATCACCATTCTCATCAGCAAAGCCAGTGGTAAGACATTCTGACATAAATGGTCCAATCTTTTTTGCAGGGAAATTAATCACCCCAACAACCTGCTTACCAAATAGTGATTCTTTTGTGTAATGCTTGGTAATTTGAGCACTTGATTTCTTGATTCCAAACTCACCAAAATCAATAGTTAATTTATATGCCGGTTTCTTTGCTTCAGGAAAATCTTCGACATTTATAATCGTACCAACTCTTAGTTCAACTTTTTCAAACTCACTCCAGTTAATTAAATCCATGGTTTTATTTCAACAACTTCCCCACATCACCAATCGTTACGAGAATCATGAGAAGCATAAGGATGAGGAATCCAATTCCATTAATCCAACCTTGTACCTTCATAGGAACTTTCTTGCGACTGATTGCTTCGATAATAACAATGAGCAATCGTCCTCCATCAAGTGCTGGGAATGGAATCAAGTTAATCACTGCGAGGTTGAGCGAGATGAGTGCAGTAAATCCCAAGAGATAGGTAAATCCGAACTGTCGTGCATCACCTACCATTCCAGCGATTCCCACTGGACCACTTACTGATGAGAGCTTCGCCTTGCCGGTAACAGCGTCAACAATGAGTCCTCCCAATCCTTGTGCAGTAGCTACAAAGACGTTGTATGTTGTTTCTGCACCTTTTACTAATGATTCAAAGAATCCATACGTAACAACTCCTACTACATTCATCGAGATTCCTACTGCATGCTTCCCTTCTACAATTCCTTCAGCAGGAAGTATTGAAATTGTTTTTTCTTCACCTTTTCGCATTACATGAAGTTCTATTGGAGTTCCTGTTGCAGAGTCATAGATAAACTCTCGCACATCATCTACTTGTGCAGCAGTAACGGTGTTCTTGCCGTCTGTAATTGAAAGTACAATGTCTCCTGTCTTAATACCTGCTTGTTCTGCAGGACTATTCGCTTGCACACCAACGATTACGACATGAGCATCTTTTACATCGAGATTATTTCCTTCATCAACTGCAGTTGGATACCCTGAGAAAAATGAGACTGAAATGAGTAACCATGCAAAGATGATATTAAATACTACACCAGCTACCAACACCCAAGCCTGTATATACCAAGGCTTATGATTCAATGCTCGATCTTTATCAGGATCATGCTCTCCTACATCTTCAGGATTCTCACCATGAATACGAACATACCCACCAAATGGGATAATTCCCAAAGAATATTCTGTCTCACCTTTTTTCTTCTTCCAAATCTTTGGAGAAAATCCCAGTGCGAATTCATGTACTTTTATCTTTGCTGACTTTGCAGCAAGAAAATGCCCCAACTCATGAACAAAGATGAGTACAAGGAGAATGATAATGAAAAGAATAATAGTCATGATGAAATATAATTAACTCAATATACTATCAACTGCAGCTTGTGCTGAAGTTGTTGTCTGTGACTTCTGGGCTGCAAGCTCTTCTTCGAGCTTCTTCACTTGCTTACGAAGTGACATGAGCTGGAAGTGATTTCTCATGATTCCAGGAAATGCTACCAAGGTACTCATCACAAGTCCTGCAATGACCGCCACAATGAGGATCAGTGCCAACGAGCCAGTAATGTGCCAGGTAAAGAACGTTACCGTAATAGTCACCACATTCTGCAATGCGAATATCACCGTAAGTGCCCCCAACAAAATCCCAAGAATAAGAAAGATAAACATGGTACAAAATTAGTAATAAGTACCTATAGTATGCCCTACTTACGGCTTTGATTCAATCTCGGCAACCACCTTCTGTGATGCAGGTCCGTACATTCCAGTGCCTTTTGTAAATCCTTGCGGAGTAAGAATTCGATCAGCGTATGCTTCTTGGAAGCGAATGAGTGCTGCTTTGGTAGCATCACCGAACCTTGTTGTCTCACTTCCTACTGACCCAGGTCCTGATGCTGCAACAGTGTATCCATGAGTGTTAAGGAACTTCTGCAATGCTTTCACATCGTCACCAATATCACCGAGTTGTAACACTCGCTTTGTTGTTACAGTAGCAGTTGTAGTAACCGGCTGTACTGCAGTAGTAGCAGGTACAGTAACTACTACTGAGTTTCCATTTACGACCGCACGAGTTTTTGGTCCAAAGTATCCAGACGCTGGTGTAATTCCTTGAGCAGCCTGATAACGAGCCAGTGCTGCTTTGGTAGCATCACCAAACCTTGTTGTCTCACTTCCTACTGAACCAGGTCCTGACTGTGCAACGACATGACCATGTGTATTAAGGAACTTCTGCAATTCCTTCACATCATCTCCAGTACTCAAGAGCTCGAGATCACGAGTAAAAATATATGATGAAGTTGTTTGAGTTGAATTCACTGAAGAAGATGTTGAAGGTGTCACAGCTGCAACCACTGTATGTCCACCTGATGAATTCCTCCTTCCAGAACCACCTGATGAAGACCTGCTCTTGTCCCCGAACAATCCAAACTTTGAGAAGTGGCTGGTATCACAAGTAACTGTATTCGCTCCCGTATCAACTACACAATTAGTAAGTGGTGTCCATGCAGATCCATCATAACGATAGATAACCAAACTTGATTCAAGTATTCCTCTTATATCATTATTTGTGTATGACAATGTGATACTAATTGGATTGTCAAACACAGTAACATTTGTTGTATCCTCGCGATACGCTTGGAGATCGTAGATGCGATTCTCAGCAACCTCCTTACCAACAACTCCACCAATACTGTCGATTACTGTTCCACCATCAACTTTCTTGATCTGGAATACCGCATCAACTGAACTGAAATTAGATGGAATGTCCAATGCAATCCCCTTGTCACCCTCAACCAACTCGAGCGTTCCTCCAGATGCAGCAGTAACATTATCAGTATTATGTGAAATTACTTCAGCATTACCAACACATCCTTCTGTTAAGAATGAATTATTAGTAGAGGTGGAAGTATTTCCTAGAGCATCTGCTCCACCAACTCTGTACTCATAACTCGAACAAGCCTTGAGTCCTTGTAATGTAACCGTATGACTTGTTACTCGTGAAGAACTGTCAAATACCGCTGTCGATGAACCATATGAAGTACTAAGGCCAAGCTCTACCTGAGATGAGGCAGCTTCATTCGTTGTCCATGTAATAGTAGCTGATGAAGTACCAACAGCACTTGAACTTACTAATGAAATAGTTGGAGCGGTACTATCTGGTGCAGTAGTAAGTACATCATCTGACGTCGACGCAACATTACTTGAACCATCTGTAACCGTAATCTTGTAGTGATATTCGGTACCATTCGCGAGACCACTAAATGTCACTGTATGAGTGGTTGTAGCTGGTGAGATACTTACCGATGAACCATAACCACTTGTTGTACCGAACTGAACCACACTTGTAGCCGCTTCATCTGTAGTGAAATTAATTGTAGCAGTTGTCTGTGTTGTTGAGGTTCCAATGAGCGTAATTGTTGGTTCAGTGGTATCTGGTATTGCAGCAGTCAACATAGTGTAATCACCTGAGGTACGCAAATTCCCCGCCGCATCCCGAGCATTGATTCGGAAGTGGTAGGTCGTTGCAGCAGAGAGACCACTGAGATTAAAGGTATGTGATGTTGTTGTCGCAGAAGTTGAAGCACTTCCGTATGAAGTAGTAAGTCCGTATTCAACGGTACTTGATGCTGCTTCGTTGGTAGTGAAGGTAATAGTTGCAGTAGTAACACCGGTAGATGATGCAACAGAAGAGATCACTGGTGCGGTGGTGTCAGGAGCTGCTGTAGTTAACAATGAATTCTCTGATGAAGTAGCGTAGTTGTTGGAAGCGTCTTTTGATACGACTACGTAGTAGTATCGAGTTGATGCAGAGAGACCGGTGATCCCCAATGAGTGTGATGTGGTAAGCGATGCTGACGAGGTTGAAGTGGTATAGATTCCTGAAACAGTTCCGTAGGATACTTTTGAATCTGAACTTTCATCAGTGGTCCATGAGACGGTGGCGGTGGCGACTGCGGTAGATGAGGCGATAGATGAAATGACGGGAGCGGTGGTATCAGGAGTTGCGATTGTGGTGAAAGTATAGTCAGTACTTGTAGCAAGATTACCTGCTGCATCTCGAGCATTAATTCGGAAGTGATATGTTGTTGATTGCGAGAGCCCAGTGAGATTAAAGGTATGTGAGGTGGTAGTCGCAGAAGTTGAAGCTGAACCATATGAGATGTTTGTGCCGTACTGGATAGTACTTGATGCCGACTCATTGGTAGTGAAGGTAATGGTTGCTGTAACATCTGTAGTCGAAGACGCTACAGACGAAATCACTGGTGCAGCAATATCTGGAGCTACATTAGTAGTAAACGTAGCATCACTAGTGGTAGAAATATTTCCTGCAACATCAGCACCACCAACACGGAAATGATAAGTGGTATTGTCGGTCAATCCGGTAAGTGTGATTGAATGTGATGTTGTGAGTGTATTTGAAGTAGACACTGATCCATAAGATGCAGTCGAACCATATTCAACTGTTGATGAAGCATTCTCGTTGGTAGTCC
>JBDKLF010000007.1:0-20465 GCA_039795755.1 Candidatus Parcubacteria bacterium | reverse complement strand
AAGTCAGCATGAATTCCCAAGGGAGTGAGAATATTTCGAAAGAGGCGAACAGTTCCTCCATATACTTCGTTACAACAAAGTATTCGATCACCAGCCTTTAATGTGAGAAATAGTGATGCTTCAGCTGCAAGTCCTGTTGCAAAAACTGTCGCATAATTCCCTCCAGATATTCGTGCAATCTTTTCTTCCAGGATATCTCGAGTCGGATTCTTCGCGCGGGAATATTCATACTGTCCTTTTTCTCCTATTCCATATTGCGCAAAGGTTTTACTTCTTACTAATACTGGCGCAACAGATCCTGTCTGCGGATCTGGCGCTTCACCTGCATGAATAAGCTTAGTTCCAAATGCATAATTTGAATTATTTAACATACGTTTTTTTGATTAATTTTTTATTAATGATGTAGTCGAGAATTACTGAGGATGCTTCCTCGGCTGATACTATTGAAGTGTTAATTGTTATATCTGGATTTTCTGGTGTCTCATATGGGTCATCAATACCAGTAACACCACTAACAAGGCCCAGTGCTGATTTTTTGTACAATCCTTTTACATCTCGTCTCAAGCATTCTTCTAGAGATGTTTCTACATAGATCTCAACATAATGACCGTACGGTGTAACGATTTTCCTATTGGCTTCCCTTGCAATCTCATATGGTGATATGAGTGTAGTCACAGCCACTCCCCCATGTTTTGCGATTTCAGACGCGACAAATCCAACTCTCATTACATTTCTGTCTCTATCTTCTTTTGAAAACCCGAGTCCATGCGATAGGTGATTCCTGATTTCATCCCCATCAAGGAACGTAATCGGAATGTGAAATTCTTTTTTAATTTTCTCAATAAGTAGACCGGCGATAGTTGTTTTTCCCGAACTTGAAAGTCCAGTAAAGGCAAGAACAAGTCCTTTATTTGAATGAGAATCACTCCGTAACTCATTTACCACTTCTTTGAATGAGAACCACTCAGGAATCTCCTCGTTGCTTACCAACATTCTTCTAAACTCAGTTCCTGAAATCGATAATGTCTTTTCATTGCTATCAACTTCATCATGCGCAACAAATGAGTTACTGCTTGGAACATATACAAGTTCTTTAGATGCGATAACCTTTATTCCTATTTCATCCTCGAATTTTTGAACCAGATGCTGTGCTTCATAATTGTCGTAAAAATCTTTCCCCTCACTATCCTTTCCTGGGCCAGCGTGATCTCTACCAACAATAAAGTGTGTTGCGCCATAGTTTTTTCTTATAATTGCATGCCACAATGCCTCTTTTGGTCCGGCCATTCTCATTGCAATCGGCAAAAGCGATAAAGTTGCCCTATCACTCCCAATCCTTTTTACAATGTGTTCATAAATTTTAATTCTTGTTTGTGGATCAATATCACCATCTTTTGTCTGCCCAACTGCAGGATGAATGAGTATGTGAGCATTATTTTTTTCTGCTGCATTACGTATGAGTTCATAATGAGCTCTATGTATTGGGTTCCGTGTCTGAAATGCAACCACTCTCTCTTGGTTAGAAAGAACTTCTTTCAGCTTTTGAGGTGTTAATTTGTTATGTTCGTTATAGTAGGTTTCAGTATCGTGCAAGGATTCAACTTTGCCTCCGAGATAAATACCTTTTGTTTTATTAATGAGATAATCGACTCCGAAGTGGGAACAGTCCTCAGTACCATATACACTTTTCGCTTCTAGTTGCTTATCTGGTCTATAAATCGATTCAATTGTAAGAATTGCTTGTGGTGCATTGAATCTATTTACTAATGTAATTTTTTGACCAACTTTGTATGCATCAACATCTGTGTCTAATACAATTGGTACAGGCCATAACTCCCCCGTAGATAACCTTTGATTATTTATGACACTCTCATAATCGTGTTGATTAAGAAATCCTTGTAATGGATGGAATCCGCCAACAAGAATCAGCTCGAGATCAGCAATCTGCCGATCACTGAGTCTATGAACTGGATAACTTAAAGACTCCTCAAATAGTTTCTTGTTCTTCATATGTACATTAAAAACCTCTTCCGAAAGAGAAAGAGGTTTTTAAATTTGGTTTATCTTTCCACTTTTGGTGGTCTAGAATTAGCACTACATCTTGCGATAAGTTGCTGGCAGTTCATCGGGCTAGTTCCCTTCCTGCGCTCTTGATATTCGTATGAGGTTTTTAATGCTGCAATAATTCTAGCAAAACTATTATTTGTAGTAAAGCTCAATACACTCATCTTCACCAAGAATAAGATCTTTCTTGAGTGCATCTTCTAATGTGGCCCACTCATAATTCTTATGCTCTTCATTGTTGAGTTTGACATCAATCATTTTATCTAACTCAATTTCAAATATGTGATATACAAAATGCTTTTCGGGATAGGTAACATATGTCGGCACATGTCTCTTGAGACAATCCGCGCTAGCAATAAGACCGATTTCTTCTTGTAATTCACGGACCATTGCATCGTGAATAGTTTCACCCTGATCGACTTTGCCCGCAGGAACACCCCACGAATTCCCTTCTGGCTTATGATCCTGACGGTGGAGTAAAAGAATGCAATCACCACATCGTACGAAGCAACTTACTACCTCAAACTTAGGATTAAATACCTTTGGCTTTTCGAGAAATACGACTTTCATACTGTAGTATTGCCTTTTTATCTTTACCACGCAAGCCGTTATATCCACCCATAGTTCCGTCTGATTTAATCACACGATGACAGGGAATTTTCTTATCTTTGTTCTGTGACATAATCATACCTACCGCTCGAGCGGCATTCGGATTTCCTGCTTTGGTAGCAACGAATTTATATGTCATCACTTTCCCTACGGGGATCTTGGCAACAATGTTGAGTACTTTTTCTTTGAATGTCTTCATGCTAGCAACCACAAAGAAGTTCAATATCCTCTTCGATATCTTTTCGCTTTGTTTCTAAAGATGGAATCAGTGTATACACGTCTTTTCTCTGACTAAAGGTGGCACAATCAACAATTCCCTGAGCAATAATTTGCTGCTTTTCTAATGTAGTAAGACTCGGAAGACAAGTTACTGGATGGATTTTGGTCTCAAATATAAGATCATGAAGATTTCCTTGTGCAGGATAGTTCCACCCAATCATGCCTACACCACCACAGGTACCATATTGAATGGCTTTGAGGGTAAATTTAGTATTGGTCACCAATAGTCCTTGTGTCATCTTTCTCTTACCATCAGTAGTATCTACTTCTGCATCTTTGAGATCCTCGAATCGTGCATCGATATACAATGCAACTTTGAGATCAGACTTTGCACCAGGTTCACTATGGAATTTCACTTCAGAAAGCACGAGATCCTTGTCATTCCATGCAACAACATCCACTTCATGATCAACACACTTTCCTTGTACCATTCTTCCCGTCTCAACCGTATAACCTTTCTTGCGAAAGATTTGCGCAATGAACTTTTCAAAAGGAAATCCTGTCGGACCTAATTCTGCAATTGAACGTCGAAGTGAGTAATGAAGCAAAGGAGCTTTTTCCTTTTTCTTTCGCAATAGAGAAAAAGCTTTTTTGTAAATTGCATTTGTCGTCACCGGCTTCACCATCCAATCTTCTACTTCATGAGTGATTTCCTGGGAAGCTATCGCGGATGCACCAGCACGTTCGAGAGAATACTTTAATTTCGCTGGATCAAATGGCTCTTTGGTCCCATCAGTTTTGAGAATATAGTGCACGTTACTATAAGTTATTACCCTTTAATATTAATTTCAAACAGATCAATATCTTGATTTGCAGGAACTTCGAATACATTAAGATCTACCGACTTACCATTCAACATGCCTTTAACAGACGTATTCATAGGTGCATCAATAGTTAATCTGAAATTCCGTGAAGTTACCGTCTGCGCACACATTTCTTCGGTGTTCTTCGATGTTTCGAAATTAAGAACAACTGAAGTATCATTTACCTTTTCAACATGTGAATCGAGTCGATAACAAGCATTTGGAAGATCAATACTTCCTGCATATACATGCTCACCATCCTTGAACTGATGCTTCACTTGTATGAGAGATACATAATAATCAGAACCAGGAGCAGGTACCATTGCTGCTTCCTTTGATGATGAATGACTTATGAGATACCACAGACCAGCACCGAGTGCCACGAGTACTACGAGCGTCCAGATGATACTAACTACTTTTTTTGATTCTTCCATGGTGACAAATTAATGCTAACGCAATAATTATATCACATTCACAATTCCAGCTGCTACCACTTCATCATTAACGTATACAAGCATTGACTGCCCTGCTGCAATGTCATTTCGATAGCCATCAAGTATTATCACAAGCTCATCATTAACAGACTCAACAGACTTCACCGGAATTTCTTCACCGTGATATCTGTATACAGCTGTTTTTATACAAGCTTTGTCATTAATTTTTTCAATGTTGTACATTACAACATCTGTAAGTTGAACCCTCGTTTCTTGCGAAGCCTTACTTACCTCAACATTGTTTCTTGTTGCTACTGTAATAGTATTTGCCAGAACATCTTTACTTATTACATAGAGTGGCGCATCTTCAGTTGACCGCTTCTCAGTAATTCGAAAGCCATGTCGCTCTCCCAAAGTAAAGAAAAACGCACCATCATGCTCACCAATCTTATTACCTTGTACATCAAGTACATCTCCAATCTTTGGAGTGATAAATTTCTTCAAGAAATCTTTCACATCAAGTTTTCCAAGAAAGCACAATCCCTGACTGTCTTTCTTTGTTGCAGTAAACAGCTTGTATTTTTCTGCGAGAAATCTGACTTTAGATTTTTCGATATTTCCAATTGGAAACAATGTTTTCTTAAGTTTTTCAGGCCCAATCGCCCAGAGGAAATATGATTGATCTTTTGCGGCATCAATACCTTTCATAAGCTTTCCGTCAGCCGTACGAGCATAATGTCCTGTAGCTACGTAATCAGCCCCTTGTGTCATTGCCCAATCATAAAACACCCCAAACTTCACATATTTATTACACATCACATCAGGATTCGGAGTTCTTCCAAGTGTGTATTCCCTCATCATATAATCAATCACTTGTGTCTTATATGCTTCTTCTGCGTCACATTCAACAAATGGAATACCGAGCTGTGCGCACACACGCATGGCGTCACGTCTGTCATCTTTGATTGAGCATTCAAGAAATGGCGGTTGCCATACTTTGATAAATATGCCGGTAACATCGTATCCTTGTTCTTTGAGTAATGCAGCAGAAACAGACGAGTCTACCCCGCCTGAGATACCAACAAAGACTTTTTTGGTCTGCTTGTTCATATGGTGCATACTAATACAACACTGGAACTCTCGCAAAGATTATTTCAAATACTTCTTTTGTAATGCAAGATGTTCTTCGTATGTTTTCGAATAATGCATTACCCCATCATTGTCAGTAAGAAAGTACAAATAAGGTGAACGCTCTGGTGTCACTGTAGCAAGAATCGCATCGAGACCTGGATTAGTAATAGGTCCTTGAGGTAATCCTTTGTATTTGTATGTGTTATAAGGTGAATCGAGCTTGAGATCTGCTTTGGTAAGTTCTGCACTCCCCTTATCAATCAAATACACAAACGGTGCATCAACCTGAAGCGGCATTCCGAGAGCAATTCGCTTCCACAAAATACCCGATATAATTCTTCGTGATTTCTCATCATTTCCCTCTTCCTCGAGAATTGAAGCCATAGTAATAATATCTTTCAGGGGTTTATTAAATGCAGCAATACTTTGATTAATTTCCTTGATACGTTCTTCGAAAGTCGATGACATCTTTGCAATCACTTCTCCTGAAGTTGCAGTTGGCATAAATAAATACGTATCAGGAAATAGATACCCTTCTTCTGATGACGCCTCAGCTACAAAAGCTTCTTTGTTAAAGCCAATTAATTCACGTGAGAGGATGTCAGCCATTTCATGTACTGATGTTCCTTCTGGGAAGGTTACCTTGCGCGCGACGAACCCATATTCACCATTTACCATGCGACGTGCAAGTGAAATAACATTTGTAGGTGTATCAATGAGATAATCACCAGCCTTGAGTGATCGTTCTCCACCAAAGACTTTTACAAAGACATGAAATACAAACGAGGAACGAATCACTCCTGCTTCTTTGAGTGATCGTGCGGTTGCATAAGTACCCATACCACTTTCAACATGAGCAACAGTTGCTGGTGCTAGACTTGACGGTGGCAATATACTCAATAAACAGACATAGACAAAAAGCACTACAGCACTGACTATGATGGTTGTGCGTGAAATTCGTATCATAATGATTACATAGGAAGATTTGCTGGTGGCTCTGCCTTCTTTGAAGGAACACGATTGAATGAAGGAGTCTGAACAACCTTTCCTGGGAAGTGATAGATAGTTGCAAGCTCTTCACTATTAAGTACGAGGTACTTTTCTTTGTATGGATCGAAGAAATACCCTCGAGCTTTGTATGCTTCAAGAAGCTCTTTTTTCTTCTTTATCAAGCGTGTACCAAAAAAGTCCTGCCACGGGAAATCGAAACTTGTTGTATTCTTTGGCTTCAACCCATTCAAGTTATGAGAACTAAATTGCTTCCATACACTTGAAAGTCCTCCTTGATTACTTGCATCATAAAATTCTTTATTCGTTGCAAGATAAATACCTCGTACTCCCACATCGAATGCGAGCTTAGCAGTACTTCGCTCAAGTGCTGCGATAATATCAGTCTGCATCTTGGTATAGTTTGGAAATCCAGGTGAGACAGTACCATCTGGTCCTTTGATTTGAGGTGTAGCGGCTTTCTTGATCTTCTCAACTTCATCTTTTGCTTGATCTTTCCAACCATCAGTACCCTTCCAGAAATCTTTCCACGCGTCGTTAAATCCCTTCTTATCAAGTGTCTCTTTAAACTTCTTCCATCGCTTACTGAACGGAATAGGATCTTCATCTTTGTGAGCACGACAAATAATCTGAATCCACATTTGCTGCTTCTGGCCGATTGATCCAAGTAATTCAACTACTGGCGTGATCGGGTCAACCTTCACATCCTCTTCTTTGAGTACATCATCACCAATTCCATAATCACGGTAGGTCTTGATTGGATATGGATCAGGCATGGTTAATTCGAGTTCAAGCCCCCACATATCGCTATCTTTTGGATCGAATTCAAAGTCTACTGCATAATCTTTGGCATCTCGAATTTCAATATCCGGATACTGCGCATAAATTTGTGATTCAATGAATTTCTTGAGTCCTTCTCGAGTCCAAATATAAAATTTCACCGATCCTTCAAATGAGACCATTTCGAGTGAGAACCATGCACGTGTCTTACCCAAGAAGTTTCGATCATACCAAGTACTTTCACCTGAGGTTTGGTGAAGGTTGGTAATGAATGCTTCCATAGCGGAAGGAGTTTTCAGAATTTCCTTAGGGAGGGTAATTTCAATAAGTGAATATTTCTGCTTATTAAAAAACTTCTGACGAGTGTAATCCTTCCATGTTTTCCAGAATTCTTGCCATAAAACAATTGGAACAAAAATTGTTGCAATAACAATGAATGCATCGACTATGGTAGGCAGAGAATCAGTGAGCGAATTCATGCTCACTATTATAGCAAATAATTACTATACGATGCTATAGGTATTATCAGAATTTTTCTTGAAATGCTTTGGATTCTGGAGATTCACAAGAATGGTGTTTTCTTTTACGTACCGTTCCTTCATTACCTTGTCGATAATTTGTTCTTTGGTGATTGGTCCATGCTTTGAAATCACTTTCTTGATCACATCCTTTACAACCCCAGCGAGATACCCCCATTCAGCAAGGGCATAAAGACCTCGTCCTACCAATACGAATCGCTTATCCTTAATAAGTTCGTTGTGAGTGGTTGCTACATGAGCCTTCTTTCCGAAGAGTTCTGCAATAGCCTTTGCAACTTCACGGAAGTGAATTGGAGATCCGTGTCGTCGAATTACGAGATATGCATAATCACGCATACCCTTGAGCTTGATATTAGGAGAAGAAGCCTTACCCCATTCACCGAGAGGATTCTTTCCAATTACCTTTGACATATTGAGCCATCGCTTGATTAATTCTTTGTCCTTATATTCATCTGAGAGCTCCTTCACATGTTCAAGGAATTGATTGATGATTTCACCTTCAGCAACAATGTCTTCATCATCAAGCTTTGCATAAATAGCTCGCAATGCATCATGAATCTTCTTTGATGCATGTTCATCTACATGCCATCGATGTTTGAAGTCATCATCTTCTTTGAGCTTCTTGAATTCAACACCAAGTACGAGGAGGAAGTGTACATGGTTCTGAAGTGATCGGTCCTTTCCAAATGCTTCAAGAAGCTCATCTTCAGCAGCCACACCACCAAAGACCTTGAATGCTTTTGCAAGCTCTTCAAAAGGAGTTTTTTCTTTCTTGAACACATCAGACTTTCGAATATTCTGGAGTGCATATTCTTCAATCTGTCGAACACGTTCTCGTGTGATTCCGTACTTCTTACCAATGGCTTCAAGCGTCACCTTAGTTGTCTGTGTACCGAGTCCATAACGTGCAACGAGGATATCTCGAGCTCGAGCTGGAAGTGCACTGAGCAAATGCTTAGTGACTTGTTTTGGTTTGAAATCTATCTTTATACTTGTTGCCATGTGATCAATAAATGTTCTCAAATGTTCATTTCTGAACTGCTATTAATGAGTTGATAAATGTACATTATCATCAATACTGCTTTTAGTCAACAACGATGCTCACGAGCTTGCCAGGTACATATATCTCTTTTGTAATATGTTTTCCTTCAATCCATTTACTAACATTGGCTTCCCCTTTTGCAGCCTGGAGTATAGCTTCCTTGGAATCAGTACGATTACAAGTGATACTTCCTCGAATCTTACCATTAACCTGAATACTGATGGTTACGGTCTCAGACTGAAGCTTTTTGGTATCAAATGTAGGCCATGGAGCAAGATGTATAGAGCCTTTGTTCCCACTTGCCTTCCAAAGCTCTTCAGTTACATGCGGAGCAAATGGTGCAAGTAGCTGAATAAGGATAGCAAAGACTTCTCGACTGATTTTCTCTTCCTTTTCGATACGATTAAGGAGAATCATCATTGCAGAAATTGCTGTATTGAACCCCATTGATTCAATATCTTCAGTTACTTTCTTAATTGTCTGGTGTAAGAGTGTCTCCGCATCTTCTGGAAGTACAACCGAGTGCTTCTTTGCCTCTGCTGTACTTTGTACTTTGTTCTGAAGATTCCAGATTCGCTCAATAAATCTTCGTGAACCCACCATGCTTTGTGTATTCCATGCAATCGCTTGATTGAATGGACCCATGAACATTTCGTAGACACGCATGGTATCAGCTCCGTAGGTTGCAATAATGTCATCAGGATTAACCACATTCCCCCATCGCTTACTCATTTTGCGACCATCTTCTGCCATGATAAGTCCTACACTTTGTAATTTCATAAACGGCTCCTTGGTAGAAACAACTCCGAGATCATACAAGAACTTATGCCAGAATCGTGCATAGATGAGGTGACGTGTTGCGTGCTCTGCACCGCCTACATAGAGATCAGTCTGATTCCAATATTGTTCGATCTTTGGATCAACAAGTTTCTTGGTATTCTTTGGATCCATGTAACGCAAATAGTACCAACTTGAACCAGCCCATTGCGGCATAGTGTTAGTCTCGCGCTTCCAAATCTCTTTCTTGCCATTTACTTTCATGGGAACATTCACCCATTTCTCGATTGCTGCAAGCGGTGATTCTCCTGTTCCTGTCGGTTCATATGATTTCACCATTGGTAATACCACTGGTAATTCTTTCTCGGGTACCGGAACCACTCGTCCATCAGGTGTGTGATAGACCGGAATTGGCTCACCCCAATATCGCTGTCGTGAGAATACCCAATCCTTGAGACGATAGGTTGTTTTCTTTTCGGCTAAGTTATTATCGATGAGATACGAGATTATTTCACTTCTTACTGAGTGAGCTTTCTTACCATGGAATTCTTTTGGTTCATGAAGTATCCCGTTCTTCATATCCACGTAGCAAACCTCTAATTTTTTTACCTTTTCAGCAAGTTCTTTGTCTTCAGGAAGTAATACCACCTTTAAAGGAATCTGATATTTCTTGGCAAAAGCAAAATCACGTTCGTCATGTGCTGAACATTTCACAATACCTGTTCCATAATCTGCTAATGCATAGTTTGCAATCCAAATCGGAAGTTCACCATTACCAACAGGATCAATGGTATATTTTCCAGTAAAAATTCCTTTTGGTTCTCGATATTCATAACCACTTGCACTTCTTTCTGCAATCAATTGTTCTGCAAACTGAATAATTTCATTTTCATTTTTAGCACCCTTTATCAATTCTTTGAGCAAAGGATGATCTGGTGCAATGACAACAAACGTATCAGCCTTGAATGCTTCAAAATGTGCAGAGAATGTTTTGATTTTTATATCACTGTCCTTTACAGGAGAAGTAAACAACATTCCTTCTGATCTTCCAATCCAGTTTCGCTGAGCTTCTTTGATCGATTGAGGCCAATTGAGCAATGGAGTTCCCCAACCCTTAGCAGGATCCTTGATTCGTTCAAGCCAGATTTCTAATTCAGAATTCACCATCTTTCCTGGAACGAAGTCCTTTTCATCAATCCACAATATTTCATTCTGACCATCTTCGCCTTCTGCAATAGAGACTCGTTTATCACTCTTCAATTCAAAATACACCGCAGTTGCATATGCAATTCTGTTTTCACCTTTATGCTTTGTGTAGTATTGAGCTTCTGTCTGGCCACCGAGTATTCGCTTGAATTCAATATCTACATAGCCAGTCTCTTCACGTACTTCACGCTGTGCAGTCTCAACAGGACTTTCATTTCCTTCAATTCCGCCAATTACTACCGTGTCCCAATTGAATTTCTTGTTTCGAATAATGAGATATTTCTTGTGTTGTGGATCAAAGACGATTGCATGAGCAACTTGTCGCTTCACAATCGGAGCACCTTTCTGATGAGGATTCACCTTATCAATCAATTTCGGCATCACATAATCAGTAGCATCGAGGTCCTCGAGCATACGATCAGCATACTCAGTAATCTTGAGCACCCACTGTCGCATTGGTTTCTTTTCTACAGGAGTTCCGCAACGTTCACACTTACCATCTTCGAGGTCTTCATTCGCGAGACCAGTCTTGCAAGTCGGACACCAATTGATTGGCTCATATGACTCATATGCGAGACCACGCTCAAGTAATTTCAAGAAAATCCACTGAGTCCATTTGTAATACTTCGGATCAGTGGTATTCACTTCTCGTGACCAATCATAATCAAGTCCAAGAATTTCTAATTGCTTCTTGTAGCGAGCAACATTCTTTCCTACTGCAACCGCAGGATTCGTCTTCATCTTGATTGCATACTGTTCTGCAGGAAGTCCGAACGCGTCAAATCCCATAGGATGCAATACATTATGACCTTGCATGCGCTTCATGCGTGAGACCACATCTGTTGCAATGTATCCCTTTGGATGACCCACATGTAGACCTTCACCTGAAGGATATGGGAACATGTCGAGCACATAGTACTTAGGTTTTTTACCTGCTTTCTTTGGATCAAGTGTTTTGTAGGTTTTTTTCTTAGACCACTCTTTCTGCCATTTCTTTTCAATGGCTATGTGATCATATGATGTATTTTTTTTCATAAAGAAACGTTAGTTTTTTACTGGTTTTTTGGTACTTGATTGTAAACAGGATGTTTTACTGGATCAATAGTTCGTGTGTAGCAATTCTTACCCTTCACATGCTCGAATGAGCTTCCGAATCCATAGTAATCAATTGAGAGTGATGAGTAAGCCTTGTAATCTCCTCTTCCTTTCATATCGTTTGTAGTACTGTCGAGATCGAAATCTGCACAGAGTTCAAATGAAATCGAAGTAGTTCCGGTCACTACTTTGTAGTCATATTGATTCTTTGTAGCAGGATCAACAAAAGTCTCTTCATTGTAGTAGCTAAAGTCATCCTTGAGGACATTAATTGATTCGGGAAGCTTTCCAGAATTCTGATAGTAATTAAGTACTTGTGACTGTATTGAACTAAGATCATTCTGACGATCCATATCATCACGAAGCATTCGCTGCGTAGCTGGTGAACCCATAATGAATAATCCTCCAATAATACTTGCAAAGACTACTGCACTTACAATGTAGGTAAAGAGTTTGAGTAGATGAGGTTTCTCGAAGTACACACCCTTGAGATCCCGAATGGTGTACCAGAATACAACGAAGGCAACAATAAGTACCACTGCGAACTTAGCAATGAATCGTGAGGAGATTTCACCATTAAAGAACGTGTTGAGCAGTACAATTGCATCAATAATAATAGTAAGTGCTGCGAGGAATAATGTGAAGAATGAGAGCCACTTTTGTACTGACAAATGACGATCTTCTGGATGAGCAACGAGTTCTCTATAGACCAATCGTGCAAGATAGATAAGCACAGGAAATACCACAATCAGTACTGAGACCGAGAGTCGCAAACTTGTAGTATATGGATCAAATGCATATGCCTGACGATCAGGAAACAGGTAATTGATTACATCAAAGCAAAAACTGAGAAACGTAGTTACTGCAGTATACAGCAGAGCGATAATCCCCAGGTGGAGGAAGAAATACTTAGCATGAGGTCTAGTAACAGTAGTTGTTGGTTCCATAGCGCGTTCTTATGAATAACCTGCGCATTATAACACAAAAAATAAAAAAGAGGACCGAGACCACTACCGCAATACGATAGCTGTTTCTCCCTCTTTGTAGCCACCTGGTTTGAATAATTCCGGACCTTCCTCCTGCTCCTGTTTGTTATTTTGCCTATAGCGAGGTTTCTTTTCCTTTTGTGCCGGAACAGGCACAGGAGCTGGCACATGTGGAGTAGGAACCCTCTGGTAGAAAGGATTAATTGATTCAACATTAATCTTCTTTGGGGGAGGATTATCTCCGTAGTCAATCGGAACTTCGTAGCTACCGGAGAGACATGAAGTATCTGGAATGATGATCAGCGGTTCTTCCTGCTTCTTTTCCCAAGGCATGTGGTAATGCGTTTGGAACGATGAGCAACTAAGGGTGACTGTCATGACAAGCATGGCAACGACGATGCGATGAGTTATGGTGAGCATTTGGGACTATGCTACGCCGATTTGAAAAAGTGTCAACCACAACTTAAAATCTATAACACCACCATCACTATTTACAAAACTTAGATGCTATAATAAATATGTGGTAAAAGTTTTATCTCTCATCTTAAATTCAGCTATCACTCTAAGTTTTGCTTTTTTTGCATGGTACGCCTGGATGTGGGGTAGTCATGGAATTGCACTGATCAGTCTTTTAATAGCCTTATGTCTAATATTCTCAGCAATCAGGGACTTTAGAAAAAAGCCTAGACCTTAAACTCTATGAGACTACCGTCTTCTAAATTTGACCAATAACATAGTTTGTGTTATTAACCTCCTTAGAAAGGAGGTGCCTCATGGAGTTATTCCGCACCACAATGTCTTGGTTGGTCCTTGTAATCGGACTCACCGCTTGGTCTGCGTTCCTCCCGCAAATCAAGTTACTTCTAAAGACAAAGGAGGCGAAGTCAGTCTCGGTCGGTCTCTTCTGGATTTCATTCGGTATGCAAGTCATCGTGCTTACCTACCTCGTGATCCAGCCGATAATCGATTGGAAACTAGCTTCGAGTTATATAACCTGCATCATTTGCCAAGTCGTGATCATCAGCATGATCTACTACTATCGCAAGTGGCCAGGTGGTCGTCGTTAAGCCCGTCGATCCTACAGAAACTCTCTGTAGCGATACGGCGGGTTTTTGTCTAGACCTTAAACTCCATCACATCACCGTCTTTCACAATATATTCTTTTCCTTCAGTACGAATAAGGCCCTTTTCACGAGCAGCACCGAATGATCCAGCAGCAATGAGATCCGACCAGAATACAACTTCAGCTCGAATAAATTTCTGTTCGAAGTCACCATGGATAGCAGCACCCGCTCGTGGAGCAGTTGATCCTACTTCTACCGTCCAAGCACGTGTCTCCACTTCACCCGTAGTGAAATAGGTCATAAGATTAAGTAATTTGTAACCAGTCTTGATGAGATTATCGATTCCATCATCTTTGGTGGCACCGAGCTCTGATCGGAACATCTCTTTTTCTTCACCTTCGAAGTCTTTGAGCTCATGTTCAATTCCTGCATCAACCACCACATACTCATTTTTATTTTCTTTGAAGAAATTAAGTAATTTCTGATATCGCTCATCATTCATTTCATCGAGATTCTTTCCTCCTGACTTCTTATTGAGAATATACATAATTGGCTTCATAGTGAGGAGATGAAGATGACGTGCGATAACTTTTTCTTCATCTGTAAGCTCACACTGATTGGCAAGCTTTCCTTGTTCAAGAGTGTCTGCAATCTTTTTTGCTACTGCTTCTTCGAGAATTGCATCTTTCTTCCCTGCCTTTACATCCTTATTCAAGTTATTCAATCGCTTCTTCACTGTTTCCTGATCAGCAAGAATGAGCTCGAGGTTAATGATTTCAATATCTGACAATGGGTCAATCTTGTTGTGAACATGGAGAATATTATCATCTTCGAAGATTCTCACCACTTCTGCAATTGCATCAGTCTCACGAATATTAGAAAGAAACGCATTTCCCAATCCTTCACCAGCACTCGCACCCTTTACCAATCCAGCAATATCAACGAACTCAATCGCTGCAGGAATAATTTTGTTGGTCTTTGAGAATTCAGCGAGTTTGTACAATCGCTCATCTGGCACCGCAACCACTCCGACAGATGGATCAATCGTTGCAAATGGATAATTAGCGATAAGTACACTCTTTTTTGTAAGTGCGTTGAACAATGTTGATTTACCAACGTTTGGAAGACCGACGATGCCGAGGGATAATTTCATAGTTCACTGATACTAGCATGAAAAATAGAAATTGGACAAGTTTAATATAATATGTTTATATTTTTACAGAACTTTTAAACCATATGTTATTTAGCACAGGAATCACTGATCATGTATCAAAAAGAGACCTGGATCTCTACTGTCACACACTTGGTGTGGTAACTAAAGCGCGAGCTGCACTTGAAAAGCATCCACATCACAAGAAACTCAGCTTCGAATGTCATTCAATCTGTAGAGCTCTCGCGAAGGTTATTCCCGAACTCACACTTGTTGATGGGCACTATTTAGGACTGAGAATTGTCAACGAAGAGGGAGAGAAAAGGGTGCAAGTTGGAACGGCGACTCATTCCTGGTTTTGCACACCAGATGACTCAATTATTGATCCTTATCCAGTTGGCTATCTCACACCAAGCCCAGTGCTTGTGGTTAATCGTGGTCCTTACAAACCATTTGGTGGAGACCACTATATTCCCCTCGCATCAGTAACAAGGGAAATATCCAACAGGGAATTGTTTCGAAAGACACAAATACTCTACTCCATCATTCGCTGAAAAGCGTCTGATTTTTATTTTGTATTCTATAATAATAGACAATCATCAATTTTTGTGTTAATGTATTTTTTGTATGAATAATACAAATACACAACTGCATATGCATTGGAACACATCTCGAAATTGTGGCCTTTTTGCCTATTCAAAAACTGTGGGAACAAAGATTCCACAGTCATCTTCGCTTATCGCAAGCCAAGGCAGTTGTAGTATACGTATGTAACAACATCTCCTTCATTTCCTAGAAATGCCCTGGCTCGCAAAAAGCACAGGGCTTTTTTGTGGGTACACAACAACTAGATAGATCCTTATAAATGAATAAAAAACTCGAACGAAACTTGAAACTAATGATGCTCAACTCGATATTCTCAGAAGCTTTATTCTGGGGACCGATATTGATCATCTCATTACAGAAACTCGGACACATGTCACTCACTGAAATCTATGTTCAGGAAGCGGTCTGTGTCGTCATCTGTTTCTTAGTAGACATACCAACCGGAGCACTTGCAGATATTATCGGCAGGAAGAAGATGATTATTATCGGTGAATCATTGTGCTTCATCGACTTCCTCTTCTTTGCCTTCATGAGCGAGCCGTGGCATACGTGGGTAGCAAATATCCTGTGGGCATTCGGTGTTGCATTTACTTCTGGTGCTGACAAAGCTCTCGTTCAAGAGAGCTGCATCGCACTAGGACATGATCGGGACTACTACCGAAAATATGCTGGGAGAGCACAGGGTTTACGCCTTCTGATGTTCTCGGTGTGTGGACCAATTGCAAGCTGGATCGCAGGATACAATCTGCGCTTACCTCTACTCATGTGTATTCCCTTCCTACTTATTTCAGTAGTGGTTGTGTTTATGCTTACTGAGCCTCCACGTGAAGATGTGAAGCAACTCGGAATTCGTGAACATCTACTACAGATGAAGGAAGGAATACTCGATACACTGAGAGACAAGCGAATCCTCTGGATCATGCTCTATCTCTGTATCATGCATGTTGTATCAAAAATCTGGTTCTTCGCCTACAATCCTTATTTCGAGGCTGTAGGCGTGCCACTGTGGGTGTATGGGTGGATATTTTGTCTGCTCAATGTTACCTCATGGTTCACCAGTCGATACGGTCATGTAATTGAGAAGAAGCTCGGAGATAGGCTTACTGTTATTGTGCTTATCCCCCTTCTCAGCCTTCCTATTATCTTAATGGGAATACTCCCAACCAAAGGAATGGCACTCATGGTGCTGTTCCCTGCAATGGTAAGAGGAATACAGGGACCATTCTTTGACAGTATGTCAGGGCATTACTTACGCAATGCAACGAGAGCAACGGTGCTCTCGGTGCAATCATCGATTGCCAATGCGATGGCAGCGTTCGGTTTGCTTGTATTCGGCCTCTTGAACGATTGGATAGGACTCATGTCTTCATTCATTGTGCTTGGAGTAACCAGCTTACTTGCCTACATCTTGCTCATAAGCAAGTGGCGAGAAGTATTCGAGAAAAAATAACAGCACAGCCACATCATTCGATGTGGCTGTTTTTATATTATTACTTTTTGATCTGGGCCTGCACTTCTGCAATCTCTTTTTGATACTTCTGCATCACTTCCATTGCTGCGGCCATTTGTTCCTTACCGCTTTTAACTTTTTCTTGAATCTCTTGAGCGATCTTCATAAAGAGTTGAGGATTCTTTTCGACAAGTGCCATTACCATTTCCTGCTGTTCTGGTGGAACATCTTTCATCTTGCTCTTGATAAGTTTTTTCATTAAGAAATTGAACATGTATTTTGTTTTAGACCATAAGAATATCGTAGATACTATTCTTGTGCAATAACCTTTCTTTTATCAATGAGTTGCCGCTTGAGTATATGCATCGCAAGCGCAAGTAATCCCACAAAAATAACATAATAAAGAAAGAGTTGAGCGACGCCAAATGTCTTGTGGGTGACGCTTACAAAGAAATAGTAATACCATGATCCACCAGCAATTGCAGGACCAATCCAGAGTGGCATCTTGTGTCGTGTCATAAGCACTGCGTTATAGAAAATAATTCCAAGGAGTAATACACGGAACCAATTCACCGCACTATCATAGTATGAGGGAATATCTGCATACATAGTCCAGAACATCACTCCGATTTCCCATGGAATGAGAATGTATAGTCCGATACGTACAATGAAATATACAAGATGCATAAAATGCTTTTCTGAATCATCAACTTTTCCATCCCACCACGCTGCATAGTAGAACACCATTCCAAAGGTTGATCCAATGAGTGCAAAGGTCATTCCAATATGTTTGATGATGCCGAGCGCTTCCATACTAGCTATTATAACTTAGTGTTGAGGGAAACATATCATCTGGATTACTTCCTTGGGGATAGGTAATCGCTGTTATCGATGATCGCGCACTGAGTAATTGCTCAGTAATTGTCCAGCATAATAATGCTTCCTGTTGTGATAATGAGAATCTGCTTCCTCCATTCAAGAAATCATTAATAATTGCTTCGTATGAATTAACTGATGATTGAATCGTAATTACTTTCTTGGTCCCATCTTTATATTTCACCCTTACTTCAGTGCGAGCTTCATGTAATGCCTTCCCTACACGAATATGTATCGGAAGTATTTCATTGTACAAAAACTCACACGCAACATAGGTCTCGGTTCGAGAATCAGGTGCAACACCCGCAGTCTCCTTGAATCCTTGATATTGTCCAAGTATTAATGAATTTGCTTTATACGAGAGATGCTTCAATACTTGTTGACGACACTCAGTTGAGCTCACCTCACACCCCTGCTGCATGAGTAATGTCGAAGCAATTGCCATAATATGATTCTGTACGAAATCTCGAATCGTTCCCACACCATCATAGAATGCACCACGAGTTACTACGGTATTGGTCTCGAACGCATCAATTTCAACACTATCAATCAGATCCACTCGATATAGTTGCTGACGCGCTTCAGAAGAAAGCTCTAATAGTTCCACCAATGCAGGTTTACCAAGATAATGATCAACAAGATACACTTTCCCATCAAGTGCTAATTCATGAATAAGTCCCGCAAGCTTCTCTGCATCTGCATACGAAGTACCAAATGGTTTCTCGAGTGCAATTCCTGGCACTGAACTAAGTTGCGCAAGTTGTCGCAATACTACTTCAAAGTATTGTGGCGGGAGCGATACATATGCATGAGTAATTGCTTTCTCTTCAATCTTCTCAGTAATTTCTTCTAATTCACCTTGTATGTAATTAGTGAGTTCAGAAGGCTTTCTTCCATAGAGTAACGGCTCCACACCGAGTGTTTGTAATGCAGGGAGAATTTTTGCTTTTGCAAGGTCACCTGTTGCTCCAAAGAGTATTAATCGTGTGTTCATAATTATCTAAGATAGAGATTAATGTTTTGCTTGTGTCCTGCGTACGTATCCGAACAATGAATGCGCCCATATCGATCATGGAGATAATAGAGGCATGAAGTATCAGCAGGATTGATTGCTGCGGCAATTGCTGCGATACCAGGATTTGCAATTGGATGTGGAGGAAGTCCTTTGTTGGTATAAGTATTGAAAGGTGATTCGATATCTTTGTCTTCAGGTAAGACTTTTGGCCACCAATTCTCTTCAGTACCCTTTGCATATTGTAATGTTGCATCAATACCGAGTGACATATCACTCAAGACTCGATTCCAAATCACTCCGGAAATAATATTCATATCTTTCTTACTCGCCGCCTCTCGTTGTATGAGCGAAGCGACCACCAACACCTTGTCCATATTAAGCGGAGTACTACTTGCAATCGTTGCATCAGTAGTTGTTGCACTTACACTTGCTTCAAAGAGTTGCTCCATAAGTGCTTTGACATCTTCTGGTCGAGCATCCTTTGGCACGGTATAGACTGTAGGAAATAATTTACCTTCACTTGTCTCAAAGGTGCATTGCAACATTTCTGCGAAGCTATACCGCTCTTCATCAGTCCATCCAAGCTTCTTTTGGAAAGCTTCTGCGATTTGCTCTTTGCGCCATCCTTCAACAATATTGAGACTAACGAGATTAGGATCATCAGTAGCGATATAAGCTGCTGCTGTATCGATACGACTCCCCACATGATCAATAACAGACTCAATTTTATTACCTAATGCATAGGTCACTCCATCAATATCATCTGCATAATACGTAGTGAGAAAAAATGCATTCCCTGCAATATATACAGCAAGCATTATTTGCAATAGCGGAATCAAGCGAGATTTCATCTCACAATTATAACAGAGAGTACCACTAGGTTGAAACTTTTTCTATTTCATGTAAAATACTCTTTGTTGGGCCCTTAGCTCATTTGGTAGAGCACCTCATTTGCACTGAGGGGGTGGCAGGTTCGATTCCTGTAGGGTCCACTACTAATTCTCAGATTCTGAACAAAAAAGAAAGCCGCCTAGTGTGATGTACCAGGCGGCTTTTGTTTAGATGGGTTGAGAAGTTATTTGCTGACCACAACAAGCCATTCACCAGGCTTCGTAACCGGCGTCTTTACCAATTTTGCGGAGACAGACGGTTGATTCGGAATTGGAGATGAACCTTCCGCGAGCGCGAAGCGGTAAAAGGGTTTTTGTGGAGTGTCTTGAAACGATTGGAACCCGAGAGTTCCGATCACACCAAGAACAACAAACAGAAGGTGCTGGACATATTTCATACCTTACTATTATATAATAGTATCTATATTATGTCAAGTATAGCTAGTAGCTTTTTCTTCTTCGTATTCTCGACAATTCTCTGCTATTTCTGCAACAAACACGCAGCTTAATTTGATACTTCTTATTTGTTAATCACCCCTCGTGTCATTGGACCAAAGAAACCTGTTGCCGGAAGCTGATGTGCTGCTTGGAATTTCATAAGCGCTTGAAGCGTACGCGCTCCGAAATACTGAGTCTCGTTACCTACTGATCCATACCCTGT
>JBDKLF010000006.1:0-10888 GCA_039795755.1 Candidatus Parcubacteria bacterium | reverse complement strand
TGATTTTTTCTGAAAAAATAGTAATCTGTACCTATTGCGGGATCGTCTAATGGTAGGACACCTCCCTCTGGAGGAGGTTATCTTGGTTCGAGTCCAAGTCCCGCAGCAAAACCGAAACTGTGAACCATAATTAAAACATGACTTACATAATTGATTTACTGAACAATAATCAAGGGGTTGTATCTGTTATTCTTTTCGTTCTAACAATTCTTTTTGCTTGGGCAACCGGCGTTTTAAAATGGGTAAAGAGTGAGATTTCAAAAAATAAAAGAAGTAAAAATATAATTTGTGCATGGAGAGCATATTCAAAAGTACCAATTGAAAATAACAGCTACATCGAATACAAATTTGGACCAATCCTTCAAAATAAAAATAATGAGATTATTAGAGACTTTTGGATTAATTTTTCTAGTTCAGGATTTGATTTACATCTGACGGAAACTCCTCAAACCACTATTTTAAAAGGATGGAACATTAGAAATGAGGCGTTGAATCTTATACTTAAAGAAGGTGAGAGTCTTGCACCTCAAAATTTCTTAGAACCATTCATTATTACTATAAAATTAAGTAAAAAATTACCAGAGCACAGTGCCTGGATTTATTTATCATATGGAGTTTCGAATTCTCCTAAAAACACATTTAATTATGTTTTAAATTACTCTGAACTTAAAAAATTTATTGATGGGTCTAAACATTCGACGGAAAATTTTTTGGAATACATAGGAGCAACTAGTTCTGTTTTCTTCAAAAATAAAATAGTTAGAATATTTTGGAAATAATACTTTTTATTGCAAAGCGCGTTATAGTCATACTATGACACAGTAAAACGTTCAAGTTATGCCTACCATTAAAGCATACTGGAAATTTCGTAATATCAAATTCATGTGGGTACTGCATTTTTATATTAACACTTACAACAAATCATATTTGCTATAATAAATAGTAATCATGAATAAAATACTGAAAAAAATTAAAGATGTAATTGGCATCAACAAAAGAGGTGTTTCAGTTATGAAAAGCGTTGCATTTACTGCAATTGATGCAATTGCCACAAATATTGATAATTCAATGTATCAAGGTCAACCTGTTATGACATCAGCAATTAGTCTTGCAAAAGGTCTTTATGGAGCAGCACTAGAGATGAGAAAAGACAGAGTAAAGGAGTTTATTAATCTCATTCAAGAAAATCCAAATATTTTTATTAAAGAAGTTGTTGGTCAAAAAGGTTTTACTGATGCATTTGTAATTACTCTCGAGAAATACATCAGGGAAAGAAATTCGGAGAAAAGAACAATTATTAAAAAAGTATTTATCGGATTCGCTTCAAGTAAGGACATGGATAGTTTTCAGTTGGAGAGACTGGAAAACACAATTACAAACATTTCACTAGCTACTATTAGATTTCTAGGTTTTATCAATGACAAAATTCAACCAATTGTAAATGATCTGATTAATAAAAATAAGAATTACGAACCATTATCAAAGCATATTGAACGCTGGCTACATGAAGAATATGATCCGAATAGTAAGAAAGTTCAAACTCGTCATAATTATGATTCAAAGAGAGATACTGGTACTGATAAGCTTGATAAAATATACAAAATCAAAAAAGAAATTGAGGTCGGTATTAATGATGCAGTTGCTGAACTTATAGGACTAGGGATATTCAGGCCCATTGTAGAGGGTGGTGGAACTCTCGGAGGCGGAGGCTCAACACTTGAATACAGCTTCACATCCTTCGGAGATCAGTTCATGTCCTATCTTAGAGATTAGCACAATCTTCATACTGGACCTAATCACTGTGGTAAAAACAAAAAAACAGTCCTTTACGGGCTGTTTTTAGTTTTATTATGTCTTTGTCAGACTATCGATTGCGATGTTCCAAATCATGTCCTCGTTCGATGAATGATCGAACTCGGTCCTCTGCATGATGCTTCACTTCATCCTTATCATGATCTGAGTCATGGTGGCCACCATGTCCACGCTCGTCTGAATCATGTCGTGATGACAATGGATCATACTTGAGGAATGGAGCATAGGTGATTCCATCGAATACTTCATCACCAGTACTTGTTGCATTGGTAGTTGCATTGTATGGGCCACTTACACTTCCCCACCAGTTCTTGGTGAAATCATAAGTGAGACCTCCATTATTTATTACTCCGATTGCATTGTCATGAATACTGTTATTATGAACATCAACGAGCGTTCGATCTACTGGGAAGATTGCAAATCCATTTGCAGTCAATTCACTGTTTCTCATCTTGAGTACAGAGTCATCATATCCTTCGTTACCAAAGGTGATAATTCCCCCATCACTACAATTCTTGATCACTACACGATCAGTATCAAGTGTTGAATCATTGAATACCACTACTCCATCACCACCATTATCAATAATACTGTTCTTGATAGTTGCAGTTGAACCATTGAATACGGTTACTGCCGCATTAGTAGAACCAAAGTTCTTGATGGTAGCACCGGTAATATTTACTACCGCTCCGTTATAAGCCTGAATATTAATACCATCGAGAGTAACACCGTTGTTCTCATCTTCATCATCTTCGTGATCATCATCACGACCTCGATAGTTGGCTTGTGCAGATCCAATGTTCAAAGTTCCTCCAGTTACCAATATTGAATCACTTGATGCTTGTCCAGTAATTGTTACTCCGTTATCAATAGTAAGTGTATTACCACTAGCTACTGAAGGATTTGAGAATAATACATATGATGCATCATCTCCAGTGAATCGATAATTACTTCCATACATATCACCAGTAACACCGATTGCGTTGTATCCATTATTCACAAATGTATTTGAATCATGTGTGAATGTAGTTGAATAATCTACGAGTACCGGTGTATTGTTATTACTGAACTTATTTGACTTCAATACTAATGACCCATCATGAGTCTCTACTCCATTGTTGTTATTAACAAATGCAGCATTGGTAATTGAGAGCGTAGCATCATCTGCATTTACTGCTGTATCTGCATAGCGAATCTCAACATTCTTCAATGTTCCTGTTGACCCTGCATTGAATACAATTCCACTATAATCACCCGCTGAAGGAGTAGTGATTGGATCACCCTTCTTCTTTTTGATAACAGTAGTGTCGTTGAGTGAAGTGATGTATGTCTTCTTTCCTGAAGAAATACCGGTTACAAGACTTCCTGACACATTGAGACCTGTTCCTTCATCGAACTGCACAATAGTTCCTGGATTGAGGGTAAGATTCACTCCAGAAACAACTTCAATTGAATTCTTGATAATATACGGACTGCCATTGGCATCCCAGGTAGTACTTGTCGCAATGTCTGTGGTAATAGTTGTTGCGGCAAAGGTGGCTACTGGTAATGCGAATAATGCAATCACTGAAATTCCTAACGTTATATTTCTTATTGATTTCATTAATCTATTATAAGATTTTTTTAAGGAATACAAACCTGTTTACCCACACACGAGAAAACACGTATACTTATCCCTATGTCATCGATATATTTTGTCTATATTCTCACTTGTTCCGACAACACCCTCTACACAGGATCTACTAACAAGCTCGAGAAACGCCTCCATGAGCACAATCACGCCAAATCTGGAGCACATTACACCAAAATCAGACGACCAGTGACACTCGCCTATTCAGAATCATGTGCTGATTACAGTACCGCTCGTGCTCGAGAAGCAGAAATAAAAAGAATGAGTAAAGCAGAAAAGCTTAAATTAATAGAGGCACATTTGATATAATAAACATATGACCATTACCTTATATTTCATCGCACTTATTATCATGGGAATTATTGATAGTGTATGGCTCTTCTCAATGGGAGCACAGTACAAAGCATGGCTTGGACATATCTTTGCACCAACATTCTTCTTTACTCCTGCTGTGATCTTTTATCTCATTTACGCAGCAGGACTGGTGTACTTTGTTATTAGTCCCGCAATACAACAAGGACAACAATATTTACATATTTTTCTCACTGGCGCTTTCTTAGGTCTGCTCGCCTACGCAGCGTACGACCTCACCAACCATGCAACCTTACAGAACTGGCCACTTGCAATGACCATTGTTGATATGGCATGGGGTGCATTACTCTCAGGACTTGTAAGCCTCCTTACGGTGATTATCTATACACAGTTCATTCGATAAACATGGCACGTATATACCCATACACATATTTCAAGGACCAGATTATTCCTACTGAACAAGCAACGGTAAGTATCGCAAGTTCAGCAGTGCTTTACGGACTCAGTGTCTATACAGTATTCCCGTTGATTGTAGAGGGAACAAATATTGGTGCATTTCGTCTCGATGATCATTACACACGATTGATAAATTCAGCTCGAATTATCGGTATAGATACCTTTGAACAACAGTGGACTAAAGAAAAATTCACTGAAGCAATCAAAGAGCTTGTATCAGCAAATACTCTTCAAGAAAATGTCTTTGTTCGTGCCACTGTACACGTTACTTCATTAGTTCCTGGAACACGCTCACGAGGTCTGGAGACTACACTTAGCATGTTCATCTACGAAGCAACTCCCATCATTCCCCAAGACGGTGTACGGCTCAAAACAAGTGTCTGGAGACGAGTCCCCGACTTCTCCATTCCTTCGCGTGCAAAGGTGAATGGTGCTTATGTTAATTCGGTATTAGGAAAGCAGGACGCGCTCGATAGTGGATATGACGATTGTCTTTTCCTCGATGGTTCTGGACATGTATGCGAACTCAGTGCTGCTAATATATTTATGATAAGAAATGGTGTCTTGATAACGCCTTCTACTTCTCATGATATTCTCGAAGGCATCAATAGAGCGACCGTACTTGAGATTGCCAAACAATTATCGATTCCAGTAGAAGAACGCGCAATTGATCTCACTGAGATCTACATAGCTGATGAACTCTTTGCATGCGGAACTTCATCATACATCGCTCCAATCATTGAAGTTGATAAGCGAACCATATCTCGTGGCCCAATCACTACAAAAATTCAAGCTACATACAAAAAGCTATTTACTACAAATAACCCAAGCTATATTACGAAAGTGAATCAATAGACATCTCTACCGCTAATTCAGGAATTGGACTCTGTCCCGCAAGTGCGTATGCATCTAGAAACTTCGTGAAAAGCACTGAATTAAATGCCGCTGCGTGTTCAGTAATGAGTGTGGTAAGGAAGGCATGATCATCCTTAGAAACATGTTCAGCAATGTATGCCTCACTCTGCTTGGATATCTTGAGCAATAATCCCATACGCATCATATGTAGTACTTGCTCGAGGAACAGTCGAGGATCGATACGTGCCTCAAGTGCCTGGTGGAATGCAGTGAGCGCTGCAGGCTTATCATGTGTGACTGCTGCTTGTATGAAATGTCGCACTGCTGACTTGGGTGCCATGCTGCAAGCTGCGAGAATAGTTGCCTCAAGAATTTCTTTTCCTTCAGTTGATGCAATGACTTTTTGTAATACTCCCAATGTATCTCGGAATGATCCTTCACCAAGTGATGCGATGAGTGCTGCATTCTCTTTTGAGATTTTGTATCCTTCTTCCTTTGCAACATCACTCACACGATCAGTGAGTGTCGCATGTGATGGTTCTTCGAAAGTGTAGACTTCACAACGTGAGAGAATCGTCTGAGGAATCTTGTGCAATTCAGTGGTGGCAAGAATAAATTTCACATGTGCAGGTGGTTCTTCGAGTGTCTTCAAGAGTGCGTTGAATGATTCATTGGTAAGCATGTGCACTTCATCAATAATATAGACTTTGTACTTTGATTCGAATGGAAGTGTCTTCACTCCTTCTCGTAGTTCTCGAATGTCTTCGATTTTTCTATTAGATGCAGCGTCAATCTCAACCAAGTCACTTACACTTGTTCCGAATTCTTCTGCAAGGATACGTGCAATAGTAGTCTTACCAGTTCCTCGTCCACCATGGAACAAATACGCATGTGCAGTGGTATCCTTGGCGATTGCATTCTTGAGTGCATTCACAATCTTCTCCTGCCCCACTACTTCATCGAAGCTTTGTGGTCGGTACTTACGGTATAACACCTGTGATTCGGTCTTTTGTTCTTTTGCTGCTTTTTTCATTAGAGCTATTATAGCAGCGAACGGTAAAATACAAAAAAAGAGCTGCCCACCAAACGAATGTCTGGGGGCAGCTGTTGTGCGAGTGTCCCGAAGGACCTAGTCGCTAGGCGTCGGTGATGCTTCCCGCGGCGAGGCCGTCGTGAGCATTCGTGCCGATGCCATCCTTGTGCGCGTGCTGCATGGCCGCCGGATCGTGCGTGTCGTGCGCGATCGAGGTGGCGAGGTGCGAGCTGAATCCAATACTGCCGAAGGCGAGTTGGTGTTTCATATGCGATCAGGTTTATGTTTTTGAACGAGCCTAGTTGTTCCTTGTGTTGCCACAAGTACCAACTACGACTATCCTACTTAGGACTTTTATACTTTACTCCTTTGTGTTTTTTTGTCAACTAGCTAAGAAAGTTATTTACAATTTCCTCCACCTGATCGGCATTCTCGGTTTCCATGAGCTTTGCTCGGAGTTCTTTGGCACCTTCGAAGTCATTTACATAGGCTTTGTAATGCTTCTTCATGAGTGCGAAGCTTTTCATATCTCCTAATAGTTCTTGGAAAAGTTTGGTATGCTCCACCATCACTCGCAACTTTTCGGGAACAGTTGGAATGTAATTATCTCGTCTAAATCTCCATGGGTTTCCAAATATTCCCCTTCCAATCATGGCACCATCAGCACCGAATTCCTCACACTTGTTCTTGGCATCATCAATATCAGTCACATCACCATTACCAATGATCAATGTCTCTGGTGAGAGTGCATCTCGAAGCGCAGTTACTTCTCGAATATGTTCCCAACGAGCAGGAACCTTGGACATTTCCTTGCGTGTTCTACAGTGCACCGTAATTGCTGCAGGTTGCTCAGCGAGAAGCTCTGGTATCCATGTCGCAATCTCATTCTTGTTATATCCGATTCGAGTCTTCACGGTGACCGGAAGATTCGGTGCACCTTTCATGGCAGCACGAATAATCTCTCGAGCTTTTGCAGGATGTTTGATCATCGCAGCGCCGCATCCCTGCTTCTCAATTCCTTTATCAGGACATCCCATATTAATATCAATTCCGTCGAATCCTAATTCCTGGCACAATGCAGCAGCTTGCTCCATATATTCAGGAGTACTCGAGAATAATTGAGCAACGATCGGTCGTTCTGACTCACTATATTCGAGATCTTTCAGTAATTTCTTTCTTCCTTCTTCAGGAGCTCTGGCAAGTCCATCAGCTGAGACAAATTCGGTCCAGGTCACATCAGGCTTGCCGTACTTTGCGATAATACGTCGAAAAGCCACATCCGTAACATCTGCCATCGGTGCGAGTACAAAAAAAGGTTTTTTCAAATCTTTCCAGAAGTTCTTCATTATTCACTCAGACTAACCGATTTCTTCAAAAAGTCCAGAAGCTTACTAATATCCTGTTCGCGAGTGTCAGTATGCAGCACAATAACTGCCACGGTATGACTCTCGGTACTTGTTGCTTTTTTGATAGGTAATTGGAACAGCTCTACACCAGTGCGCAAAGCTTCATCGGTATATCCATTCTTCCCTCCAATAAATGTCTTGTCCTTAAGGAAGAAATTGTAGTTATTCCATGTATGATTCATGAGACTGAACTCACGTATACGAGTAATATCGAGAAGATGTGGGACATCACTATTAATATATTGTGCAAGCGTGAACAAATCATGTGCTGTAGATACATTCTTCTTTGATAATCCACTGGCTTCTTCATATGAAGTATCTGACATGCCAAGTGCAGCAACTTTTTCATTCATAAGTTTGGCAAACGCTTCATCTCCGAATTGCTCCGCAATCAACTCCGCAACATCATTAGATGATTCAAGTAATAACGGATACAAGAGATCAAGTGCTTTCACCTTTTCACCTGCCTGCAATCCTCCTGACGGACCATATGTCTCGAGAGCACTCTTTGTAACCGTTACTTCTTGCTTGGAAGTGAAGTGATCAAGTGCCACCAATGCAGTCGTGAGCTTGGAGACCGACGCAATAGGAAATACATGATTTCCATCTTTCTCAACAATAATCTCCCCCGACTCAACATCACCCACGAGATACGCGTCTGCATTAATACCTTTTGGAGTACCAACAACATTATATTTACTTACTGGAAGGATTGACTGTGATTCATCAGATCCTTTACGCTCAGGTATCGTAGAAGTTGAAATTATTGCTTCTGGTTCAATAGTAACAAGTGCCACGATTTGATGTTCATGGGCATTCCACCATGCGATACCTTTGTGTGTAAATGAAATCATTCCTTCAGTAAATCCAATTCCAAGAAAAAAAGCCATCAACATAAAACCTGAAATATGCGTATAGCGCAAAGCTTTCTTCCACAATGGGAAATGTGGCGGTGGTAACGTTGGTATGAGCGAAATTCTGTGTAGTGGATCCATGTGTTATTTGTAACTACTTATCAATCGATGTTCTTCATTATTATACGTAAGCGTAACAGTAGTACCAGCACGCGCGCTTCCGTCGACAAGATCCTTAGCAATAATTGACTCAATATAGTTCTGTATAGTTCGTGTGATTTCACGCCCGCCAAACGCTTTGTTCTCAATGTGATTCATAATAAATGCAACGAGATCCGGAGTAATATTCATATGAATTGCTTTCTTCTCATAGAGTCGAGCTTCGTACTGCACCAGCTTTTGCTCAGCAATTGACGCAAGCTGTCGATCACCTAATGCATTGAATACTGCAACCTCATCGAATCGATTCACGAATTCTGGACGGAATATTCCTTGGTCAATAATATGTTCAATGAGTACTGTTTTGTCAGGAAGATTTCCTGAGACACTTCCTTTGTATATCTCATCGCTCCCCGCATTTGAGGTTGCAATCATGATGAAGTTTTTCATATTTACTTTACCACCACGTGCATCAGTGAAGTATCCTTCGTCGAGGATTTGGAGCATGAGGTCGCGAACCTTTTCATGGGCTTTTTCAATTTCATCAAAGAGAATTACCCCGTGTTCTACATCACGAGCTCTTCCAGCCAAGATTCCCACTTCACCGATTTCAAATGATCCAATGAGACGATTCATAGCACCAGCATCACTGAATTCACTCATGTCGAATCGAAGCATTTTTTCTTCATTACCGAAGTATGCCTCTGCAAGAGCCTTCGCTGTCTCAGTCTTACCTACACCTGTCGGACCAAGAAAGAGAAATGTTCCTAATGGTCGCTTACTTGAGCCAAGCCCTGCGCGTACACGGTCAAGCGCTCGTGCAACCGCTTCAATTGCAGCATCTTGTCCCTTCACTCTTCGTGAGAGTACTTCCTGAAGTGGCGCACGTGGTGTGTTGGTCTGCGTATCAACAAGTGTTCCTTCTGTTCCCTGCTTTGCCCCAATAAATGACTGTGCAAGTGTGAGTGTAATAATTCCATGTTCCACCTTGTGTGATCGTGCATAGAGGGCAAGTTCATCAAGGTAATCTTTGAGCGTATCGTGCATTCTCTCTGATGCATATCGGACCACACTCTCTACAATATAAGCAAGTGCAGCATAGGTGAAGAATACATCACGATGATACTCAACCGAGAGCACTTCTTCCTCAGCAACAGTTTGTAACAATTCCGGCGCAAGTGCATCGAGTTCAATCTTTTCTGAAGCTTGAACAAGAGAAATCTGTGTTTCGAGTGTTGTGTGATACTGATATCGATCTGCAATCATTACTACATGAAGTTCTGGATGCTGCATATATTCTGAGAGCGCAAGCGTAACATCAAATCCAATCGCATGCCCTGCAGCAATAAGAGCCGCAACATTAGGAATCACCAGAATGATATTTCCTGCACGTGCTGATTCTCTAAGTAGCGAAGTGAAAACTTGTTGAAATGTCTCAACATCTCTTATCCCAAGCAATGACTGCGTATCAAGTGAAATATATTTCTTCTTTGGATAATGAGGGATAAATGCAGTAATATACTCAACACCTTCTTCAATTGATTGAGCAATAAGAATAATATTTGCTCCTGCAGATTTCTTGAGCGATTGTTCAAATAACGCAAATGTTCGTGCATAGAAATACTCAACAGATGCTGACAATATCATCGCTCTCATTTCATTTCCATAGCGAGAGAGTGCGTAGACCTGCCCAAATGCAAATGCTTCACCAATTGAAGGCAAATGCTTCACATGCTCAGCATCAAGTATAAACGCTCGTTCAGTCATCTCTCTCTCACGTCGCTCGAGCCAGGACCACGCACCAATCCAATGTGCCTTTGTTATTCCTTGCTTTTCGAGTGAAGCACGGAGATTCTGATTATCAGTAAAGATATGAGTAATATAGCTCATGAAATCTTCTCCTGTTGAAGAAAGCACCTGCTCATTATCAAATGAGTACAATGACACTCCGAGACGTAGGCATGCCTCTTGTGCAAATGGAAGCTTCCAAATTCCGTATTGCCGAGCAAATTCAGCCCAATAATCCTTATCTGCAACCTGTGCACGTCGATACAATGAGAGATACATTGCCTCAAGTAATGATTTCCAAATATATGCAGCAAAAGTAAAACTGCAAAGAACAACCGCAACACGGACAACTAATTCTTGTGCAAGTAATGCATGAAGTCTCGGACCAAAGACAGCAAGCACACCTGCAAGCAATGCAATTACAAGATATATTCTGCGACGATGCACTCGCTTGTATCTACGTGATATTCGATCGAGATAAAGTGCAGCGATAATCATAAAAGTGCCATTATATTACTCAAACAAATAAACAATAATGCAATAATAATCGCTGGCATCGTCACCCATAATACGAAGCTTACGA
>JBDKLF010000005.1:0-10987 GCA_039795755.1 Candidatus Parcubacteria bacterium | reverse complement strand
TGTAGAACTGTATGAAGGACAAGCTGGATTTGAAGTGCTTCACGAAAAGCTTGTATCAATGGGATTTGTATATAAGGGTCCGCTTTCAATCAAGAAAGGCGCACTTGGTGAACCTCTCTTTGATGATTCTTGTTATATTCACAAGCGACATATATGAAACTTCCTCACATAAAACAATTTGTAAAAAAAAGCTATTGGAAGTCAAAGAGAATAATGTACAAGCTCTTGCCTCGATGGACTCATATGTCTTATTGCGGTTACAAATTATTCTATAACCGTGAGAATGCACTTATTGCTCGCATAAGACGAGAGAAAGAATTCGAAACTGAATTAATTGACGCGATGGTGACTGATATAAAGCATGTAACGCATCCAGTAGTGCTTGATATTGGTGCGAATCTTGGATTAGTAAGTCTTGCGCTCTGTCGCCGACAACCTTCTGTTACTATCCATGCGTTCGAGCCAGGACTTATACAAAGAACAGCATTACAGAAGTCAGTACATGATAATTTCATCCAAAAGATTCAGGTATATCCATACGCACTCTCATCAACAAATGGTGTGTCAGAATTCTTTGTACATACCGAAGGTGATCAGGCAAAAGACGGATTGCGTGACACGAAGCGCGGAGCAACAACAACCGTCTCACAAATAGAGACGCTTACACTTGATACATGGTGTGCGCAATGTCATGTTGAACATATTGATGTAATAAAGATTGATACAGAGGGGGCAGAACTACTCGTGCTTCAAGGTGCAGAAATCACACTCAAATCATTGCGGCCAATTATATACCTCGAAATATCACCAAAGAATTATGTTGCGTACTGTTATGTAGCACATGATATTGTGGATATTCTTACTCGATATAATTATCGTCTTCAGACACTCGAAGGTGAGATAGTTACTTCACAAAATATTAAAGATCTTCTCGAAAAGCACGATACGTTTAGAGCGCTTCCCCTGTAGGTGTATGTGAGGGGAGTGATACTGCTGCAATACCGAGATGAATAACAATGCTCAGTATACGAGCGACGATTGCTCCAATAATTCCCCAATAGTAAATCATTCCAATAAGAAGCAATACTTTGAGTACTGGAATTCCGATATTAAGAATATAAATCTGCTTTTGTAATTTGTAAGCAGAAAATACAGTCATAAGATATGTTGCCGGCATAGCAATCATGGTAATACTGTAGAGTTGTGAAAATGCAATTGAATCAGCATAGTTAGGAAAGAATAGTGAGAATATCAATGGTGCGCAGAGTACATAGAGAAGGAATAGTCCTATTGAAAAAATAAGAATAAGTAATGTGTGTCGAAGTATATTTTTTCTAATAATGAAAGTGTGATGTGAGAGCTTTGGAAGTGCCAATGTCTGAATGAATCCTGCGAGTGAACGAATCTTGTCAGGAATAATTGTTGCAAAGTTATAAATCGCCAATTCAACAGTACCAAGGAAGTGATACACAATAACACTATCTATGTGTGCAGCAATAATTGCAAAAGTATTGGTGAAGCTCAGATTGAGAGCGTATGATTTATCATCTTGTTGTGTGAGCTGGTTTGGTTGGTACTTTCGAATAGTTCGGTAACAGAAGTATATATTTGATCCTGTGGTGATGACGAAATATACAATGGTAAGGGGAAGAATATAAGGTGCACCAATTGAAATTCCTGCCAATGCGATGGCGTATATGAGAGTAGTAAGGAAGCTGTAGAGAGAACTTGTTTTGAAATCCTTTTTTCCACTTAGAAATGCGTTGTAGGTATTGGTTGCTGTATTAATAGGCATGGCAATTGCAGCTACAATGAAGCATGTTCCAAAGATACTATTGGCGTGTGCAAAGTAATACACCGAAAGACTAAAAAGAAAGAGGAATTGAAGTACTGACCAACGTAATTGTGTCTTGATTGAAGCAACAAATGATCCCTCGAATCCTTTACTCACTGATCGTGTTACTACGGTATTCATTCCTGTAAGGCTGAATGCTCCGGCAATACCCACCATAGAGATAATGTATTTGAAGATACCAAAGGTTTCTTTTGGTATATATCGTGCAGTAATAATTGAAGTTATGAGTGATAGAACAGTTCCGAGAATACTTCCTGAGACAAGCCAAAAGCTTCCTTTTGCAATATAGTGGGCATCTATTTTGAATCGTTTGCTGAGGCCGTCGATGAATGACATTGTCCCTATGGTACCTCAGCATTTGCCTTTTGAAAACATAAGCCGTACGATAGGTGCTATGAATTCAAAAACATTTCGTTACGTACTCGCCACTGGTTGGGTACTGCTTATGAGTATATTACCCTTCCTTGTAACATCGTCGTTGTTTTTTCCTTACATTTCTGGAAAGAACTTATTCTTCCGCGCGGTTGTTGAGGTTGTTCTTGTCCTTTGGGCGGTATCATGTCTTCAAGACAAAGCACTTCGACCGAAGTGGGGATGGATACTTGGGATATTTGCAGGATTTACTGTGTGGGTAGGAATTGCTGATGCGGTAGGAATTGATCCACTCAGAAGTTTCTGGAGTAATTTTGAACGAATGGAAGGATATATTACGCTGCTACATCTTCTTGCTTTGTTTATTGTTACTGCATCAAGTATCACCAAAGATCTTTGGTATAAACTCATTGGTTGGTCTGTTGTAATAAGTGGGGTTACTTTTATTCAGGGAATGGTAGAACATTTCAAGGATACAACATTTCGTATTGATGGCGGATTTGGAAATCCAACATACTTTGCAGTGTATGCACTTATACATATATTCTTTGCAGCGCTTCTCGCAATTAAATACAAACCATATCGATATGTTTGGGCTTCATGTGCACTCGCTAATCTCATTGTAATTGTGTATACCGGTACACGAGGTGCATTGCTCGGGGTAATTGGTGGGGTAGTAGTTGCTGTAATTTTGTATGCGATATGTGAATGGAAGAATAAGCAAGTACGAAAGTTCTCACTTGGATTACTTGGTGTGGTAGTGCTTGCAATTATCTCTCTCGGTCTTGCGAAGCATACGCAATTCATTTCATCATCTCCGGTGCTCTCACGATTTAGTGAATTAGCGACACTTGATGTAAAGAGTTTTGTTGAGAATGCGGGACGATCACGATTGGCAATCTGGGGTATTGCATGGGAAGGTGCTAAGGATAGTCCCGTCTTTGGATACGGGCAAGATAATTTCATGCAAGTATTTAGTACACATTACAATCCTCATATCTTCGATCAAGAACAATGGTTCGATCGAACACATAACGTATTCTTTGATTGGTTGATTGCTGCAGGATTTGTTGGTCTCATTGGATACCTTGCAATATTCTTTGCAACATTGTGGTCACTATGGAAGCGAAGTGGATTTGAATTGTATGAACGAATCATTGTTACTGCACTTGTTGCTGGATATTTTATACACACATTCTTCGTGTTCGATAGTGTGACGAGTTATGTGTTTGTTATTCTTGTGTGGGCAACAGTTCATGCTGTTACTCATGTAAAAAACGAATCGCATGATACTAAAAAACATGGACATCATGGGGTAGGTAATTCTGCGCAATATATTATTGGTGGAAGTGTCATGGCGATTGTTATTATGTGCATGATTACGATTCCTGTGTACAACACTGCGAGTAATCTTATTAAAGGACTTGTGTATACGTATGGTGATGGAAAGATACCTGCAAACGACGCGATGATACGAGCATCACAGATGTATTTCAAAGATTCATTGGAAGGAAAAACATTTGCACAAGTTGAAATCCGAGAGCAGCTGATTGGAACTTTGTCTCGTGTTCAAGCATCGACAGCTGCCACAAGTACCAAGAGTGATTTCTATACATTTGTTGAAAATGAAATAGTTGCAAATGTCGCTCAACATCCTGAAGACGCACGAGTAAATTATTTTGCAGGTGTGTTCTACAACACAGTGAATAATTTCGAAGTGTCATCACGGTATCTCGCAAAAGCACTTGAACTCTCACCAAAGAAGCAGACGATTATGTTTGCGCTTGCTGATGTGCTTAATCGACAAGGAAAGACAAAGGAGTCACTTGAAATATACAAGCAGGCGTTCGAAGCAGATCAGTCATTCATTGAACCACGATTGCGTTATGTAGATGCGCTTATTGTTCATGGATACAAAGCTGAAGCACAAGCACTTATGAAGGATGTTTCTTCAGATGAATTACTTAATCTTCGTTATGTTAATCTTCTCGCATCAGTTAATCGATTCGACATTATTGTGAAGTTGTTTGAATCTGAATTACAAAAAAATCCAAACGATATTCAGATGAGAGTTTCTCTTGCTGCTGCATATGTTGAAATAGGACAGCGTGACGCAGCGGTTGCTGTGCTCCAAACAATCTCTCGAGATCTGCCTGAATCAAAAACACAAATTGATTATTTCATTTCAGAAATTAAAGCAGGAAGAAATCCAGTCGAGAAATAAAAATAAAAAAACTTTTCTAAAATATTTTTTAGAAAAGTTTTTTAGTTATCCACATTTTTTTCTGTAACATCATTGTGAACAAGATAAATGCGCGAGATAATTACTGAGAAGAAGTTTTTTGTGAAAGTGGTCACTCATAATAAACTTTTCTTAAAAATAATTTGCACAGCATAATACATTTTTTCTAACAAATATTTTTTCGAAGAAAGAAATGTAGTATGTATACAAACACCATGGCAGCAAAAAAGAAGGCAAAGAAAGTAGCAAAAAAGAAGGCTACTAAAAAGAAGGCAACTAAGAAGCACCGATAGTTTCTTGAAAAACCCTCCATATGGAGGGTTTTTCATTTGCCTGTTCATGTGGTAACATGACCTCCTATGTTGAAACAACTTACGAAGCTACTATATGGTGATCCGCTTAAGAAACATCGAAGCATTCCTGAAAAAGTGAATAGCTTTGAAGAGGTGTTTAAGTCATTAAGTGATGCTGATCTGAAGGAAAAAACGCTCTATTTCAAGTCACAATTAGCTCAAGGAAAAACACTGGAAGATATTCTTCCTGAAGCTTTCGCTGCGGTTCGAGAAGCTTCACGTCGAACACTTGGTCAATTTCATTACGAAGTACAGTTGATTGGAGGGTCAATTCTTCATCATCGAGGAATCGCAGAAATGCGAACAGGTGAAGGTAAGACATTGGTTGCAACATTGCCAGCATATCTCAATGCACTTACGGGAGATGGTGTTCATGTGGTAACAGTGAATGATTATCTTTCACGACGTGATGCTGCATGGATGGGTCAAGTATATGACTTTCTTGGAATGAGTATTTCGGTTATCAATAGTGATAACTCGTATATATATGATGCATCACATACTAATAAGAAAGAAGATGAACTACGAGATACTGAAGGTTCTTTTAAAGTAGTTCATGAATTTCTCCGACCAATCTCACGAACTGATGCCTACAAAGCAGATATTGTGTATGGTACTAATAGTGAATTCGGTTTTGATTATTTGAGAGATAATATTGAACTCAGTCCTTCACGACTTCGACAGCGAGGTCATGCGTTTGCAATTGTTGATGAAGTAGACTCAATTCTCATTGATGAAGCACGAACACCGCTTATTATCTCTGGTCCAACAAAAGATGCAGAGAATCTCTATGATGTCGCTACCAATGTGGTAAAGAGTTTTGTGCAAGATGTTGATTATACGATGGATGAGAAGCATCGATCGATTGCAATTACTGATGCTGGAATCGAAAAAGCAGAAAAAGCACTTAAGGTAGAAAATATTTATACCGATAAGGGGATTCGTTACGTACATCATCTCGAGACAGCGATCAAAGCAAAGGCACTCTATAAGAAAGATAAAGATTATGTGGTAAAAGATGGTGAGGTAATCATTGTTGATACGTTTACGGGACGTTTGCAGCCAGGACGACGATGGTCAGAAGGTCTTCATCAGGCAATTGAATCAAAGGAAGGTATGAAGATTCAAAAAGAATCCCGAACCTATGCATCAATTACGTATCAGAATTATTTCCGTATGTACAAGAAGCTTGCAGGTATGACAGGAACTGCGATGACGTCTACTGAAGAATTCTACAAAGTGTATGGATTGAATGTCGTTGAGGTACCTACACATCGTTCAATTGCTCGAAAGGATAATAATGATTTTATCTTTCAGAATGAGAATGGTAAGTATGTTGCACTTGCTCGAATTGTAAAAGAGTTACAGCAAAAAGGTCAGCCGGTACTCATTGGTACCGCATCAATTGAGAAAAATGAACAGTTGTCTGAATATCTCTCACGTGCAGGTGTTCGACATGAAGTATTGAATGCAAAGAATCACGAGCGCGAAGCGATGATTACTGCTGATGCGGGAAAGAAAGGTGCAGTCACTGTTGCAACAAACATGGCGGGGCGAGGTATTGATATAAAGCTCGGTGGAGCAGGATCAACCAAAGAGGCATATGATGAAGTGAAATCGTTAGGGGGGTTGTTTGTTATTGGAACCGAACGACACGAAGCACGACGAATTGACAATCAGCTTCGAGGACGAGCGGGACGACAGGGTGATCCAGGCGAGACACAATTCTTTGTGTCACTTGATGATGATCTCATGCGAATTTTTGCAAGTGGAATGATCAAGGCATCCATGTCGAAGATTGGAGTAAGAGAAGACGAACCGATTCAGAATAGTCTTATCAATCGTGTGCTTGAATCAGCACAAAAGAAAATCGAAGGAATGCATTTCGATTCACGAAAGCATGTGCTTGATTATGATAATGTATTGAATTTCCAGCGAGGAGTTATTTATGGAAGACGCTCGAAGATTCTTCTCGGTAATCGAGAACAGATACAAAAGGAACTTACTGCAATCGAAAGTGTTGCAACTCCTGAAGAACTTACTGCGTTACACAAGAAGCGAGATGCTCTCGGCGAAGATCATTTCTGGGAAGTATTGCGACAAGTATTACTTCGTTCAATAGATTTGTTCTGGATCGATCATCTCGAAATGATGGATTATCTTAGATCAAGTGTTCACCTCCGTGCATATGGTCAGCGAGATCCACTTGTTGAATATAAGAAAGAGGGTCTACGATTGTTCAAGGATCTTGAGGCTTCTGTATATGAAGAAGTGCTACGAATTATTCCACTTGCTGAGGTAACGATAACCAAACAAGAAGCTGAGACAGTAATGGCGGATGCATCGGTGCCGGATCAGAATAATATCCTTACTGAGGAAGAAATTAACAGAAATGATCCTTGTCCATGTGGTTCTGGTAAGAAATGGAAGAAATGTGGCTACCTGAACACTGAAGAACATCAAAAGTGCTCTTGTCCACAAAGAAGTAGTAATAGGCTATTGTAAATATGACGCAACTATCTGATAATAGGCAGGTAGCACACGAATATTTATTTCACAGAATACAAGATATGAAAAAAGCACTTATACAATCACTCAAAATCACCGCGCTCGTAACAATGGTGTTACCAGTAGCTTTCTTTTTCTCAGAACCACGACTTGCTTCAGCTATTGAGGACCAATTTACTGTTACTCAAGTAGTAACATCAGAAATTTCATTCCTTACCAATGCAAATGATGTAACGATGAACGGAACACTAACAGGTCTTACTGGAGGTACTTCAACAGGTCTCACACAAGTCCGAGTACTCACGAACGACAGTTCAGGATACACCATGACTATCAAGGCAAGTTCATCACCGGCGATGCAGGGTAATACACAAGGAGGAAGTATTGCTGACTATACACCAACAACTTCAAGTGTTCCTGACTTTGCTTATTCTGTACCTTCTAACTATGAGTTCGGGTATACCGTATCAGCAAGTACCACATCTGATCTTGCACAGAAGTTCTTGGATAACGGAAGTGCATGTAATACTGGTTCAGCAGATACAAGTGCTTCAGCAAGTTGCTGGTACGGTCTCTCAACAACTGCTACGTCAACAGTAGTTCGAGCAACAGCAACTCCGTCATCAGGAGCAACTACCACCATTTTCTTCCAACTCAAAATCAATTCTGGTTCAAACGTTCCTGAGGATACATATGTTGCGACAACAACACTTACTGTAACAACTAACTAGCACTGCATGATCGCAGCAATAAGAGCAAAAAGATTATCTCTCGGCATACTCACCTTTTGTATGCTTTTTGCTTTAGCTGCTCCATCTTTTGTACATGCTGAAATCAAGAAAGAATTCATTGGATCTGATCGAGTCTACGGCGACTTTGTAGTAGGTCCGGGAAAGAATGAGGTAACAGTTGAACCGGGAACTTCAAAGACTATATTTATGACAGTTACCAATCGAATGGGAACTGAGCGTAAGTTCAATCTCTCAGTAGAAGATTTCACTGGTTCGCAAGATCCTTCACAACCAATTGTGCTTCTCGGAAATGAACGTGGGCCATACTCACTTAGAGATTATATTCATCTCGAGACGAATTCTTTTGTGCTCAAACAAGATGAACGAGCAGTTGTTCCAGTTACTATCACTGTACCAGTTGATGCTGAGCCAGGTGGAAGATATGGAAGTGTGCTCGTGAGTACTGCTTCTCTACCAAGTGAGGATAAGGCATCTGGAATTGCTCCAATTATTTCTCGCGTAGGAAGTTTGGTCTTTGTGACAGTTCCAGGTGAAGCAAAGCAAGAAGGTGCGTTAGAAGAATTCGGTACCAAAGAGGGAAGTGTATTTCTTGGAGGACCAATTGACTTTGTAACATTGTATCGAAACGATGGAAATATTTATCTTAATCCTTATGGAGTGGTAAGTATTACTAATACCTTTGGTCAGAATGTGGGAGAGATTGAGGTGAAGCCGTGGTTTGCAATGCCTAACTCATTACGATCACGTGAATTTTCTTGGGATAAGAAAGTGCTCTTTGGAAGGTATACCGCAACGCTCTCACTCAATCGTGGTTATGACAATATTGTCGATACACAGAAAGTGGTATTTTATGTATTTCCACTGAAGTATATTTTGACGATACTCGGAAGTCTATTTATAATTATTTTTGCAGTATATTTTGTTTTCTCACGATTTGAATTTAAGAGAAAATAATCAATGAAGCATTTCTTCGCTCTTTTGGTACTAATTGTTTCCTGTGCTGGGGTTCTTTATGCGGACGAAATGTCGAGTCAACACTATTCGATTACTTCTGATAGTGTAAATGCTGGAGGAATTTTATCTACTTCAACTAATTACAAACTTGAAGATACAGCAGGTGATATTGCAACAGGAATAAGTTCGAGTACGAATTTCTTGTTATATGCTGGTTATCAGAAGCAGCAAATGACGGATATTGCACTCACACCTGGTGGTGATGTGGTGATGTCTCCATCAATTGGAGGTATTACAGGAGGAACAGCAAATGGCTCAAGTACATTTACGGTGACAAGTAGCAATGATCCTGGTTACATGGTGACAATCAAGGCATCTTCTTCTCCGGCATTAACCACTGGATCAGAAAGTTTTGCTGATTATACACCTGCTGGTGTAGTGCCTGATTTTACCTTCTCTGTTGATGCTGGAACTTCAGAATTTGGATTCTCACCTGAAGGAACAGATATTCATAGTAAATTCTTAGACAATGGTGTTGCCTGTGGCACCGGTAGCTCTGATACAGCTTTGTCATGTTGGGATGCTTTAAGTACTTCTGATCAGACAATTGTACAAAGAATGTCTGCAACTGCATCAACTGGAAGCCAAACAACACTTAATTTCCGTGCAGCTATAGGATCAGGTAAAATACAGCCAGAAGGTGTGTATGTATCCACTACCACAATCACTGTCCTTCCTTTATAATAGAGGGTATGAATTGTTCCAGTATACGTGTTGCATTAGTTTATTTTTTTATATTTGTAGGATTACTGCTCTCTGCAGGGAGTCTTTATGCAACTGAGAATACATTCAAGATTTCTGCATCAGTAGTTGCCATTGATAATACTGCTCCCACTGCTCCTACGGGTCTTGTGGCGACACCAACTTCTTCGAGTCAGATTAGTCTCGTGTGGAATACATCTACAGATAATATTGCGGTTGTTGGATATCGAATCTATCGTGAAGGAATTTTTATCGCAACATCATCAACACCAGCTTTTACGGATATAGGATTGTTTGCATCAACATTGTATTCATACCAAGTTGATGCATTTGATGCGCAGCTCAACTTCTCAAGTCTTTCTGCAACAAGTTCAGCAACAACACTTCCTGTGCCAACACCTGATACTCATTCACCTCGATCTCGATCATTTGATCAGGCATCAACATTGGCAACACAAGTAAAAGTATTTACTGAAAAACAGTCTGCGGTAATTGCGTGGAATACTCAAGACTTTGCTCGAGCAAATGTGTACTGGGGTCAGTCAAACGATTTCGAACTCGGCACTATCTCGGGAGTTATTTTCCAAAAGGATCATGTGGTAAAAATTGAGAACCTTATTCCTGATACACAATATTTTTATCGAATTGAGCTCGAATCAAATAATGGTCAAGTAAATATCTACGAAGGTAACTTTGTTACCAACAAAGATGAAGTAGCAGCACCAGTCCAGAGTTCACTCTTGAAGGCAGTTGCAAGTAAGGATTCAATTGTACTCACTTGGAATAAAGTAACTGATGAAGCTCAACAAGTTCGCATTGTTCGATCTGATAAATTCTTCCCTATAGATCCATATGATGGAAAAGTGGTGTACCAAGGAGTCCGTGATAATGAATTTGCTGATAATGCAGTAGAAGAAGGTAAAGTATACTACTATGCATTGTTTGTCGTCGATGCCAATGAATCATATTCAGCTCCATCAATTGCAAAGGCGTCTATTGGAAAAGATCAAAAGCCAGTATTCTCAGATACAACATATTCAGGATCGTACGAGGCTTTGCTCAAAGATATAACTATTGCTGACTTCGACTTCATGCAAAAGGGAATGAAGCTTTCGTTCTCAGCTGGTGGACTTAATCTCTTTGCTCAAACAGCAACTGAAATTCAAATCGATGGACCAAAAATTCCATT
>JBDKLF010000004.1:0-5886 GCA_039795755.1 Candidatus Parcubacteria bacterium | reverse complement strand
TCTCGATCTTTAAATAGAACCTCGATAGCGTCGCTCATCGACATTCTTTTTGGATCTAACTCAAAAACAAATGAATCTTCGGGTATTGTAAAACGCTCGAAGAGTTGTTTTTGGTTTGGGTACCATCTGAACACAAGAGAACCATCTTTCTTTTTTGTTCCTTGTAATCCTGTTTTTGTATCATCACTCCAACGCCATTGAATATCATCTGATGAATACTCAGTAAGACTTTCTTCTAGATAAACAAACTTCTTTCTGTTTCTAGACTTAATCAATATACATACACGCTTATCTGTAACACCTTGATGTTCGGCATCTTTGATTACTTTCTCATTTATCCAATGCTTCATGAGTGCTTTACCTAGGAGATTTGGATCACTATTTTTATCGAGAGGAGGAAAACCAAGAGCTTCTGCCTTTTTGAATATATCTGCTCTTTGAATGACAAGTTCTAGAGAACCTGGAATTTTGATAGGCCATTGAACAGCTTTAGCTGACCAACCAATTTTTGTTTTCTCATCGACAACATCGAACAATCTTTTGCTTCTTATTGAGATCAGAGGATCAATTAAAGTGAGCCCTTTTGCATAAGAAAAAACCGCTTCCCAAATAAAATCCTCCAAGTCATCAATGAAAGGGATGGATAGTACATTGTTTACAGCCTTTACTAAGCGTTCTTTTTCCTGGGCATTTAACTGATAGTGCATAAGTGCACATTAGCATAAAAGCGATCTCTTTTCTACACAACAGATTACTCAAAAAACAAGAAAAGCCCATGATGGGCTTTTCTTGTTTTTTAACGCTTCTCGTGCGGGATAACCTCGCACGACTTGGCTCCGCGAGTAGGATTCGAACCTACGACCAATCGATTAACAGTCGACCGCTCTACCAGCTGAGCTATCGCGGAATATCTTCTATCTCTCAATAGAATATGTCTATACTACCAAAATATCCTCAATTGTAAACACTTCCCTTATATACAACAAAACCCCACCATATTGGTGGGGTTTTGTATCTATAGGGATTACTTAGCTTTACCGAGAATCTTGAACATCTTTGTTCCGCACTTCACACATACTCCTGACATTGCTTTCATACCATTCTTCATAGTAACTTCCTTTTCGTCCTTCATTTCACTTGGACCTTTGCACTTCATACATCGAGCTGTTGTAGCCATATGATTGATTATTATTATTGGGACTAGTATATAGCAAAAGGATGCTTTTGTATATAAAACCGTTCCTTATGCCACACACTTGACACATCTGCATCCAATTGGCTTGATGTGTTCACCCCAATACTCTTTGCCATAATCATAAGTAATTTCTTCACCGGTCTTGATTGCTCGCTTGGCCATAATGAACACTCTTCCCTTCCGCGTCTCTGGCTCTGCGTTGGCTTTGCACGAGTGGTTGATGTATCGGGCGGTATTCGATCGATCCCTCCCATCAATCGTCATTCGTGAGTGAACTTCGAAGAGATACTTGCTCGTACTGGTATACTCTTCTTCACCTTTGATCACTCTTCCCTTGTATTCAATGATACATGCTCCCTTGGGAATATCTTGTCCCGCATAGAGACCGAGACCTGCAGATGAACGCTTCACCTTGAGAATAAAGTCGCCTGGTTCGAATTTGGATTTCTTTTTTTGCATTCAATGATGATACTATAGAATCATGTTTGGACTCAATCCTTCTGAAATAAAAATCCTAAAGAAACTCAATACACCGATAAAGATCCAGAACTTTCTCGACACCCTTCCTATTAACTTTGAGAAGCATAGTGAGACGTACATGTCAGTTCGACGTACTCTACAGGCAAAGACTGCCCATTGCTTCGAGGGTGCACTCATTGCAGCTGCAGCGCTTATGCTTGCAGGCAAGAAGCCCTTACTCCTCGACCTCAAAACACTTGATGGTGATGATCATGTAGTAGCACTCTATCAAGTAAATGGCTACTGGGGTGCAATCAGCAAGACTAATCACACTGCATTACGATTCCGTGATCCTATTTACGAAAATATTCATGAGCTTGCGCTCTCATACTTCCATGAATACATTGGCCCAAATAATGGTAAGAAAACGCTCTATGCATATTCACTTCCTTTTAATTTGAAGCAATTCAAGAACGAGTGGCTCGTATCAGATCAAGAACTCTTTCATATTGCAGAAGCAATTGATGAGGTGGATCATTATGAACTCTACCCAGAAAGCCAAAAGAAATTCATTCGCAAAGCTGACACAATGGAACGCCGCGGTGCAACACTTACTGAGTGGAAAGATTAAATTTCCTCTCTCAACGTATCCCACAATGTCTCATCCTCTGTTCCATCTACTTTGAATATTGAAATACCTCTCAATCCGAGATCCTCTGCAATATATAACTTCTCTCGTATTGCTTCAGCATCACTCCACGAGACCACATTCACGAATGCAGTATTCCCTGTCTTGTTCGCGTAAGCAAGCGCTTGTAATGCAGCCTTTTGAGCATCAGGGGTGTTACGCGGTACTTTGTAATTCTTGAGCATGTTTCCATACGGCGATGAAGTAGCAAAGTAACTATAGCTCAACTCACCAGCAGAATTACGTAATGGTTCAATTCCTACTTGATCAGCAAAATCCATCGAGTACTCATGTGTTACGGTCCACAATGACGCATAATTTCCAAAGCGATTCTTACTCACTGATACTTCCCATTCACGACCATATGTCGCCACCCCGAGCATTATTTTCTCCTTTGGAATCGTATCGATAGTAAGTCCAACAACTTTTTCTACCCAATCAATATCAGCAACAGGAATATATGGCACACCTGATTTGGCATTATTGAGCTTGAGATCGGCACGTTGCTGGTCATAGGTCATAATTCTCACTTGATCACAGACATCACCAATTACTGTGAAATCATTTGCATAGGAAAGCGTCTTTGGGACCGTATTGTAAAGTGATTCTGGTGGAGTTCGTGCCTCGATGGTACACGCAAGTGTCTTATCTCCTAATTCACTCTTGAGCTCAGTGAGAAATGCAGAATAATAATCCTTGGTCTCAGCTGACTTTCCTTCATAATCAATATCAACTCCATCGAACTTTCCTTTGTTTACAAACTTCACAATATTATCGATATGTTTTTTACGAAGCTTCTTATCAGAAAGCACATTATAAATACTGGCAGTATCACTCCACATCACCGTAGGAATAACTGCAACGTCCTGCTTTCGAGCTTCTTTGAAGAGCTTTGGCCATGTGCCTTTCTTGATATTTCCAAGGTCCTTAATCTCACCACTTGAAGTAACTGAGAGTGTGAAAGGATTGATTTCGGTAAGTACATCGAGATTGTCTCGTGCATCTTCAACACCTTGATTACCTTTCCAATATGGTATCCATCCCGATATCTCAAGAGATGAAGCCTGCGCCAAAAACGGCAAGAATACGAGGGTAATAAGAGCGAATTTCTTTATCATAAATCCAGTATATCCTACATACCACATATGGTACAATGCACCTTATATGAATCATATGAATGTATCTATACAAATCCTCTCCGGAGCGCTTATTCTTAGTATTGCGGGTGGTGTTATTGCGTACAATATGACGCAGACACACTATAATGCAATCATCACAGAGCTACAGACTGAAATCGCTTCATCAACAGAAGCATTAAATGCACTTACGTATGAAAAAACTGAACTTATTCAAAAAGTAGCTGAGAAAGAACAAGACATTGTTGCACTTGATAAGAAATACAAACGTGCAGATCAAAAGGCTGATGACCTGAAAAAAATTATTGAAACTGACAAAGAATTACTTCAGAAATATTCTAAAGTATTTTTCTTGAACGAGAATTATACTCCAGAGAAGCTTGAATCAATTCCTTTCAAATTTGTAAGTAATCCAGAAAAGACGCTTGAATTCCATGCCGAAGCATTGAACTTCCTCGAAGACATGCTCAATGATGCACTCGATGATGACATTACACTCAAGGTCCTTTCTGCATATCGATCATTCGATACACAATCAGCACTCAAAACAAGCTACAAGGTTACCTATGGTGCAGGAACCGCAAATGCATTCTCTGCTGACCAAGGATATTCAGAACATCAGCTTGGAACCACAGTAGACCTCACCACTACACTCATGGGTGCATCACTCAGTACTTCATTCGAGAATACTGATGCATTCAAGTGGCTCACTGAGCACGCATATCGATACGGATTCATTCTCTCGTATCCAAAAGGTAATACCTACTATCAATACGAACCATGGCATTGGAGATTCGTTGGTAAAGATCTCGCACGAAAACTCAATAAAGAAAATAAAAACTTCTATGATCTCGATCAACGAGATATTAATGAATACCTAGGAGAAATATTCGATTAAGTATTAGTACTTACGAATTACAGCTTTTACCTTTGCAGCTACACGGAGACTTTGTTCTGGATACATCGGCTTGAATGCTTTGTTGGCTGGTTCGAGCCATGCCTTGCTTCCCTTCTCTCTCCAATATTTCATCGTCCATTCACCATCAATTTCTGCCACTACGATGTCTCCATCTTTTGCTCTGTTAGTACGCTCAACAACCACCATATCTCCATCAGCGATATGAGCATCAATCATTGAGTCACCATCGACTTCAAGAATGTAGCTGTCCTTACTCTTATCGATGAGAAAATCTTCAAGATTCATTGAGTCACGAACTTCAGTCACATCTGAAGGAAAACCTGCTTTGACCGATCCGAGTAATGGAACTTCATCAAAGAGATTATTAGGAATGAGTTTACCTACAGAATCCTTGAGCACGATTCCTGCTTCAATGAATTTCTCAACAAGCTTAAATACTGCGTTCTTTGACTTGTACCCAAAGAGCTTCATCATTTCACTGTATGAAGGCATGCGTTTGTTGCGCTTGTAGTACTCAATGAGTTCCTGTGCGTGTTGTGTATCTTCTGAAGTATTCATGAATTAATTATAGCAAAGATAAGAAACGAAAAGCCCGAGTGAAGTTCATTTGGTTCCAAATACTATCGATCTTTGAAACGATTTGCTTATGCTTCTCAGCCAATCGCTGATATGGCTGCCCACGAAGAATTCGATGATCAATCTCATGATTGATACTATTAAGTTCTTTTCTAAGATGCGAAATGGTGCTAAATTTACTCATGTTATTTGATTACTTTATTCCTTGTTTGTATGAATATAGTATAGGTGAACGTTCGTTCACATGCAAGAAAAAATAGTAGGGAAGTTGTGGATAAGTCTGAATTCGGTTTACCGCTTTGACATTTTACTGTTTACCCGTAATATTGATTTCAGACTCAATTCTATGAAAACTCCACATCGCAGGAAGTTAACCTTCCAATACCTACGACTCATCATTTGGAATATCTTTGTCACCTGCTTCGGCAAGAACTACAAAGCAAACAAGTGTGGTCACAAGACCAAACGCCAAGGTTGTCTCACCGTCTTTGGAGACAAGCACTATACCTACATGAGAATGCCATTGGCAGAGAACGAAACTCCCGACTACTGCCTCGAATGTATCGGTAAGATGAGCATTCGCTGTGCATGGTGTGGTGAACCGATTCATATCGGCGACCCTGTCATTGCATCAATACCACTCTCGCCAACATTTGAACTCCCTGCAGGAGCTCATTCGTTTCGCGGTGACGAAGGTGAGACAGTAGTGCTCGGATGTCTGAGATGGGACTGTGCCGATTCTGGAATATTCAGAAATGGTTTCTGGAATCCCCCTGGAGTATACACTCCGGTGCCTTCACCACTCGATCTGATGATGTCATCTGGTGGTATCGGTATGGTTATCGTTTCTGACCTTGGTGACCAACATAATATCGGTAAAGTTCATCCCTCTGATCAACCCGCAGGCTAATTC
>JBDKLF010000003.1:0-19286 GCA_039795755.1 Candidatus Parcubacteria bacterium | reverse complement strand
ATGAGACTAATGGTTTTTTGATATCCATCAAGTCTTCCTCGAATACCATCTACATCTTTTCCTTGAATAAGCTTCGCCTCTTTGATACCTGAAATCTCTTCCCAGATGCTTCGATGAATACCCAGATACTTCTCCAACTGATCTTTGAACTCACGGAAGAATATTTGCATCTCAATAAGGTTTTTGATTACCTCATTATCTTTTTGATTATTGATTACGATATAACGTGGAGTTTTATATACAGTAACACTATCACTCGCTATTCTCGTATATACATTTCCAAACAATGCCTCATCGACTTGGAAGTCCTTCCCTGCACCAGTAATACTTACCACGACTGGGTGCTGTACCTTTATATTGGCAAGAACTTTTGGCGTTGGAGCACCCAATGAAAATATATAAGAAATAGTAGGACTAAGCTTCTCCGCAAAATATGTTTCCAATGCGTTTTGTGCAGCGACAACATCGTCACTATTCATCTCAAGGACGTAAAGCCCATCTTCGTAATAGCGTATCTCGATTCCTGTATTTGTGAGTGCCTTCACATATTCGAAGTAACCTGGCTCTCGAGTTACTATACTTAAGTTGAGATCATCATGAAGTTTGGTGAGTTTTTCTTTGTCTAAATTAAGATGAGAAGTTCCAAGCGAAAATAATTCATAAATCTCACTAAGATGAAGTGTTGTTCGCTGATACCAACCTCCATAGGTTATTTTGTATGTGTATGACATGCTAATAGTATAGCAAAATTACATAAAACTCTTTTACACCTCTCCCCTTCAAAAACTTCCACAACATGCTAATCTATACAACCTATGGTTCCTTGGATACTCGCAAGAGACTTTCCCCTTCCCTGGCTATTACCAGAACGATTCGATTCAAGCATTCTTCACAACATGCTCGTCCCAAAAGATATGGACAACCCTAGTGACTTATTACCGACAATAACTCAGTCTGGATTGCGAATTATTGGATGGACGCATTCGTCTGAAGTAGGAGAGGTTATCGGTCTCTTTGATCAGCATGTTTGCTGTCTAGTCACCTGGAACGGCCTCAAGTTCCTCGCAGAACATGTGCCACAAGCGTGACTTTTTATTTCACACATAGTAATCTCATATATATTGCGCGGTTAGCTCAGTTGGTAGAGCACGGGATTGACGTTCTCGGGGTCAGAGGTTCGAGCCCTCTATCGCGCACAAAATAAAAAATCTCAGCTTAGGGCTTCATAACTGAGACTTTGATCACCTTTGGTGTCCGTGGGAACCAAGAGAATGTTACAATGAGGAGCTTAGTTTTTTGTTCAACCTTGAGAAACCCATTCTCCTTATCAACAGTAACATTAAATTCACTGATTCTTCGATAAAATGCTGCCGCAGCCTCCATTGCCCGTGCAAGGAAAATAGGACCGTCTGTCTCAGGCTTTTTCAAAAGACCGAGATCGAGTTCGAACTCCTCAGCATCAATGTCAGAAAACTGAATACTGTCGGGGACAGTATAACCAGCACCGAGATTCAACTGTGAAATCAAAAAACTTTTGAGTAAATAGATCATGCTGTGCCAAATACTATATTTAATCTGTCATTTGTCAATCATATGATTTCTGCTAATATGCATCTATCTATGAGAATACTCGGAATCGAAACAAGTTGTGATGAGACAGCGATCAGTATCGTGGAGTGTTCAGGTAACATCGCATCACCACACTTCACCATTATTGATTCAATCATCAATTCACAGGCATCACTTCATGCTCAATATGGCGGTGTCTTCCCCACACTCGCAAAAAGAGAACATATTAAAAATCTCCCCATTCTTCTCGAAACACTGATGCAGAAACATGATCAGAAAAACATTGATGCTATTGCAGTCACACAAGGTCCTGGACTCGAACCGGCACTTTGGACTGGTATTGTATTTGCAAAAGAATTAGGAGCACAATGGAATGTTCCAATTATTCCCACTAATCACATGGAAGGTCACATCATCTCCCCTCTCCTACAAGCTCATCAAGAAGAGGTGCGATTTCCTGCAATTGCATTACTTATCTCTGGTGGTCACACACAACTTATCAAAGTAAGTTCATGGGGGCATTATGAAATTATTGGCGATACCAAAGATGATGCAGTCGGTGAAGCATTCGACAAGGTGGCGCGTATTCTTGGACTTCCTTATCCTGGTGGTCCACATATCTCACGTCATGCAGCATTAGGGCGAGTACGACACACGATCTCACCATTTGCCTGCCCACGACCGATGCTTCACAGCAAGGATTACCACTTCTCATTCTCAGGATTAAAGACTCACGTATTGTACGCTGCACAAAAGATTGGTGAACCAACTCCCGAAGAAGTTGAAGATATTGCTCAAGGTTTCGAAGATGCGGTGACTGAAGTACTTACCAAGAAAACATTCAAAGCAATCGAAGACACTGGTGCGTGTAGTTTGATCATTGGTGGCGGAGTAGTTGCCAATACTCACATTCGAGAAACATTCACTCAATTATGCAAAGAACACAATATTTCCCTCTTTCTCCCTACTCAAGAAGCGTCTACAGATAACGCTCTCATGATCGCTGCAGCGGGATATATTACGTATTTGAAAGGCAATCTCGATACCACAGATTTCAAAGCTGACGGGAATTTAGCACTCTAATTTTTATATTGACAAAAGCACATTTTTGTCTATACTATAAGTGTGAACATTGACATGGGGATAAGGGAGAAAAGCTTCAAGTTTTGAACGCTTTTCTACAATCCAGTCTGTGACCTTTTTAGGATCACCAGGTATATCTTTTACAAGACATACCGACAACCAACGTTAAATTCACACACAAGTTCTTTCTTGTAGCGAGGTTCAATAGATATGTTTCTACCACAATAACATGTCGCACACTGTTCTTTGGAACTCTCGCTTACACACCACAACCTACGTCGCATTTGGCACGTGGGTTTTTTCATTCCAAAATCTCTTTATTTTTGCTAGTATAGCCACTATGATTCCAGACAAATTACTCAAGCCATACGACTCACAAAACACCGAGAAGCGCCTCTATGAAGCATGGGAACAGAGCGGTTTCTTCAATCCTGATATTTGTATACAAAAAGGAGTTACCGCGCCTGATGCAGAGGCTTTTTCAATTGTACTTCCCCCGCCAAACGTAACAGGTACTTTGCACATGGGAAGTGCACTCATGCTTGCTATCGAAGATACAATCGTTCGATTCAATCGAATGAATGGTAAGAAAACATTATGGATTCCAGGAACCGATCATGCGGCAATTGCTACACAGTCAAAGGTAGAAAAAATTCTCGAAAAAGAAGAAGGTAAAAGAAAGATAGACCTCGGTCGTGAAGTGTTTTTGAAAAAAGTAGAAGCATTCGCACAGGAAAGTCATGACAATATCATCGTGCAGCTCAAGGCACTCGGTGCTTCACTCGATTGGTCACGAGAAGCATACACCCTTGATGAAAAGCGAGAAATTGCAGTACGAACTGCATTCAAGCAAATGTACGATGAGGGACTTATTTATCGTGGGTATCGTATTATCAACTGGGATCCAAAGGGTCAGACCACTATTTCTGATGATGAAATTGTATACGAAGAACGAAAAGCAAAGCTTTATACTTTCAAATACTCAAAAGACTTCCCTATCTCAATTGCAACCACTCGACCAGAAACAAAAGTAGGAGACGTTGCTGTTGCCGTACACCCTGAAGATGTCCGATACAAAGAATTTATTGGTAAAGAATATAATCTTATATTTGCTGGAGTTCCACTTACTATAAAAGTTGTTGGTGACACAGAAGTAAATCCGGAATTCGGAACCGGTGCTGTTGGTGTCACTCCTGCACATAGCTTTGTTGATGCCGAAATCGCAAAGCGTCACAAACTTCCTTCAATTCAAGTTATTAATGAATATGCAAAAATGATGATTGACAAGCCAACACTTTCTGGAAAGAAAGTTGCAGAAGCTCGAGAGATTATTATTGAGTGGTTGAAACAAGAAGGACTACTCGAAAAAGAAGAAGAAATTACTCAGAATATATCAACTGCTGAACGAACTGGCGCAGTGATTGAACCAATGCCAAAACTTCAGTGGTTCATTGATGTAAATAAAGCAATTCCTTCTCGAGACAACAAATCTCTCAAGCAACTCATGATTGAAGCGGTTAAAGAAAAAGGAATTGCTATTCTTCCTGACCGATTCGAAAAAGTATATTTCCATTGGATTGAAAATCTTCGCGACTGGTGTATTTCTCGACAAATCTGGTTCGGTCATCGAATCCCCGTGTGGTACAAAGACAAAGAAATCTATTGCGGGATCAATGCTCCATCTGGTGAAGGATGGTCTCAAGATGAAGATACTCTCGATACCTGGTTCTCTTCTGGATTATGGACTTTCTCAACACTTGGATGGCCTGAAAAAACTGCTGACTTTGAAACCTTCCACCCTACTACACTTATCGAAACAGGTTATGACATTCTCTTCTTCTGGGTGGCCCGAATGATTCTCATGAGTACCTATCTCATTGGAGAAATTCCTTTCAAAACAATTTACCTTCACGGACTTGTGCGTGATTCACAAGGAAGAAAGATTAGTAAATCTCTCGGTAATAATGTTGAGCCACTTGATATGATTGCTAAATACGGTGCAGATGCCGTACGAATGTCCCTCATTGTAGGTACAGGACCAGGAAATGACAGCAAAATGTCAGAAGATAAACTCAAGGCATATCGCAACTTCTCTAACAAGCTCTGGAACATTGCCCGATTCATTCTTACTGCATGCGAAGGAACCGTCTTTAATCCTGAATTTAAGCATTCTGAAGCTGATGAGAAACTTGGAGCAATGCAATGTGAAATGACCAAAGAAATTACAAAAGAAATGGAGGAATACAAGCTTCATCTTGTAGCAGAAAAACTCTACGCATATGCATGGCACAAACTTGCCGATGAAATACTCGAAGAAAGTAAGACGATCTTTGCTTCTGGCGATGAAACAGCTATTGCATCACGTAAAAACTATTTGATGGGTACCTTACAAGGACTACTTATCATGCTTCATCCATTCATGCCATTCGTCACTGAAGAAATTTGGTCACTTATGCCATGGAACAATGCCGGTGATGGAAAACTCCTTATGATTTCGAAGTGGCCTCGGGTATAATATAATAATGTTCGAAAGCCTCAACTCTTTCCTTAACACCGTTCTTCTTGGAATTGGTATTGGATTTCTTCCATCAATTATATGGATGTTATTCTGGACGCGTGAAGATACTCATCCTGAGCCATTTCGCATACTCCTCAAAGCGTTTTGTTATGGAATGCTCTCGGTTCCCTTTGCAATCATCTTTGAATTATGGGTAATTGGATCAATCGGATTCGACAGTATCACTGACATTATTTCCAACAACATGACTGAGGTATTAGTCATTGTTCTTATAATCTGGGCAGGAATCGAAGAAATGCTTAAATACGCCTTTGGTATGCGTGAACTTGTTCAAAAAGAAGATGATGAGCCTGTTGATCCAGTCATCTACATGATTGCAACCGCATTGGGATTTGCAGCACTTGAGAACGTTTTATTCATTATGTCGCCACTCCTCTCTGGTGATCTCGGGCACGTTGCTGCCGCAACACACATGAGGTTCATGGGAGCAACATTGCTTCATGTACTTTCTTCAAGCATCATCGGTCTCGCTATGGGATATACGTTTTATAAAAACAGATATGTCAAAATATTTTACACAACACTTGCTGCCTGTGGAGCAATTGCATTGCATGCTGCCTTTAATATTTTTATAATGTTATATGAATCCCACATCTTTGCTGTCTTTGCTGTTATGTGGGTACTTGTAATTGCCCTCATTCTGGCTATCGAAAGATTGAAACTTATTCGCAAATTAAACTAAATACCCATGGCACGCAAACGATCATTTTTTGAAAGACTTACTGGAGCTGTTCGACTCGATGACGATGAACAGCTTATTGATAACGACGAGAGCGAAGTTGCTCATATTCCTGTTGTTCACTCTGAAAAGACACCAACCTGGGCAGACGAAGAAGTTGAGAGTGAACTTGCGGTAGATGTCTATCAGACCAATACTCACCTCATTCTCAAGACCATGATTGCAGGTGTGCGCCCAGAAGACGTTGATGTACAAATCTCTCGTGACCTGGTGGTAATCAAAGGTAAGCGTGAAGATGAAAAAGAAATTGCTCATGACGATTACTATGTAAAAGAACTTTACTGGGGATCATTCTCACGATCAGTGATACTGCCGGTAGAAGTTGAACCAGAAGAAGCAGAGGCAATAGAACGTCATGGACTCCTTATGATCAAGATTCCAAAGATCGATCGTAAACGACAAACCAAACTTAAAATCAAATCTAACTAAAGTAAAAACCGCCCATAAGGCGGTTTTTTCTGGTGCCAAGACCCGGGCTCGAACCGGGGACCCTTCCCTCTTCAGGGGAATGCTCTACCAACTGAGCTATCTTGGCAAATAAAATTACTTATGTGTACTTGTCGCTGCAGCCTTGAAAAACTGCTCGAAGAATCCACTTTGACCTGTTACACTTGTTCTGAACTGATTGACTGATTGATATGCTTCCTTGAACGAATCAATGTATGGTTGAACATACACATATGTTCCCAAAGCCGCCAATACAATCACTGCCCAATATACGATGCGAAATGCTGATGCCCAGCGTGCACGAGCGTACATACCTTTGATAAGACGATGGTCTTCTTCAACGATACGAGTAAGCCGTTCGAGCTGTTCATTCAACTTATCATCACTTTCATTGTGCATAAAGGGCATTCTACCAAGTAAAACCAGGAATTTCAAGCTTCACCCGTTCACCAGAGGTAACATGATTGAATGAGCAACGTACTGCTCGGAGTTTGATTGCATTGTCGGGTAATTTCTCCTTTGAACCATAGAGACTGTCTCCTACGATTGGATGGCCAATATGTGCGAGTTGTGCACGAATCTGATGGAATTTCCCTGTCTCAAGAGCGATAGAGAGCTTGGTTGCATCAAGCTTTTGGTCAACGACTTTGTACTCAAGTACCGCTTTGTCTCCACCTCGCTGAACCACTACTGCTTTGTACCCACGATTCTGCTGCAACTTGGAGAGGAAATTCACAAGCTTTGCTTTCTTCTCACGAACAATACCATGAACAATTGCTTCATAGACCTTTTCAATATCTCCATCACGCATTTGTTCTGAGAGTCGTGATGCTGCCTTACTGGTCTTTGCAAAGAGCACAATTCCAGAGACTGGTCGATCGATACGATGAATCATCGCGAGGTATACATTACCTGGTTTGTTGTCACGGACTTTAATAAGTTGCTTCACTGCTTCAAAGAGATCTACTTCACCCTTTTCTGCAGCTTGAACAGCGATACCAGGAACTTTGTTGATGGCAATTATGTGATTATCTTCGTAGACAATGTCGAGTTCTTTCATACAAGCTAGATTAGCGCACTTTACCCCATCGAGCAAAGATTCCTGCAGGAAGCAATCGCTTTGCCTGTGACTCCTGAATTGTTAATTCCCCATATTCAATTTCACCTCCAAATCGTTCTTTAAGCACATGAATGTTATTCGCGTAAGCAATCGGTGAATATCCGGCTGCATAACCATTGATAGTAAAGAATACAGGTGTATCAGAAAGTAATTTGATTGCATCAGAAACAAGATCAGTGAACTGCTTTTCAATTTTCCATACTTCACCTTTGGTTCCATGACCGAATGATGGTGGATCCATGAGAATAGCATCATATGTCTTACCTCTTCGTAATTCTTTCTGAACAAAGGCGAAAGCATCTTCGAGAATCCAACGAATTGGCTTATCTTTGAGACCTGATAATTCAGCATTGCGATTAGCACTGGTAACTGAGCTCTTTGAACTATCGACGTGTGTCACCTGCGCACCTGCCTGCGCGCATGCTAGGCTCGCTCCACCGGTATAACCGAATAGATTCAATACAGTGATTGCCTCCTTTCTGTCTTCTTTATTATGCTCAATTTGTTTTCTAAACCATTCCCAATTCGGCTTATGCTCAGGAAAGATTCCAATATGCTTGAATGAAGAAAGATACACTTCGAAATGTAAGTCACCAAATTCAATTTCCCATGATTCAGGAAGTGTCTTTGCCTTTTGACTGAGTCGCTTCCATTCACCTGTCTTTGCACCCGTTCGCACATAATGAACATCCGCAGTACTCCAGAGCTCTGGGCTCGCACGTAACCACAACGCTTGTGGGTCAGGTCGAATCATCACCACATCACCCAGTCGTTCAAGCTTCTCTCCTTCACCAGAATCAATGAGTTCATAATCTTTTTGGGGCTCAAGTACTAATATCTTTGATGTTTCCATGTAGGTTAAGAATACTATATAACAATCAAGTTGGCACGTGCTATAATCCTGCAATGAAAAGCATTACTTTTCTCGGACCAGTCGGCACAACATTCTCAACCATTGCGTACGAAAGACTTGCAAAAGAGTATCATCTACCATCAATCACCAATGGCAACTGCATACCTGCTACTACAAATTCAGAGATCATTGATCTTGTCATACAGCACGGTGGCTATGGAGCAATTGCAATGGAAACAGCTGCAGGTGGTCGTGTTGCAGAAGCACTTGAATCATTTATAAAGCTCCTTGATTACACAGAGACACATACCCCTTGTCCTCTACGTATACTTGGCGCCATCAAAATGAAATTACATTTTTGTCTCATGACAAAGTCACCTCACACAATCAGTGATGTTTCTGCAGTTATTGCTCACCCTAAAGCATTGGATGCATGCAAGAAAAATATACAAAAACTAAACCTACCGTCACATTCCTCAACAAGTAACGGTGAAGCAGCACGATGTGTCGCAGAAGATGAGACATGCTCTCACTATGCAGCAATTGGACCTGTATCTGCAGCTGAGTATTATCACCTCGCTGTATTAAATGAATCATTCGAAGACAAAGATGCATACACCACTTTCTTTTTATTAGGACAAAATAATCAAGAAGCAACTATTGGAGCCGCCAATCGTGCACTTATTATTTTTACCCTTATGCACGAACCGGGATCATTAGTACAAGCACTGCTTCCCTTTCAGAAAGCACAACTTAATCTTATTCAAATTCATTCAATGTATTCAGATACAAATGAATATCGTTTTGCTATAGAAATTGAGGTAGCTTCAGTACAAATTACTTCATTCAATGATGTACTTACTGATTTCAAAAAACATGTAGCACATCATATTTTTTTTGGTCCATTTGAAATACGTAATATTTAAATCATGAAGCATTTCGCTGTTATTGGACATCCGCTTGATCACAGTCTCTCTCCTAGGCTTTTTGAAGCAGGTTTCAAAGCACTAGGACTAGCTGCTATTTATGATAAAAAAGATGTTAACGCGTCTGAATTAGAGGGACTTATCAATGACCTGCGAACAGGAACGTACTCAGGATTCAGTGTTACGGTTCCTTACAAAGAATCAGTCATTCCATTTCTCGATACGCTCACTCCACAAGCACAGATGATTGGTGCTGTTAATACTTTATACATACGAGACGGAAAAGTTATAGGCGAAAATACTGACTGGTATGGATTCAAAAAAGTACTGAATGATTGTGTTGATATTAGAAACAAAAAAATTCTTATATACGGCGCAGGTGGTGTGGCGCGTGCTTGTCTGTATGCATTACAAGATATAAAAAATGATGTCTTTATTACCAACCGTACACAAGCAAAAGCTCAAATACTTGCAAAGGAATTCGGAGTTACTTATGTGAGCAATACTGATTTGCCACATGTAGATATCTGTATTAATGCAACTTCTATAGGATTGCATTCAGATACTCAATTAATAGTTTCTCCTGAATGGCTCAAACGTGTTTCAGTCGTATTCGATCTCACATACGGAGAAACATTACTTACCAACACTGCAAAAGAGCTTGGAATACAAACACTTGATGCAAAAGAAATGCTCCTTCATCAAGCAGTACGACAATTTGAAATATTTACAGACCAAGTCGCACCATTAATAATAATGCAGAAAAGCTTAAGAAACAGTCTACTTACATAATAAAAAGATACAAAAACATAGTCGCTAGTATTCCTGTAAACACAGCTTCTGCTCTTGAGTGGTAAGATATTCCACCCCGAAGGACAAATTTTCTCAAAGGGAAAAACGGATAAAATACTGCCCCATCAAGTGCATCAAATACTAAATGTCCTAGATATGCTACCGAAAAAACACTCCCTAGTGGCATGTTTATGTAGCAAAAAATAATAGTAACAATGGCCCAAGCAAACACACTGTGAAGAAAATTTCTCTGATCGTCCCATGGATCATGTTCATTTTTCATCGCCTTTAAAAGTGCCCTTGGCTTGAACAATATTCCATTTTTAAAATATGAGACAAGATGGTCAATATCTATGACCAAAGATCCAGCGATTGCCGCCGTATACTGACCTGTTATCTTTCCTATAATAAGCCCAGCTAATAAATGTGTCGGGAACGTCATGTCTTGTACTAATAAGAATAGCAGATTATATATTCAAAACAAAATAAACTGTGCCCCCCCTCAAGGTCTCGGATAATACCACGTGAGACCTGGTAAGGGTTGCTTAGTGATTTTTTGAAAATCAAATTGAGGCACCTCGGTCGGGGCAAATTACTTAACTTTCTCGATAATCAAATCAGCAAATGATCTTTTCTCCTCTCTGTTTCCAGGATATATTCCAAATAGTGCAGCGCTAAGGTTATCGAGATTTTCTTGTACCCATCTTTGCTTGATATCTGCCCCATAGTGTCTTTGGTAAAATGGTTCTTCTGATCTATCAAGACTATCTAAATCGGCAACAATAGCCCTGAGTTCGTATGCACCAGGATTATCAGCAATGGGTTTGAAGACTACTCCCCACATATCTACTCTCAAACGAAAAATATTTTCATTTGCCTTAATAAGGATAGATTTTACTTGTTCAACAAAATCATCGAAATTTGCCACTTCTTCCAGTGGATTCTGCTTAAATAGTTCGATGCTCGGGTGTTCTCCTATATCTGTTGCAGTAAGAAGCGTTTCGTTATCTTTTATACCTAACGTCATAAGAGCAAGCTTATGCTCTTCGTTGATTCTATATGTATCCCATGTCGGAATACCTTTAGATTGAAGTGTACGATGATTCCTGTATGACCTCTCAAGGTTTCTGGTGGCATCAGTTCCTTCTTCCCGGTATCTCTTCATGACCATATTGTGAGTTTTCTTCTCCGAACTTTGATCCTTAGCCAGCTCGACATTCACCTCCGCCACCCAGCTTGCATAGCTACCACTGCCTAAGATCCTATTGATTTTATTTATTTTTAAATCAGTCGATTTGCCCCGTTCAAGGTCGTCAAAAGACAGAACTTTTCCTTCTATCTCATCTCCTTCAATTTTTTCCTGACGGATTTGGTAGTAATCTTTTGGTGCTTCTTCTGGCATATATACAGAGATTATAACTTACATACAGACCTTAAGGTAATCTAAGCCTCTCGGTCTCTCTCACTAAAAGGTGCCCTCGGCAGGAATCGAACCTACAACTACCCCTTAGGACGGGACTGTTATATCCATTTAACTACGGGGGCGCACTCCCAATCTACCACATCAGTGCCCAGAAAGAAAAAACAAAAAATGTCACCTAAAGGCTTTACGCTCTTAGGCGACATTTTTTGTTTTTTCTTTCTGTCTTATAGTACTTATTACGCAGCAAGTGCAGCGTCAATCTTTTCTTGATCAAATCCTACAATTACTGATCCTCCAATATCAATAACAGGAACTCCCATCTGACCTGACTTAGCAACCATTTCCTTTCGCTTATCAATATCTGAACCTACATTAAACTCAGTGTAAGTTACATTCTTTGATTTGAAATACTCTTTCGCCATTGCACAGTAGGTACAAGAATCTGTTGAATATATAGTGATGTTTTTCATAGTATATGTGGGTTAGGAAAATAGTATATCACTTATTCTCCGGTGAAAAAAGCTTTGGTTTTGTTCAAAATAGATTCGAAGAATCCCTCCTTTTTGACTTCTTGAGGGACCTCCTCGCCTTTTACAAGAATCAGCACTTCCTCGCCAGGCATAGCAACGTTGAATTTGCCTCTAATCTCGGTTTCTAGGCCTTCTTTGGTCTTGAGGCGGGCAATTTCATCTCCTACATTATTCTTGCGCTCAGTGAGGACATTAAGCTCTTTGCGGGTTCCTTCGCGAGCTTCAGCACTTGTCTTCATCTTGCCATACATACCCCATGCCCCCTTAGCAAAAAGGACAAAAAGTATGAGTAAAATGGCGATACTCAGCTTTGAGTACAACATGTTTTTGACGCTTTGTTTCCTTTGATATTCGAGCATGTTTCTGTATACTATATCATATCAATTTTATAGACATTTTATGATTTTCGACCCTAAGTTCAAAAAACATTTCCGTATCGGCTGGACCATTATCTGCATCCTCATCATTGTGAGCTTTATCTTGCTCTACATGCCAGGAGTTAGAGGCAGTTTCTAAAATATGCAAAGTATTTCCAAAATAAGCTTATTCACCACACTTGGGTTACTAATTGGTTTTACTGGTGGTATTTCATTTTCACGAACACACTGGATAAATTACGACATTGATTTCTTTTTTTGGTGGTCAATCATCTCAACTTTAATCGGATTTCTATTTGTAATTTTTTCTGTTTGGCAATACTGGGTTGGAAAAAACCAAGAAGAAAAGAATAAGGCTCAGGTTAAAATATGGATGCAAGATGCAAATGGAATAAGTAGTGCACTTCAAAGAATTGTGAAAGATAATTTAGATGGTAGATATTCAAGTACAAACGATATGGCAAATAGTATTTGGAGTGTAGAGGCAATGTCTAAATCTTTTTATCAAAGTCTATACGAAGAAAGATGTGTTACAGAGGAAGAATACAAAATAAGACAAAAAAGATTATCAGACTTAATTGACAAACAGCAAGAAGCAGAGCTTGCAGCAAAAATATCTCAGACGGAGATTAAATAGATAATTACTCCCCTGTTCGCATCATCTTGAGGAAGACGTCGTTAGGAATATTCACGTTACCCTTTCCTCGTTCCATCATCTTTTTCTTACCCTTCTTCTGTTTTTCTCGGAGTTTCATTTTTCGAGTAATATCTCCTCCGTACATATGTTGTGTCACATCCTTCTGCAATGCTGACAATGTTCGTGAAGAAATAATTCGTCCCAATCCATATCCTTGAATCTTGGTCTTAAACATTTGTTGCGGAAGGATGTTATGGAGTTTTTCTACTGCTTTCTCCGCATCTTCCTCAATACGTCGTACTGAGACCACACGTGAGAATGCTTCTACTGGTTCATCTGCAACGAGTATATCGAGTCGTGCAACATCAGCATCACGCATTCCTTCCATTTCATACGAGATAGAAGCATATCCTGAAGACACGCTCTTTAGATCATCGAAGAAGTTTCTCATCAATTCTCGCAATGGCATATGCACTACCAGAGCAGCTCGTCCATCAGACAAGGTCTCAGTTGATTCTGTCTCACCTTCATGATCATAGAGTAATGGCACCAATGCACCGAGATAATCCGCAGGGGCAAAGAGTTGAACTTTCATCCATGGCTCACGAATCTGTGTAGTCGTACCATGATCAGGAAACATTGAAGGAGTATAAATAGTCTCTGTGGTACCACCCTTCGATGATCCAATTCCCTGCTTATAAGTAACTTCATAAGTAATAGAAGGAGTAGCTACGATGAGATCGAGATTGAATTCTCGCTTCAATCGCTCAGTAATAATCTCAAGATGAAGCAATCCAAGGAATCCACAACGGAATCCTCGTCCTAATGATCCTGAAGTTTCTTCTTCATGGGTAAACGACGAATCAGACAATCGCAATCGTCCCAATGCTAATCGCAAATCATCGAAATCATCCTGACTCTCGGGATAAATAGATGCCCATACCATCGGTACCGGACGAGTGTATCCTTCCATCGCTGGCAAAGGAAACTTATGTTGAGTGACCGTATCTCCCACTGAGGCAACACCAGGCTTCTTGATACCAGTGACAATATAACCAATTTGCCCTGTCTCAAGCACTCCCGTTGCAGTCTCTTCTGGTTTGAATACCCCTACTTCGAGTGCGACGAATTTTTCTTGTGCAATCGCGAATCGTAATTCATCACCTTTCTTTACACTTCCATCGAGTATTCGCACAAAGACAATTACACCTTTATGATTCGAATACTGAAAATCAAAGACGAGAGCTCGTGTATCATTCGGACCTCGGAATTCATCTCGAGGTGCAGGAACTCGATCAATCACCGCTTCAAGGAGCTTATCAACATTCTCTCCGGTCTTTCCAGAAACTTTGAGGATATCTTCTTCTTTGCACTCAAGTAATTTCATCAATTCCTTTACCACCTCCTCAGTACGAGCAATCGGTGAATCAATCTTTGAAATTGCAGGAATGATAGTAAGTCCAGCTTCTCGTGCCATACCAAGTGTAGTAAGTGTCTGGGCTTGTACTCCCTGAGTTGCATCTACAAGTAACACCGAACCTTCAACCGCTTTAAGTGCTCGAGATACTTCATATGAGAAATCAATATGACCAGGAGTATCAATAAGGTTCAAGGTATAATCCTTGTACTGCATTCGTACCGGTCGCATCTTGATGGTAATTCCTTTCTCTTGTTCGAGTTCCATATCATCGAGTACTCGATCGCGCATTTTGCGCTGTTCTACGGTATGAGTGATTTCGAGCATGCGATCAGCCAAGGTCGACTTCCCGTGGTCGATATGGGCGATGATACTGAAGTTTCTGATCTGCTGTAGAGACATAGTGGAACCATACTAGCAGAAAAAGCCTTATTTGACAAAGGTTTGATTGAATTATACTATGCGTTAAACACTATGCACATTGACGAAGCTTTTGCCCTTTTGCGTGCGCTCAGTGATCGCGGTAGCATTACAGAAAACGAAGCCCACAATGCTGGAGTAATCTTGAGACACACAACTCATTCCATGATTGGCTGGTCTTTCGAGGAGAATGCAATCATTTTTGAAGTTGCTACCGGGCCAGGTCCATACAAAGCTGTTCGACAATACGACCTTTTTACTGGGACTGTAACGGTTATTGGTTACCGCAGGAGACGAGCAGTTACACGACAAGCGACTCTTGCTCAATTGGTAGCCCACTACCGCTAAAGCAAGATTTTTATTTTACAAAAGCTCTGGCTCGTTTTCGGTAATTGCTTTTGTCTTCCAAATCTTTGAATGTAGTGTCTGCCAGACCACCATAATTTCATTATTACGAATGGCAATAAGTATCGCGATTCCTGCAATAATACCCAATATTCCCGCACATAATCCTTGTAAGAAAATACCTACAAATGTATTGAGGTTAAACACCGTATCAAAAACATTAAGTCCCACATAAGCAATATATCCTATCGCTAATGATGCCAGACATGATTGCCACAATGACTGGAACACTCCACGCTCGATGCCACATGTTCGCTGACAGAAGTTCCATAACAATGATGCCTGTACAATAATTCCTACCGAGAATGCGAGTGGGAGCAGAAGTACACTTGTATCACTAATATCAGCAACCTTGAGCCACACTGCACATGCATGAAGTACATTCATTCCCCACACTGTGTTGAATCCATACCAGACAGCAATCACTGATACGCATGATCCAATACATGCATAGACAAATGGTTTACTTGTCTTGCCCATTGCATACAAGGCACGAACAAAGATAAGTACAATACTCTGTGCCGCAACCGAAATCGCAAAGAGTGCAAGTGCTGCAGCAGTCAATCGTGTATCTTCCCAACTAAATGCTCCTGATCCGAGAATCGTTCGAACAATCTGTGCACGCAACACGATAAACAATACAATTACAGGAATTGACCAGAATAGAATATGTCGAACTCCTGCCCACAATTCTTTGCGAAAACTAATAAGATCTTTCTCGTGCCACAACCTTGATAGAGTTGGAAATGCAGCCAGTGAGTAACTCACGCCGATAATTGCCAATGGTACCGACTGAAGATTGTATGCAAAAGTAAAGATTGAAATCGATCCAACAGCAAATAATGACGCGAGTGAAATACAATACAACATAATCAATTGAGTGTTCGCGAGCGTAAGTGTCCGAGGAACTGATAATAAGAAAATGTCTCTAATTGATTTCCATTCGATACGTAGTGTGAAGCGAGGAATAAGCTTTTCTTTCATTACTGCAGGAATTTGTATAAGCAAATGAAGTGCAGCACCTACCACCACTCCATACATGAGCCCCGCAACACCATAGGGCTTGTAGAACACCATGAGTCCAAGAATAATTCCAATATTATAAAATATCGGACTGAGTGCATATGATAAGAAACGCCGCTTTGCTTGAATAATTCCTCCACAAAGATTTGAAACACCGAGAATAAGTGGTGAAAGAAGTAAGATTCTCGACATGGTAATAAGTGCAGGATCAGTGATCCCAGGAACGAGATGTCGCACAAGTTCTGGCATGTACCACGCAACAATTCCGATCACCACACACATAAGCCCAAAGAAAAATGTGAACAATGAGTTAATCGCTTTCTTTGCTTTGTCATGTGTATCAGCTTGTGCAAGAAACGGTACCAATACTGAAACAGATACAAGTGATGATACTGTTACAAATACTAGATCAGGTACACGAAATGATGCATAGTACATATCAAGCAAGCTCCCTGCTCCAAAGACATGCGCAAATATTCTATCTCGCACTAACGCCAATATCTGGGAAAGAAAGGTAAAGAATCCAATCAAGTATGCAGCTTGATGAAGACCTTTGGTCTCTTGTGAAAGGAATGAGAAAAGCTTCTTTACCATAGATTATTCTTCCTGTGTCTTGGTCTTTTCGTTCACTGGAAGCTTCGCTCGCTTTTCTGGAGTAACAACTGCGGTAGCAAATGGAGCCTTGCCTGCTTTGAGATTAGCGAGAACACTTGCTGCTTCGGCACTATCAGGATTAAGTGCAACTACCCGTTCGAATGCAGCAATCGCATCATTCGTTCGATCAACATTATAGTAAGCCAATCCAAGGAAGTACATGGCATTTGAATAATCAGGTACAAGAGATACAGCGGCTTCAAGTGCTGGAACAGCGCCTGTATAATCCTTGTTTGCGTATTTCAAGAAACCAAGCTGGAAGAATACAATTGGCTCCACTGGAGATAACTTTGATCGAGCTTCCAGCTGAGAAATCGCTTCCTTTGATCCATTGTTCTCAATGAGTATCTGTGAGAGCAAGAACACCGCTTCTGTATAATTTGGCTTGAGATTGATTGCCTCCTGAAGCTTTGTCTGCGCAGCTTCACTGTCTTTATTCTGGAGAGCAAGTCGAGCCTCAAGTACTGAAATAAGTGGATTATATGGCTCATACACACGAGCAGCAGTATAAAGTCCCTCTGCTTCTTTGCTTGCACCACTCACACCTTGGGCAGCAAGTGATCTGAACAATTCTGCCACGAAGAGATAATTCTGAGCATTGAATGGATTAGAAACAATCGCATTACTTGATACACCAATCACTGAGTTCAACATATTCTGGAAATCAGTTGAAGTATATGAACTACTTGAAGCAACAAGTAAATTATTGAACTGGGCATAATATGCAGTTCCTAATGCACGTGCGTAGGTATCTCGATGCTCTGCGTTAAATGCTTTCTGTAATCGATCAGAGATTTGGTAGAGAGCCGCACTATCAGTCGCAGGAATTGTTATTGCAATATTGTATTGATAGGCCGCAATAACCTTTGTGGTATACATCCACAATGAACCAAGTGCCACAAGTACAACTACGAGTACTGTTGCCAATCCAAAGACATTAGAACGAGCGAACAATGACACTTCAAATGTTGTCACTGTCTCATGTTTGTATGAGAAGCCAATAAGGAGACCAACCACTGCTGCATACACGAACGCTGCACCAATACCTGGACTATACACAAAGAAAATCACTGTCATGAACAATGCTATCAATGCAACTACACGATTGATGTACATGACGATACCAGAAGTCTCACCCTTTCGGTACAAGCGTATTGCACTCCAGATAATTACCAACACAAGTGTAAGAAGTCCCAATGCTCCCACGATTCCTGTGGTAACCACAAATGTCGGCCATAGTCCCACTCCATAGGTAAATTCAGTAGACCAGAACTGTGAGAGATTCACTCCTTGTGGTCGATACAATCTCCATGCGTCAGCAAATCTTCCTGGACCATATCCAAAGAGTGGTGATTGTGACATCACTCCCCCAATTACAGTACCAGTACTTGATATTGATGTATACGCTACAATCGAAGAAACACCAAACGACTTGGTCGCGAATCCGGCAACATTACCCTTGAACAAACCAAAATGGTTATCGAGTACAAAGACAAGTGAGATAAGCGCAAGCAATGCAACACACCACACATAACACTTTCCACCTGGAACCTGTGTCTCTTTGTTTTTTAAAATACTTACAAGTACCACAACTGATGTGATACAGAGTAATGTCCACACCAACACGAGATTCACCGTTGCAAGCATTACGATACTCACCACAAAGAGTGCATACCCAAGTACTGCTCCCAATCCTCGTAGAGCAAATGATCGTATTGCATACAATGATGCAATGAGAAGCATAGCGGCATATATTCCTACATCATTCCATTTACTTACCAAACTAAACATATACGCTGCAGTATTCTGAGACATTCCAAAGATTGAACGAATAAGTATTGCAACAAGTGAAATCGTTGTCGCAACTGCAACTCCTCCAATCACTGAGAGAAAGACCTGACCTCCTCTTCGTGTATCACGAGCAAGAAGTGAGACAATATAAGAAATCCCCATTGCCATCACAAAGAACAATGGAACTCCTATTGCATATCCATCACCAAAGAATGAGATACGTGCAATCTGAGAAAAGAATGCACTTGAAAGTACCAAAAGGAATGCAAGAAGCGAAGCTATTCCAATGAGTGATGTTTTGAAAGGTGCTCTCCATGAACGCTCTGAGAATGCACTGATAAGTGTCATAACTAATGCACTTATTCCCCAGAGCACCAACAATACAATTTTGCTTGAATCAGCATCCGATCCTGCTACAGGAAGGGAGAAAAAGGAAATCAAAAATAGAAACACTACGCTACTAATATACAGAAAAGTACTTTTAATCATGTGATGTATAATA
>JBDKLF010000002.1:0-6975 GCA_039795755.1 Candidatus Parcubacteria bacterium | reverse complement strand
AGTTGTAAATCCAGACTGAGTCGAAGTAGCCACACTCACCACTTCATCACTCACCCAATACTGTTGCTCGGGTAATTGATACAAGTAATACCATACACTAAATGTCATGAGGATAATGAACATACTCACGAGAAACGCAACACTTCCAAAACCTTTTTTATAATTCTTCATATGCATAAATTTTATTAATTCGATGGCATTCGATACATAATTGTCATGACATCAGTGAGTTCTTTGCATGCAGTAACTCCACTTGATTTGGTCTCGCCATTATAGGTAACTGTCCAATTCTCTCCATTATCAGTCACTCCGAGATCAGTACAGCCGTTTTTCATATAGCCACTTTTCTTGATAATTGATTTCACTTCAGTAAGCTCTTCAGGACTAAGTGTGCGAGTCATCACCCCATCTCGAGTAATGTTCCCCTTTGCATCTATTGCCATATCATGTTCGCATCCATGAGCTACAGGACAAGGGCCAGTGACATGCAACAATTTTACTGAAAAGTTCTCGGGCTCCTTTTCTGAAGTCATGTTTTTTTGTGACCACCAATACCATACACACAACGAGAGCAGCACGAGGAATATAATGATAAGAAAAGCGAGGCTATTCATGACTTTTTTATATTTCATACACCTATTGTAGCAGAGTTGCATATTTTCCCTAACGGAGCTAATGTAGTGGACGAATCACATGAGCACACCGTTAGCTAAAACAAACCCGATTATTGAAACTTTCAAGAAACTTGTCTGGGGACCCTGGAGCTGGAAACCAAGCTGGCTTGAACTAAAGCCCGCAAATGACCCCAAAGCAAGTATGATTGTGACCGATTGGGGGATGAAATCAGGGAGAGGTAAACCTCGACACTTAAAGGTGCGAATCCTCCAACCTTCTCAATCAAGGGAAATCACAAGTTTCAAAAGACAAGGTTACATCGTCTTTCTAGCGATTAGCGATCGCTCCATAAGCGAGACCCAAGGCAAATTCCTCGATATCATTCGCGGTTGCCGGAACTAAAAGTAGGCCATCTTACTTTTTTTATTTCACACCCAACAAAAAAGCTCACCTGAGGTGAGCTTTTTTGTTTGAGAATATAATCAGATGATTACAATGTTTCAACCATGAAGACATTTGATTCTGTCACCTTATTGAAAGGTACTCCAGAAACTACCACAATCTTGTCTCCCTTCTTTACCAACTTTTCCTTCACCATGAGTGGCTTGATATGATCGAGCGCATCGTCAAAGTTCTTGAATGCATCAATGTGCAATGGGAAACATCCGAAACTCAAACATACTTTGTTGAAGGTATCGAGTTCTGGTGTTACCACGAGAATCGGCTTTGGTGACTTGTGACGTGAAGTCATTCGAGCACTGTATCCGTACTTAGTGAGAGCCACGATGAACTTCGCTCCTACTCGGTCAGCAGTCTTTACTGCTGAAGAACAGATTGATTCACCTACTCCAGTGATCTTGTGATCATTTCCATTCACGAGCAACTGTTCGTGCATACTTTCAGCTTCGATCTTCTTTGCAATCTTTGTCATCATTTCAACAGCCTGGATCGGGAAATCTCCCAAAGTTGTTTCTTCAGAAAGCATGATTGCATCAGTTCCATCAATGATAGCGTTCGCTACGTCAGATACTTCTGCTCGTGTTGGAACAGGAGACTTGATCATTGATTCAAGCATTTGTGTTGCAGTGATCACTGGCTTACCAGCTTCATTACACTTTCGAATCATCATCTTCTGAGCGAGTGGAACTTCTTCTGCAGGGATTTCTACCGCGAGGTCTCCTCGAGCAACCATGATTGCGTCTGAGAGCGCGATGATTTCATCGATGTTCTCAAGTGCCTGTGGTGTCTCGATCTTTGAGATAATTCCCGCCTTTGACTTTGCTTTATTCAAAATATCTCGGAGCTCCTGAACATCAGAAGGTCGTCGTACGAATGAGAGTGCAAAGAAATCAACTTTGTTCTTGAGACCGAATGCAATGTCAGCCTTATCCTTCTCGGTCAATGATGAGATTGAGAGATCAGTATCAGGAAGGTTCACTCCTCGTCGTCCCTTGAGTTCTCCACCAGCAATTACCTTGGTCGTAATTTCTTTTCCTTTGATATCAGTAATGAGCAATTGCTTCTTACCGTCATCGAGCATGATTCGCTCACCCACCTTTGCTTCTTGTGGAAGCTTGGCATAACTAATACTTACTCGGTTTTCATCTCCTACTACTTTTTCAGTCGTAAGTACGAACTTCTGTCCTGCCTTGACAGTCACTCGTCCTGATTCAGTTCCGAATTCACCGGTTCGAATCTTTGGTCCTCCAAGGTCCTGGAACATTGCTGCAGGAATTCCTGTCTTTGCAACAGCTTTCTTGAAATTATCAACCTTTACCTGATGTTCTGCGAAGTCTCCGTGTGAGAAGTTCATTCGCATAATGTTCATTCCGGCCTTTAGTAATTTGGTAAGCATTTCCTCAGACTGAGTCACCGGGCCGATGGTGCACACAATCTTGGTCTTTTTTGTTGTATCAATCATAGGAAAGCAGTCTATCACAAGTCTTGAATTTCATCTATATAGTCGTCCTGATTCACCAATTCGTAGGAATGGTCATTGTATTTGAAAGCAAGCTCACGCTTGAGCATAGTATTGAGGAAATCCACCAGCGATGTCTTCTCACTTCCCTCCTTGAGCTCCTTCTCGGAGACGATATCTGGATAGGACTTACCGTTTTTCTTTACTAATACCGGGATCATATTGTGTCTCTGAATCCAGCACTTGATCTCGTGGAAGTCGACAGTAACGTGATAGTCTTGCTCTTTCATAAAATAAATATATGGCATTACTTTTATTAATCTATTAAATAAGTCAACGAAAAACCTGCCCTTGAAAATTTCGCGGCAGGTTCCCTATCGTATCAGATATTGGTTGAGAGGTGGTAGTGGATAACTAGGCACTTGTAATACGAGCAAGAAAGTTCTCTGCCTCTTGTGGTGAAGTAAGTGTTGTTATTTTGCTTTTATCCTTTATTTCTGCCAAGAATTTATTGAGAGAAATCGCTTCGCCTTTCGTCCATACGAGCTTAAAAAATTTGAAACTAAACTTTTCTGGACTACCTTCGAGCTCTGGTCGAGGATGTGTTCGATGTTTCCAGTATCGTTTGATGTATCTCCATGCAACTGTCCATCGAGAATAATCGAGGTAGATAATACTGTCTGCTTTTTCAAAAATTGCAGTTCGTGATCCTTTTGAAATATACCCTTCGATAATCCATCGCTCCCTTGTACTTACTTCATTAAGTACTCGTTCAGTTTCTTCATCACCAATATAATTCCACCCCGGCTTCCACATTATTGCGTCCATATAAGTAACAGGAATCTGCAACTTCTGCCCCAGTCTCCGACTAAATGTCGACTTCCCCGAAGCACTCACTCCAACGACTACAATTTTGTTTCCTAAGTTTTGCATGAGTTAATTCTAACAGATTAGGAGAGGCGGAAGTGGATAACTATTTCAAAAGCTTAATACCTGTTTTTGATTTACTTAAAAATCTTTTAACACCAAGCTCTTTTCTCATTAACTGTTCGATCTCCATACCAACCATTGTAATTTGTGCTGATTTATTATCCTTTTCTTCTGAATCTGAAAGGTTCCAGTATTCGGTAACCAAAGAATAATACTCTCTTATACAATTTTGAAGCTCTCCACCACTAATTAATCTTGCTGGTGCAAGCAACTTAGCCAGTTCTCGAAAATTTACTTTACCATCCATATAAAGATGTTGAGATGTTTCTGAAATTATATCAGAGTAGATAATTAATTTTTTATCAAAAATCATTTTCCTATTATCTCTATACATGCCAATAGCAACACCTATTAACAGAGATGCGACAGGAACAATTCCTTTTGATAAATATTCCCAGAAAGTATTTAAAAATGATTGGTAGTTTTCCACCATATAATTATACTACGAAGCAATGATCTTAATATCCGCCCCGATCGCATTCAGTCGGCGGGCGATTTCTTCGTAGCCACGATTGATTGAGTAGACGTTACGGAGGAGTGAGGTTCCTTCGGCGGCGAGCATGGCAATCATGATAATCACTGCCGGGCGAAGTGCGGGAGGACAGACGACCTGAGCAGCCTTGAGCCGTGTAGGCCCAGTAACATAGGCACGGTGAGGGTCAGCGAGGGTGACCTTGGCACCGAGTCGATTGAGCTCGGTGAAGTAGATAGCGCGGTTCTCCCACATCCAATCATGAATAAGGGTCGTACCTTCGGTCTGGGTGGCAATAGGAACAAAGAACGGCAGGTTATCAGTGTTGATCCCTGGATATGGCAATGAATGAATCTTGTCCGCGGGAGCAGTGAGCTGTGATGGATGAATAGTGATATCGACAAGCTTGGTGCGACCATTGCGTGCCACATACGCCTTTGACTTGTCATACTTCAATCCCATCTTCTCAAGCTTCATAAGCTCGAGCGCGAGGAAGTCGATCGGACAGCGCTTGATGGTCAATGTTGATCCGGTGGTAATCGCAGCCGAGATGAACATCATTGATTCAATAGGATCTTCTGAGTTCTCGTATTCGATCGGCTTATTGATTTCTGATACACCATAGACCGTAAGTGTGGTACTTCCAATTCCCTCAATTCTCACTCCACATTTCTCGAGGAAGAAGCATACATCTTGTACTTGATAATTCGGTGGCGCGAATTGAATGACCGTCTTGCCCGGAATAAGCGCTGCTGCCATGAGGAGATTCTCGGCTGCAGTATCACTTGCCTCATACATAACAATCTCTGCATCTTTCTTGAATGCTTTAGTAGTGATCAGGTAATGATCATTCTTGGTAACAATATTCACTCCCAATTCCTCAAGTCCATAGCGGTGTGCTGCAATCGTTCGCTCCCCCATCTTGCATCCTCCCGCATGAGGAATGGTGAAGCTCTTCACATGATGCGCAAGCGGTCCAATCATCATGAGCACTGATCGCACGCGTGCTGCTGCCTCACCATCAAGTCCTTTCATATTGAACTCCTTTGGTGGTTCGATCTCGAGCGTATTATTCTTGACCCATTTCACCCTGATACCAATTGATTCTATGATTTCAAGAATTCGAAACACTTCTTCGATACGAGGAATGCCGTGAAGTGTGGTGCGCGATTTGTTCAAGAGTGATGCACACAGCAATCCCATCGCTCCGTTCTTGGAAGCGTTGGTAGTAATTGATCCTTTGAGCTTGCGTCCACCTCTGATCTGGAAATCAATAGATGAATGCACTGAGACCATTGAGCGTCCGAGGACTTTACTAATCTTTTCGATTTCACCTGCAGTGAGATTCTGCTCACCTGCTTCGATGCGAGCCACAGCACTCTGTGAGGTCTTGAGTTCTTTTGCAAAATCACTTTGCGTCAGTTGCTTCTCTTCACGAAGTGACTTCACTAGTAATCCGAACGATGCTGCGATTCCTGTCTTTTTCTCTGTGATCTTTTTCATGATTTTATAATTTTATCTCATATATGATATATTACAAGTATGAAACTTTCGACACTTTCAAGCTTCAAACTCGGTGGTGATGCAACAAGGAATGTTACGATCACTACTGAAAGAGCATTACGTAGTGCGGTTCTTGAGTCGAAGCATCTCAACCTTCCTTTCCATGTTGTAGGCAAAGGAACTAATACTATTTTTCATCATGAAAAAGTCGACAGATATATCATTATCAACGCACTACCATGGTTCGATATCGTTGCACACACAGACGACCATGAAATACTTCGGGTCGGTGCAGGAGAACATTGGGATGATGTAGTGAAATACGCCGTCGAGCATCACCTCTCTGGTATCGAAGCAATGTCTGCAATTCCAGGATCGACAGGAGCAGCTCCCGTACAGAATATCGGTGCCTATGGGCAAGAAATAAAAGATACGCTTGAGCAAGTCCGCGTCTACGATACCGAAAAAGATGAGTTCATTACACTTTCAAATTCAGATTGTAAATTCGGGTATCGAGAGAGTGTTTTCAAGCATGAACCAAACAGATACATTATCACCTATGTGTATCTAAGACTTTCAAAAGCAGCACCCCAATTACCACAATATCCTGGGGTAAAAGAATATTTCGAGAAGCATCAGCTCAATCAAACACACCCAAGTCTCATTGATATACGAAACGCCATTACTGAAATCAGAAAGTCCAAACTCCCCGACCCATCTATCGTTCCTAATTGTGGATCATTCTTCAAGAATGCAATTGTGAGCAAAGAACATTTTGAAACAATTCAGAAGCAATACCCAACTGTTCCCCACTTCCCTTCTGGAAATGAAATAAAAATATCCACAGGCTGGTTGTTAGAACAAGCAGGGTTCAAAGACAAAGACTTTGGTAATTTCAAAACACATGACAAGAATGCATTAGTCATGACTCATATTGGCGACGGTACGCTCGATGAATTGAAGGCAGTGGTACAAGAAATTCAACATAAAGTTAAAGAGATGTTTGGAGTTGAGATTGAGATGGAGGTGAATGTGGTGGAGTAATTACCACTCAAGAAGCATCACACTCATTATTCCAAGTACTATACCAACCTTTTGCATTGTAGTGAGTGATTCATTAAATATAAAAACTCCCGCAAGCACTACCAAGATAATATTGAGTACTGCAAAGATAACAATTGCCTTTGAAAGCTGTTCGTACCTGAGTAACAATGCCCAGATTGCAGTGCCGATAATATAGAGAACAATCCCAGCCAACCAAAAACTATTTTTATTCTGTACTACTGAATACTTGAATAAGACATCTGCAATTACTTCAAGTAATACCGCTCCTGAAACAAAGAGAAGGAAAGTTCCTTTCATAAATAAATACTATCATAATCACTGTGGTCACGAGTAATTTTCCTGACGGAAGAATCCTGTGGTCACAGGTTCTCGCCTGCTGGCTCGACCCGCGACCCCACCTCCTTCGCCTTCG
>JBDKLF010000001.1:0-3581 GCA_039795755.1 Candidatus Parcubacteria bacterium | reverse complement strand
AAAGTACTTGCATGGTATGACAATGAAGCAGGTTATACTCACACATTGGTTAATCATGTGGTGAAGACTGGTTCATTCCTATAATCATTAATCCATGCAGCATACTACTCACCCTGCAATTCCTGAAGAAGAAAAGAATCGAATTTGGGATGAAATCGCACAGACTTCACCTGACTTGATACAAGTGTTTTTGTCTATCAAGGATGAAGCTGAATTGAAAGCATTCTTTCGTGATCTCATGAGTGAGCGTGACTTGCGTGAATTCGCTATGCGATGGGAGGTGGCCAAGCGACTTGATGCAGGGGAGACATATAAGCATATTCAAGAGGTTTCTGGGCAGGCGATGGATACAATCTCAAAGATTAGTCGATGGCTCAAGGGTGGATGTGGGGGCTATCGAATGATGATTGATAGATTCAAGAAAAAATAATGGTACACTAAGAGCTGAAATCAGCTCTTTTTGTTTATTATGGATGAAACGTACGTCATTACAGATGACCTTTTTTTCACTTGTGAATGCGTGAGGAGATTTGCAGAAATACTCGCAGTGCTTCTTCAGTGTTCTGTTGAAGTGATCGATCTCGAAATCATGAGAGCAGAGCTTACAGCTCTTGCTGCTCGATATCAGTCACCAACAACAGTGTTGCTCTCTACTTATCCGATGGTGTCTTGTGATAATGCTTTGCAACTTAGTATTAATCGTTTATTTAATGTAGACGGTGAGTTTGTAGGATATGGACCTCGTCCAGGAAGTCCTTCACTCACTACACAATTCGATACAATTGCAGATGCAGTCGCAGGAAGATCAGTTATCATCGTCGAGGAAGGAGTCTTTAGTGGTAATACACTACGCTACATTCTCGATGAACTCGCGAAGAGGGGTGTGAGAGTTCAGACCACTATCCTTGGGATCTGCTCAGGCAGTGTTGAACATTCGCTTCGAGAAGTTCTCAATGGTGAACTCATTGTTCATCGACCATTCGAGGCGCTCTTGGATTGGGTAGCACTTTCTGATCTCATACCTTTCACGGGTGGTGGGAGGTTGGTAGGCACTATTGAAAACGGAGCATGTCTCCCAGTTGCTATCAATGGCAGGCATTTCTCAATACCTTACATTCTTCCCTTTGGAAATTTGTCGGGATGGGCGAGTATTCCTGTGGAGCATCATCTTGTTGTTTCTGGTATGTGTTGGAGATTAGCAATTCATCATCTTGCCAGCAGCGGGTAGCATATACCTGCTTTTTATTTGGAAATAGATTAAGGTACTTGACAATAGCACTCCACTCTATTAGACTGGAGTGAGATTCGAATATTAAACGACTTGTGCTCTCCGAGTATGGAGATTGTGCCTCAAGAAATTGGCACCGTGCTATGGCAAGTTGTTACCTGGATCAATAAGAGTTACGCCTTATCCGGGATATGTCAAAGGTCCACAAAAATAGCATACGTGGGCCTTTTGACTTGGTTATATGGTATTATGTTGCCATGTTATTTGAGGGAATAATTAATAAAGTTTGAGTTAAATCACAGACGTATGTCAGAGCACAAAAACAAGAAGGTTTCAAAGGACGAGTCAAAAGGTATGAAAGTAAGCACAAAGATTATTGTGTTAGTGGTGCTTGTAATTATTGCTGTGGTGATATACAAGACACATCACAAGGTTCCGGTGATAAAGAAAGAGATCAATACTGAGGCAGCAAAGTCATACACACTACCAACTATTGAAGCTGATCCTTCGCTTGCATATGTTCGGGATTTCACTCTCTCAGGGAATACACTTACTGCATCCAAGGGTAGTGCGTTCATACAAAGTTTTGTATTAGAGCCAGATGCACTTGATGCGCTCGCATTGCTTCCACAGAATACAGATAGGTTTCTTATTGACTATGATGTGAACTTTGACGGATATATCGACGTAGGAGTCTTTACTATGACTGGTTATGCGGGAGTGAATAATTACTATGAGTTCTACATTTATAATCCTGATACAGGAAGTTATGAGCTCAATTCAACATTACCTGCGATTTCGAATCCATCAGTTGATATTGCGCATCGTACCGTAATTTCTTCATATCGAGATGGTCCAGTATGGTATAGTCAGTCATATGTGTTTAACAAACCTGATTATCAAGTAATGGATCCAATTAAGCAATAATTATGCAAGACATTCGAACCATTCACATCGGTGCAGATCATGCAGGCTTTGAGCTCAAGGAAGAGCTTGTTGCGCTACTTCAATCAAATGGCTATGAGGTAGTTGATCATGGTGCATATGAATATGAAGAAGACGATGATTATCCTGATTTTGTTGCACCTGTTGCTCAGGCAGTATCTGCAGATATGGATCGATTATCACGAGGAATTGTGATTGGTGGATCAGGCCAAGGTGAAGCGATTGTTGCGAATAAATTCCCTAATATTCGCGCAGCAGTATGGTACGGTAATCCCGAAGGTGGTGATGGTGCTGATATTGTGACATTGTCACGTGAGCACAATGATGCAAATGTGTTTTCTATCGGTGCTCGCTTTGTAAGTATTGGCGAAGCCAAGGAGGCGGTTGAACTTTGGCTTGAGACTGCATTCTCTGGAGATGAGAGACATGTACGACGTATTAATAAAATAGAAGGGTAGTTTATAATTAAATATTCACATGAGTACTATCATCCCTGCAATTATTCCAGAGACAGTGAAAGACTTGAGAAGTAAAGTCGATCTCGTAGCACGTGATGTACATGTGGTGCATATTGATATGTGTGATGGTAAATATGTTCCCAATGTCTCATGGCCGTATGCATATGAATGGAATGACTTCGATCAGTTCGAGAACGAAGAAGAAGGACTGCCACATTGGGAAGATGTTGAATACGAAATCGATCTCATGGTGTCACGTCCTCGAGAAGCAATGGAACGATGGATTCGTGCAGGTGCAGCAGCGTTCATTGTCCATGCTGAGAATCTCAAAGAGAACTTTGATGAATTACTTACCCTTGCTCATGATGGATTATGTAAGCTCGGAGTAGCGTTCTTGCCGACAACTGATATTTCAAGCGATCCTATATATACAGAGATGATTACAAAAGCAGACTTTGTTCAGTGTATGGGAATTGCACGTATTGGATATCAGGGACAAGACTTTGATGAACGAGTCTTTGATCAGATTGAGAAAGTCTTGGAAATAAAACCCGATGCAGACATTGCGGTAGATGGTCATGTGGACCTCGATAATATTCAAGATCTCTATCACGCAGGGGTGAGTAAATTCGTCATGGGAAGTGCAATTTATAATGAAGAACCAGAAAGTATTCCACAGGTCATTGCAGAAGCAAAATCATTACTGCACGATGCCTCTGATATACTGTAGGTATGACATTGACTACCGAAGAGCGGAAATTTCTCGAACTCAAAGCGAATCATATTAGAGAATCAATTATCGAGATGCTTCTTGCTGCTGGATCAGGGCATACTGCTGGGCCATTGGGAATGGCGGATGTCTTTACTGCTTTGTATTTCAAAATATTGAATCACAAGCCACATGATCCGTTCTGGATTGAGAGAGATAGATTGGTGCTTTCTAATGGTCA